>JAYTTY010000624.1:0-3271 GCA_043744795.1 Zavarzinella sp. | reverse complement strand
AAGAAAGGCTTGAAAACCACGGTGCATGTGCTGGCGGGCGACTATCCGCTGAAGGAAGGCTACCCGAAGGAATACCGCGACACGATGAAAATCCGCTTTGACGAAGAACTCCCCGCCTGGAACTATCGTGCCATCCCGCACGATTCCGACCAAATGGGACAGTTAATAAATTCGTGATCCTTAGCGCCGCCGAGGCCCTCCTTGATGTCCTTCGCCAGCAGGGCGACCGCGTCCTCCAGCGAGCGGTTGCGGGCCTCTTGGGCCGCGCCCGCCCCGGCCAGGAGGAGGGCCACGCAAAGAGCCGTTATGCGAATCATGTGACGTTCACCCTTTATGGAATTCGGAATGGAATCCCCGACGCCGCCCCGGATGGTCGAGCGGAAAGCGATCCGAGGCTGAGGGGGCTAACGACGCCGGGGCCGAGATCTTTGGTGTGATTCTCGGAGAATTATGGCGGGAATGCCAGAAGAAAAAAAAGGCGGGCGCGCCCCCAACCCTCGGAAGAGTCCGGGGGCAAGGAGGCCGGGCGTGAGCATCGTCACTTTTCGCCCCGCGAAAAGTCTGACCTCAGCCCACTGGCGACTGGCTTAATGGGTGGGAGGACGATTTTTCGCGGGGCGAAAAGCGACGATGCGCCGCGGCCGCCCTTAATTGCGCGGCGGGCGGTCCGGGCGGACGTGGACTTTGCGGCCGCGGATGCGGCTGCCTTGCATCACTTCCACCACATAATCGGCCACGTCGGCGGGGACTTCGACGAGGGCGAAGCGGTCGGTCACGTCGATCTGGCCCAGGTCTTTGCCGGGGATGCCGACTTCGTTGGCGATGGCGCCGACTAAGTCCCGCGGCGTTACCCCCGCGTCGCGGCCGATGCCGAAGAAGACTTTGGCCATGCCTTTCGAGGTCGGGCGTCCGCCGGCCCGCGCCCGTTCGCGATTGCCGCCGGCGCCGCCGGGGCCGCCGAAGCTGCTGTTGCCGGGGCCGGAGCGCGGGCGGTCCGTGCGGGACTGGGCCTGGGCGTCGGGGATTTCGATGTCGTCCTCCTCGCGCGTCGGCCGGCTGAGGATGCGGGCGGCGGCGAGGGCCACGTCTTGCAGGGAGAATTCTTCCGAGAGGGCGCCGAGCATGCCGCGCAGGTCGGCGGTGAAGTTCGTGTCAGTCAGGGCTTCCCGCAGCACTTCGGCGGTGTGGGCGACGCGGGCGTTCCGCAGTTGCTCGACCGTGGGCACCTTGGCCAGTTCGATTTTCTGGCCGGTCTCGCGTTCGATGTACTTGAGTTGGTGCTGTTCGCTCGGCGTGGCCAGTGTGATGGCGACCCCGGCCCGGCCGGCCCGGCCGACGCGGCCGGTGCGGTGGACGTACGCCTCGGCCTGCGGCGGCACGTCGAAATTGACGACGTGCGAAAGCTGTTGGATGTCCAACCCGCGGGCGGCGATGTCCGTGGCGATCAGCAAGTCGGCCGCCCCGGTGCGGAACGCCTTCATCACGCGGTCGCGCTGCTCTTGGGACAGGCCGCCGTGCAGGGCCGTGGGCTTGAAGCCGCGACGGCTCAGTGTCTCCGTGAGTTCGTCGGCCTCCATGCGCGTGCGGCAAAAGATAATCGCCGAGGTGGGCCGTTCGAGGTCGAGGATGCGGCCCAGGGCAGTCAGCTTGTAGTCGCGCTTGACGACGTAGCACGTTTGCCGGACTTGCGGGGCCTGCGAGTCCGCGGTCTTTTCGCGGACGACTTTAATGCGAACCGGGTTCCGCAAGTGCTTGGCGGCGATGTCTTCGATGCGCGGCGGCATGGTCGCCGAGAAGAGCATCGTCTGGCGGTTGGCCGGCGTCTCGGAAAGAATCGCCTCGATGTCCTCGGCGAAACCCATGTCGAGCATTTCGTCGGCTTCGTCCAGGACGACCGCCGAGATGCCGTCGAGCGGCAGCTTGCCCTTGCGGATCAAGTCGAGACAGCGGCCGGGAGTGGCGACGATGATGTCCACGCCGCGGCGAATCGCCCGAATTTGGTCGGAGTAGCCGGTGCCGCCGTAGACAGCCAAGACTTCGATGCCGACCGGCTTGCCGTAGGTGGCGACGGCCTTCGCCACTTGCACCGCCAATTCGCGGGTCGGGGCGAGGACAATCCCCGAGACGGCAGACCGCTTAGTTTTGTCGGCGACCATGCGGTGAATGATCGGCAGGGCGAACGCGGCGGTCTTGCCGGTGCCGGTGCCGGCCAGGCCGATCAAATCTTTGCCGGCGAGCAGATGGGGAATCGCCTCGCGCTGGATCGGCGACGGGTCGGAATACCCGAGGGCTTTGACGAGCCGGGGGTCGAGGCCCAAGACATCGAAAGGATTCGGCGCGGGCGTCGGCGGGATATTAACCGCGGGTTGCTCGGTCGGGAACGGGATGACATCAGGCTGCCCCGCGGAAACGGGAGCGGTCTGCTCGGCGGAGGCGTCAACAATTTCGTCAGACATTCAGATTCGTACTTTCGGCCGGCCCCCGAAAAAAACGGGTGACGACGGCACGGGTCGAATCGAGTCTTGGAGATCCGACAGGGTGGAAACAAGGCAACGGTCGGCCGGACAAGACTCGGGGGCCGACGGGTACAAGGACGCCGCGTGGGCGGCGAGGGGAACAAAAAAACCACCCGCGTCTTGCGACGCGGGTGGTTTTAAAAACCCGGCAATAACCTACTTTCGCACTGAAAGTACTATCATCGGCCCCAATTGCTTAACGGCCGTGTTCGGAATGGGAACGGGTGTGGCCAATTGGGTAAGCTCACCGGGAGACGCATAAATCTGGTACAGGTTCGGTATGGGTAGTTAGTTGCATTTTATGACCACAAGATTCAGCCCCGCCAGAGCGAGAAAGAGAAAAGTGTGGACAAGCGATCGTCTGTTAGGATCAGTTAGCTGAGACCATTGCTGGCCTTACACACCTGACCTATGTAACCGGTGTTCTACCGGCAGACTTCATCAAAAAGAAAAGAAACCTAATCTTGAGGGAAGTTTCACGCTTATATGCCTTCAGCGTTTATCCATTCCGTACGTAGCTACCCAGCGATGCCACTAGCGTGACAACTGGAACACCAGCGGTACGTCCCTCCCAATCCTCTCGTACTAGGGAGGAAGCCTCTCAAGTTTCTTGCGCCCGTAGCAGATAGGGACCGACCTGTCTCACGACGGTCTAAACCCAGCTCACGTACCGCTTTCATTGGCGAACAGCCAAACCCTTGGGACCTTCTCCAGCCCCAGGATGCGATGAGCCGACATCGAGGTGCCAAACCTCC
>JAYTTY010000623.1:0-12909 GCA_043744795.1 Zavarzinella sp. | reverse complement strand
CGGTAGTCGGCGGCGCGTAAGATCGCGCGGAAAAAATGCGGCGAATGCGGGCGGGCGGAGGTCGCGGAGCATCGTCGCTTTTCGCTCCGCGAAAAGTCTGGCCCGCCCCCGCGGGTGACCGGCCCCTCGGGCGGTATGCCAGACTTTTCGGGGGGCGAAAAGCGACGATGCTCCGCGACCTCCGCCCGCCCGCATTCGCCGCATTTTTTCCGCGCGATCTTACGCGCCGCCGACTACCGCCGCCGCGACCCGTCATTTCCGCTTCTGGGCGAAGAGCCACTCGAACAGCTTCGCGTCCCCGTAGGCGCGGTCCCAAGCGTTGTGGCCGCCGTCCGCGTATTCCGTGTATTTCGGGCCGCCGCCGGCCTTCTTCAACGCCGCGACCATCTCGCGCGACGACTTGACCGGCTCGGTCTCGTCCTTGGCCCCGTGGAAAACCCAAATCGGCACGGCGGCGAACTTCGCGGCGGCGGCCGGCTCGCCGCGGCCGCAGATGGGGACCGCCGCCGCGATCTGGTCCGGGTACCGCTCCAGGAGGGCCCACGCGCCCCAGCCGCCGTCGGACAAGCCCGTCACATAAACCCGCTTGAGGTCAATGGGGTGGTTCTTTCCCACGTCCTTGATCATCGCCATGACGATGCCGTTGTCCACCGTCTTGGCCCAGTAGTTCAGCGGCTCCTTCTTGGAGCACTGCGGCGCCACGACGAAGCACGGGTACTTCTTGCGGGTGTCCTTGGCGGTGATCTGATTGAGCGCGCCGCCGAGTTGCTTCTCGTTGTCCGTGCCCCGCGAGCCGGAGCCGTGCAGGTACACGACGAGCGGGTACGTCTGCTTGGGGTCGAACTTATCGGGCGCGAGCAGCCGGTAGGGGAGTTGGTCCTTCTTGGCGTTCGTGTAGGTCTTCTTCTCCCAGGCGGGCTTGTCGTCGTCGGCCCGAGCCGCATTGAGTGAGGCCAGGCAGACTACTGTCACGGTGAGCGGCCACATACGACGAATCATGTGTCGAACTCCTCCCGAATGGCGAGCGGTTTACAGGCCCCGAGCGGCGGACAGCCCGTTCAGTTTCCGCGCCGAAACGACTTTGGCCCCCTGACGACGGCTGAAGTTCCCAGCCAAGTGCAACTTGTTGAAAGGTGAGTTTGATACACTGTAACCGCCACGCTCAGTTCATACGGAGCACTAGGGTGTCGATCACAACCCCAGCGCGAACTAAAGCGATACCTCGGCTGCCCATCAACTCTTCCCAGTCCTCTTGCGGGCTGTCGTAAACCCACAACTCATCGCCTACTTGCATCTGAGCCAGCAAATCCTGCCAATCTG
Source organism: Zavarzinella sp. (assembly GCA_043744795.1). Classification (GTDB taxonomy): domain Bacteria; phylum Planctomycetota; class Planctomycetia; order Gemmatales; family Gemmataceae; genus Zavarzinella. The sequence goes on along the minus strand of JAYTTY010000623.1, from coordinate 11,589 downwards.
ATGCCACCCACCCGAATGCAATCGGGTTTGGGCCAAGCCTGGCATCGCTTACCATGTGCTCGACCTCGGCCTCTGCGACCGTTAGTCGACGCTTAAGCCAACTTGCATCCACGTTGAAAATCCCTCTCTTGCCCAACTGTTGTTGGACAGCATTTTCCTGTTTGATCCTGAACGCCTTTTTTGATGGGACCGCTCCTCCCGCCCCTACAAACCGCGTGCATCTTCCCCGGTCTCCGTTTGGAGGTCAAGAATAATGAGTGAAAAAGCCCCGCGCGGCTGCCGCCGAAGTCGTCCGACGGCGTCCGGCGCGTCGATTTGCCACTTTCGGCAAAACTAGTTTGGGACGCGACCCTTTACCGCATTGGCCCGGGCGCCATAGGCGATGCGGCCGGTGGCGTACGCCGGCAGGCGGGCGCGCATCCGTGACTGGAGAAGCGCGAGGTCCGCGGGCGTCATCGCCGCCAGCTTTTTTCCGGCGCTCGGCGCCCCGCGGACGGTCGCCCAGTAGTCGTCGAAATCGGCGAACGTCCGTCGTACGGTGATCTCCCGCGTCTCGACGGCGTCCAAGCCCGCGCCGGTCCACAAATCCGGCAAGGCGTCGATTCGGGAGGCGTCGGGGCTGGGCGGTTGCGGGACGGCGACGCCAAGCCCGCGCATTTCGGCCTGCATCGCCGCGTAAGGGAAGCCGTCGCCCGTCATGTCCCATGCGTAGGCGGTGACGGCGCCGCCCGGCCGGACCACGCGGGCCATCTCGGCGACGCCCGCGGCCGGGTCGGGGACGAAGAAGATCACCAGCGGCATGACGGCCGCGTCGAACGTGTCGCCGGGGAACGGCAGGGCCGTCGCGTCGGCCTGGTCATCATCGGTTGCCTGGCGGGGGACGACCCGGGCGACGGGCCGGCGCCCGCCGAACAGAAAAGGACCGAGTCTTCGACGGTCCGACCCCGCCGGCGAACGGCCATCACTCAACGAGCCGGCTTTGGGTTGATCAAGCCTCTTGTTTGTTGGCCATGTGCGAGAACAGTTCAGCGTGCGGGTACTCGACCCTGTGCCACTCCGTCAGATAGCCGGTTAGGCCGCACGCGACGCACTGGCACCCGAGGAAGACCCAATCCACATCTTCACGCCCCGTGTATAGCGATACGCCGACTGCCAACTCGAAGTACGACCCCCCTTTCGGGGTACACGGACAACGACAATATTCGGTGTCCGCGTCAGGGTCGCCCTCGTAATACCCCTTCACCCTTTTGGCGTGGAATAAGTACTGGGCGTCGCAAGACCGGCATATCCAAGCCGCTTCTTGGTATTCGTCATCGAGTTGGACCGAGAACACCCGGCCCCCGCATTCGCAAATGACGTCGCGGACGATCTCGATGGGATCGCCCGATTCCCTGTGACGTGCCATAAGCTCATGGATGTCGGCGCCGGAGTCGCCGTACCAGTATTCCCCTCGTTGTGAGAGCGCCATTTCCAGCAGTCCTATCTGCCTCTGAACGCAAAAGTGGCCAACACCCGCCGCCGGCCCGCGCCCGCGACAAATGTTGGCCACTCGAAAATTGCTCAGTCGCCGTCGTGTCAGCTTTCCTTCGGCTTCCGCGGCGGCTTCATCTTGTTCCGCACCGGCTTCTTCGGCGGGGCGACCAGCGTCACCGTGCCGCCCTTGGCTTCGATCTTCGCCTTGGCGGCGGCCGAGGTGAAGTTCACAGTGAAGGTCAACTTCTTCGTCACGTCGCCTTCGGCGAGGATGCGGACGCCGGCGAGGGACTTCTTGGCCAGGCCCTTGGCCCGCAGCGTGTCGGCGTTGACTTCATCGCCGTCGTTGAAGACGGCGTCGATGTCGCCGACGTTCACGACGTTGAACTTCTTGGCGAACTGGCCGTTCGTAAAGCCGCGCTTCGGGATCCGCCGGAACAGCGGGGTCTGCCCGCCGATGAACGTGATGCCGGGGAGTCGGGCGCCGGCGCTGGCGAACTGGCCCTTGTAGCCGCGGCCGCCGGTCTTCCCTTGGCCGGACCCGAGGCCGCGGCCGACGCGGCGCTTGAGGCGGCGCTTCTGGATGCCTTGGTGGACAGTAGTCAAGTCCATTACAGTTTCACTCCCCGCAGCGCGGCAACTTCTTCCCGCGAGCGCAGTTGGGTCAGCCCGTCGAGGGCAGCCTTGACGAGGTTAATCGGGTTGGTGCTGCCGTGCGTCTTGGTCAGGATGTTGCGGATGCCGCACGCCGTCAAGACTTCGCGGACGCCCGGGCCGGCCTTCACGCCGGTGCCCGGCCCGGCCGGGACGAGGATTACTTTGCTGGCGCCGTACCGGCCGACGACCCGGTGCGGGATCGTCTCGCCGCGCAGCGACACGCGCTTGCTGCGCTTAACGTTGGCCTCGGCGTCCTTGAGGGCCTTTTCGACAGCCGGCGGGACCTCGTTGGCCTTGCCGTACCCGTAGGAGACGCGGCCCTTCTCGTCCCCGACGACCACGAGGGCGTTGAAGCTGAAGCGGCGGCCCCCCTTGACCACGCACGCGCTGCGGCGGATCTTCACCACGAAGTCCTTGTAGCCCGACTGCCCGCCGTCTCGATCTTTTGCCATGTCTCGTCGCCTAGCTTAGCGTGTGTCGTCGGGGATTAGAATTCGAGGCCGCCGGCCCGGGCCGCGTCGGCGAAGGCCTTCAGGCGGCCGTGGTAGCGGAAGTGGCCGCGGTCGAAGGCCACCTTGGAGATGCCCTTGGCCTTGGCCGCTTCCGCGAGGACCGTGCCGAGGTCCGAGGCGGCCGCGATGTTGGCACCAGTCTTGTGCTCGGTCTTGAAGGCTTTGGCCTTCGTGTCCGCGGCGGCCAGCGTGACGCCCTTCATGTCGTCGATCAACTGCACGTAAATGTGCTTCGAGGACCGGGAGACCGTGAGGCGGGGCCGGTCGGCCGTGCCGGTGATCTTCGCCCGCACCCGGCTGGACCGGCGGAGCTGGCGCTTCTTCTTGAGTTTCTGTGCGTCCATTGAATCAGTCCTACGGGGCGGCCCGGCCGCCGAATAATGTCGGGGGAAATCAACCGCCGCTGGCGAAGGACTTGCCTTCCTTGCGCCGGATGACTTCGTCGGAGTAGCGGATGCCCTTGCCCTTGTACGGCTCCGGCTTGCGGGTCGCCCGGATCTCGGCGGCGAACTGGCCGACCTTCTGCTTGTCGGCCCCGGTCACGGAGATCATCGTCCCTTCCTTGTCCGTCACCGCGACCGCCACCCCGTCCGGCGGGGCGAGCTTGATCTGGTTGGCGAACCCGACCGAGAGGACGACGGCCTTGCCGTCCATGCGGGCCTGGTAGCCGAGGCCCTCGATCTTCAGCTTCGTCTCGAACCCGGTCGTCACGCCGACGACCATGTTGTTGATGAGCGTGCGGGTGAGGCCGTGCAGGGCGCGGCTCTGGCGCTCGTCGTTCGGCCGGGCGACGGTGATGGCCTTGGCCGCCGGGTCGTACTTGACGATCATCGTCGGGTTGAAGTCGAGGTCCAGCTTGGCCTTCTTGCCCTGGACCGCGATGTGCGACCCGGTGAGGTCCACCTTCACGTCCGCGGGGACGGGGATCAATTGCTTGCCGATACGGGACATGATCTGCGTTCCTCCGGGATGGCCCGGCGTTCATTCTGACTAGCGGCCACGACGGACAATCACCACACGACGCACAGCACTTCGCCGCCGACGCCGGCCTGCTTCGCCTGCCGGTTGCTCATCACGCCCTTGGACGTGCTGAGGATCGAGATGCCGAGGCCGTCCAGCACCTTCTTGAGTTGGTTGGCGGCCCGGTAGTACCGGCGGCCCGGGCGGCTGGACCGGCTGATGTGCCGGATCACCTTCTCGCCCTCAGCCCCGTACTTGAGGAACACCCGCAGGACGCTGCCCGGCTCCCCGGCCGGCCCGCCCTCGGCGAAGGTCCCGTTCTCTACCTTGCCGACTTGGTAGTCGGCGATGAAGCCCTCTTCCTTCAGGACGCGGGCGATGCTCGTCTTGAGGTGCGTGGCCTTGATGTCGGCCGCCCCGCGCTCGATGGCGTTCGCGTTGCGGATGCGGGTGAGCATGTCGGCGATCGGGTCGGTCATCATGGCGGGTTCAACGCTTCAAGTCGGGGGAAATTCTTCGGGTACGGGGGCGGCTCACCAACTGGCTTTGCGGACGCCGGGGATCAAGCCGCTGGAGGCCAAGTCCCGGAAGCAAATGCGGCAGATGCCGAACTTGCGGTATACGGCCCGGCCGCGGCCGCAAATCTTGCAGCGCATCTTGATGTGGATGCGCTCGCGCGGCAACAGCATCTTGGCGGCGTCCCGCTGGGCTTCCGGCTTGCGGAGCTCTTCCTTGTGGGCGTCGATCTTTTTCAGATCCCGCTTAAAGCGGGCTTCCTTGGCGTTCGTCGACATCGCTGGTTCTTCTCGTCGGACTGGTGTTCGCGGCGGGGACGCTGGCGGTTTAACTCTCGCGGAACGGCATGCCGAAGAGCCGCAGCAGTTCGCGGGCTTCTTCGTCGTTCCGGGTGTTCGTCACGATGGTGATGTCCATCCCCTGCGTGAAGTTGACCTTGTCCGGGTCAACTTCCGGGAAGATCAACTGCTCGGAGACGCCCATCGAGTAGTTGCCGTTCCCGTCGAAGGACTTCGGGTTGATCCCGCGGAAGTCGCGGATGCGGGGCAGGGCCACGTTGACGAGGCGGTCGAGGAACTCGTACATCCGCTTGCCGCGCATCGTCACCCGGCAGCCGATTTCGGAGTTTTCCCGCAGGCGGAACCCGGAGACGGCCACGCGGGACTTGGTGATCTGGCACTTCTGCCCGGCGATGAGCGTGAGCTGCTCGGCGGCCTGGGTCATCCGGTTCTTGTCTTGCAGGGCCTTGCCGACGCCCATGTTGAGGACGATCTTCGTGATCTTCGGGATGCTGTGGACGTTCTTGCGGTTGAACTTCGTGGCCAGGGCGGGCACGAGTTCTTTCGTGTATTTGTCAGCCAAGCGTGCCATCTGAGTCCTGTTCTCCCGGCCCCTTCCGACCCGCCGATGCCGACCGGCGAATCAGGGCCATCGAATGCCTTGCGTCCGAACAAATTCAACGTCGCGTCACACCACTTCGGCGGCGAGACTGAGGATCTTACTGAACTTCTCGCGGAGTTCACGGGCGACGGCCCCGAAAATCCGGGTGCCGCGCGGATTCATTTCGTTGTCGATCAGCACGATCGCGTTGCTGTCGAACTTGACGTAGGTGCCGTCGTCGCGCCGCAGGGCCTTCTTAGTGCGGACAACCACGCCCTTCACCACGTCGCCGGGCTTGACATCGCCTCCGGGGAGGGCCTTCTTGACGGAGGCGACGATCACGTCGCCGATGCCGGCCGTCCGGCGCCGGGACCCGCCCAGCACCTTAATGCACATGCACTCCTTGGCCCCGGTGTTGTCGGCCACGTCCACATACGTGTACATCTGAATCATCGGTCACCGTGCCTTGTCTTGTCAGTCGGGTTCCGTCGGGGAACGGTTGTTCGTCAAACCTTCGGCACGTCGGCCACGGCCACCTTGACCGGGGCCTTGCGGAGGACCGTCTTGAGGATCCACCGCTTCGTCTTGGAGAGCGGGCGGAACTCGGCGATCTCGACCACGTCCCCGATGTGGGACTCGTTCGCTTCGTCGTGGACGTAGCAAATCGTCCGCTCTTTGAGGTACTTGCCGTACCGCGGGTGCTTCACCAGCCGCTGCACGTCCACGCGGCGGGTCTTGGCGTTGCTGTCGCGCGTCACCACGCCGGTGAGCGTCCGCTGGCGGGCGGCGGGGGCGGCCTTGTCGGCCGGGGTGGTGGTGGTCGTGTCGGCCATGTCTTACGCCTTCTTGTCAGCTTGCGTCTTGGGGGCGGCCACCGCCGCGGGGGTGGGTGTGGCTTCGGCCTTGGGGGCGGCGGCGATTTCGCGCTGCCGCTGCACGGTTTTGATGCGGGCGATGGCCCGCTTGGCCTTGAGCATCTCGCTCGGCGTTTCCAGCCGGTCCGTGGCGGACTGGAACCGGAGCTTGAACAGGTCTCGCTCGATGTCCCGGAGCGTCATCCCGAGCTGCTCTTCGGTCATCTGCCGGTATTCCGCGGCTTGGGGTTGCTTGGCCATCGTTCGGTTCCCGTTCAACGTCGGCGCGGGCGAAACGCCCGCGCGGGTCCAACTTTTTTAACGTCTCGCCGCCCGGTCAGTCCGTCTGCCGCTTCACGAAGCGGCAGCGGAACGGCATTTTGTACGCGACCCGGGCGAGGCACTCGCGGGCCGATTGCTCGGGCATCCCGCCGACCTCGAACAGGATCATGCCTTCCTTGATCACGGCGGCCCAGTACTCCGGCTCGCCCTTGCCCTTGCCCATCCGGGTCTCGGCCGGGATGGACGTGATCGACTTGTGCGGGAAGACGCGGATGTACAGGCGGCCTTCGCCGCGCATGTACTGGGCCACGGTCACGCGGCCGGCCTCGAGCGCCTCGGCGGACAGCCAGCCGCCCTCCAGCACTTGCAGCCCGAATTCCCCGAAGCTGACGGTGTTCCCGCGGCAGGCGACGCCGCGGACGCGGCCGCGCTGCACCTTGCGAAACTTCACTCTTTTCGGCATCTGCGGCATGGGACCGCCTCCTCACAAAGTCAGCAAAAGTACCCGCCGCTTAGTTGCGCCCGCCGCCGTCGCCGTCCCGCCGTTGCGGGGGCCGCCGCCGGCGCCGGCCCGCGGCGCCTTGGTCGGCGTTGGGGACTTCCTCGGTCAGGTAGTCCCCGTTGTTGATCCACACCTTGATGCCGATGTTGCCTTGGGGGGTGGTGGCTTCGACGAAGCCGTAGTCCACCCGCGCCCGCAGCGTGGAGAGCGGCACGCTCCCCGACATCGACTTCTCGCACCGGGCCATTTCCGCCCCGCCCAGCCGGCCGGACAGTTGCAGCTTGATGCCCTTGGCCCCGGCGCCCATCGCCTTTTCGGTGGCCTGCTTCATCGTCCGGCGGAAGCTGGACCGCTTCTCCAGTTGCTCGGCGATTTCGCCGGCGATCACCTGGGGGTCCGTTTCCGGACGGCCGACTTCCACCGTCTTGACTTCGATCACCCGGCGGGTGAGGTTCTGCAAGAGCTGCGTCAGCTTGTCGATGTCCGCGCCCTTCTTGCCGATGATCACGCCGACCTTCGCGGAGTGGACGGAGACGATGACCTTCTCGCGCGTCCGCTCGATCTGGATCTTGGCGATCTGGGGCCGCTTTTTCTTGAGCAGCTTCAAGATGAACTTGCGGATCGTCTGGTCCTCGACCAGGAGTTCCGAGAAGTCCCGCTTGTTCGCGTACCAACTGCTCCCCCAGCCGATCATGATGCCGGTGCGGAAGCCCGTCGGTCGGATTTTCTGGCCCATCGTGCCACTCTCCAGGCAATGTCGTCTTTGTGTCTCGGGTCAGGCCGTCGCCGGCTGCTCAATCGTCGCGGGGGCCGGGGCCGCCGGGGCGGTCGGCTGAACCAACGTCGCCTTCTTGCCGGCCGGCTTCGTTTTTTCCGCGGCTTGGCCGATGCTTACGTGGACGTGGCACATGCGGCGGAGGATGGAGTAGGCCGTCCCCCTAGCCCGCGGCATGATCCGCTTGAACATCGGGCCGTCGTCCACGCGGGACTCGGTCACGATCAGTTCTTCCGGGTCACGCTCGCCGCGGTCGCCGGCGTTGCCGATGGCGCTCTTCAGCACTGCCTCGACCAGCCGCGCCCCGCGGTTGGGGAGGAAGCGGAGGACTTCCAAGGCCTCGTCGGCGGCCTTGCCGCGGATGACCGCGGCGAAGGGCCGGACCTTGCGGGCCGACACGTCCCCGTACCGATGAATCGCCTTGTATTCCATGACCGTCTCGCCCGCCTGATGACCTTGAATCCCGCCGCGTCACTTGCCCGCCGGGGCCGCCGCCTTCTTGCCGCCGCTGTGCCCCTTGAACGTCCGCGTGGGGGAGAACTCGCCGAGCTTGTGGCCGACCATGTCTTCGGTCACGTACACCTTGAGGTGCAGCTTGCCGTTGTGGACGAGGAAGGTCAGGCCGACGAATTCCGGGGTGATCGTGCAGTCACGCGCCCACGTCTTAATGGGTTCGCGGGCGGTGGTGGAGAGGGTCTTGTCGACCTTCTTCTGCACCTTTGGGTCCACATAGGGACCTTTTTTTGACGAACGGCTCATTGCCGTCTTCCTTCGCTGGTGTTCCACAAAATCGCAGACCGAATAATGTACGGTCCGCTCGGGCCGCGGCTAGGGCGCGGCCGTCAAAATTCGCGTTTGCAAGGCAAAAACGAGACGAACGGGGGACTTGGCCTTGAGCCAACCGGCCCCCGTTCGTCTCGCCGGCGGCCCCGGGAGCCGCCCTCGGATCAACCGTGTTACTTCTGGTGCGTGCCCGGCTTCCGGCGCCGCATGATCGCCTTGTTGGACGGCTTCCGCTTCTGGCGGGTCTTGCCCCCCTTGGCGGGGACGCCCGTCGGCGAACAGGGGTGACGGCCGCCCTTGGACCGGCCTTCGCCGCCGCCCAACGGGTGGTCGACCGGGTTCTGGGACGTGCCGCGCTGGTGGGGCTTGCGGCCCTTCCAGCGGTTGCGGCCGGCCTTGCCGATCGAGATGTTCATGTGGTCGGGGTTAGACATCTGCCCGATGCTGGCCCGGCAGGAGATCGGCACCCGGCGGATTTCGCCGCTCGGCAGCGTGACCTGCGCCCAGTCCCCCTCGCGGTTCGTCAGCGTCGCGCTGCACCCGGCGCTGCGGCAGATTTGGCCGCCGCGGCCGGGTTGCAATTCGAGGTTGTGGATGTACAGCCCCAGCGGGATGCGGCCGAGGGGCAGGCAGTTGCCGACCCGCGGTTCCGCGTCCGGCCCGGACCCGAGGACATCCCCGGCCATCAGCCCTTGCGGGGCGAGGATGTACGACTTTTCCTTGTCCGCGTACTCGATCAGCGCGACGCGGGCCGTCCGGCTCGGGTCGTACTCGACGCTGATGACCGTGGCAAGCATGCCGTCCTTCTTGTTCCGCTTGAAGTCCACCAAGCGCAACATCTGCTTGTGTCCGCCACCCCGGAAGCGGACGGTGACGATCCCTTGGTTGTTCCGGCCGCCCTTCTTCTTGCGGCGGACGAGCAGCGACTTTTCCGGCTTGTTCTTGCGCGGCGTCGTGCATTCCGCGAAGTCGCTGACCGACCCGGCCCGGCGGCCCGCCGACGTCGGCTTGTATTGTCGAATCCCCATGTCGTCTCACCCGAAAGCTGTGTACTGGTCGTGGCCCGCCGCCTCCGCCGTCCGTTAGAAGAAGTCGATCTTGTCGTTCTCGTTGAGCGTCACGATGGCCTTCTTCCAGTCCGGCGTGCGGCCGATCTTGGTGCGGAACCGGCGGGACTTGCCGTGCCGGATCTGCGTCGTCACGTGGTCGACGCGGACGTTGAACATCTCTTGGATCGCCGCCTGGATTTCCGGCTTGGTGGCGTCCGAGTGCACTTGGAACGCATAGGCGTTGTAGCGGTTGCTCTGGTGCGTCCCCTTTTCCGTCACCAAGGGCCGCAGGATCACTTGGTGCGGGCGCAGGACGAAGCCCGGTTCGCCCGGCTTGTCGATAAACCGCAGTTTGTTCTTGCGGCGGTACTTTACGGGACGCGGTCGTGATTGCATGACACTCTATCCAATAAGTCGGCGGGCGGCCCGCGGGCGTGTTCGGTGGTTAGCTCTTCTTCGGCTTCGTCAGGCTTTCGAGGGCGGCCTTGGTCAGCACCAACTTCTTCGGCCGCAGGAGTTCGTAGGCGTTCAACTCGCGGGCCGGCATCACGGTCACGCCGGCCAAGTTGCGGGCCGACTTGTAGACGACGTTGTCGTTCGTCGCGGTGCTGATGAGGCAGGTCAGGTGGACCTTCTTCGGCTTCTTGGCCGTCTCGCCCTCGGCGGCCGGCTTGGCGGGCTTCTCGACGTTGCGGACCTTGAGGGCGACCAAGATGCCGGCCATGTCCTTCGTCTTGACGGCGGTGAGGCCGAAGTCGTCCACGATCACGGCTTGGTTGTCGCGGATCTTGGCGAGCAGGGCCATCTTGGTGGCGGCCTGCAAAGCCTTCTTGGGGAGGCTGTACGAGTAGTCGCGCGGCTTCGGGCCTTTGGCCGTCCCGCCGCCGCGGCGCTTGTTGGTCCGCTTGGTGCCGGCCCGGGCGTTCCCGGTGCCCTTCTGGCGGAAAATCTTCTTGGTGCTGCCGGCCACTTCGCCGCGGCGGAGCGTGTGGTGCGTCCCGGCCCGCTGGTTGGCCTGGTACATCAGGACGGCTTCGTGGAGGAGGCCGGGGCTGATCTTGCCGCCGAGGTCGTCGGCGTTGACGGCCACCGTGCCGACTTCGGCGCCCAGGCGGTTGAAGACGGGCACGTTGAAGGTGCCGGTAACGGTTTCGGTGTGCGGGGAAGCCATCGCTTGCGGTCCTTACCCATCAAGAAAGCCGTCGCGTCGTCCGGTGGCGGGAACGCGGCGGCCCCAGTTATTCCGTGAACAAATTTGTTTACTGCGCCGAGGCCGGCCGATCAAGCGCCGGGGGCCATCACCTTAATTTTGATGTCCACGCCCGGCGGGAGGCTGAGGCCCTTGTTGAGGGCCTCGATCGTCTTCACCGTCGGCTGGAGGATGTCAATGAGGCGCTTGTGCGTCCGGATCTCGAACTGCTCGCGCGACTTGCGGTCGATGTGCGGGCTGCGGAGGACGGTGTACCGCTCGATGCGCGTCGGCAGCGGGATCGGCCCGTGGACTTCGGCCCCGGTGCGCTTGGCGGTGTCCACGATTTCCAGGGCCGTGCGGTCCAGGCTCTCGTGGTCATAGCCTTCCATGCGGATGCGGATACGTTCGCTTTGCATTGCCTGACTCTCGACCCACCCTACCGTTGGGGCGGTCGTCGCCTCATGTCGGTCTGTTCGGGAAAACTCTACGATATTGCGCCCGCCGGTCGCGGCAACGGACGGGCGTTGATTTATTTGGAAGTGGTGGCGAGAGTGTGATTTTTACGAGCGGGACTGCCAGCCGGCCGGGTCGCGGGAGTGGTGATACACCCCGATCACAATGATTCGGTCCGCCCGGACGCGGTAATACACGCAGTACGGAAATCGGGACAGCGGCCCTTCCCGAATGTCCCGGACGACGACCGGGCAACGCTGCGGGCGGGCGGCGATTGTGTCGAACACGGATTGCACTTCAGCGGCGAAGCTGGCGGCCAATCCGGCGTCGCGGACGACGTACCATCCGACAGCCGCGTCGTACTCGGCTTGGGCGGCCCGGCGGACGACGACGGGAAGCATCAGATGCCCCACTTGGCCGCCGTCTCGGCCCGGACTTGTTCCCACGGGATGACGTCGTCCGGATTCGCGTCGTCGTCGTCGGCGCGGCGTTCGAGTTCCGTACGTTGGGCGTCCGAGAGCAACGACGGCGGCGTCTCCGCGGCGATGCTGTCCCACAGGGCTTGCACGACGGCGAGGCGGTCATTCCGCGACAAGCGATCCAGTCCGACTAGTCTTTCGCACTTTTCAGGGCGCATTGTCCCCGTTGCCGGAGCCAGTTTTTTGGCTTGGTGAACAAATCAACACTCGTTGATCCGGCTTG
>JAYTTY010000622.1:0-12967 GCA_043744795.1 Zavarzinella sp. | reverse complement strand
ACTGTTGCTCGAACCATCCCGGCGCTGCGCGTGTGAGTAAGCCGACCGGCTCGGACAGGTTGAATAAACGAATCAACATTCGTCGATAAAAATGACGGACCCGGAATCGCTACGTTTTATTCAAGTCGGATGGGGCATAAGACTGTTCGGTGGCCGCACTTTACGGCGTCCGAAACGAGCTGCGTCCGTTGCGTCGCTGCGTCCCCTTTTTTTCTCCTACCGCACCATCGCCCACGCTCAGCAGCCGGGGGCGCCCGAGCGAGAAGGATGAAACCCAGTTTACTTGCCGTTCTATGCTCTTTAGACTTTATGAGGAATAAGAGCCATTTAGCTGTAACTCAATGGTGGTACGGCACTTGCATCAGAAGCTCGTAATTGACGTAACTCATTTCATGACAATAGGTTACAGTCGCCAGGCTGTTATTCCGCATAAAGTCTTTTGGGTGGACCGAAGGTCCATGACGACTCACCTCGTTATGGAACTACCAGATGTTTGCCGCACTTCGGACATTTGGTTTTTCGGCCACGGTATTCAGTTCTGACCTTGTAGGTCGCTCCGCACGTACACTGCAACTGGATCCTGTCGGGCGTTTCCATCAATGTTGGGCGTGGCAGATCGGCGGTTGATTTCCTGCGAGCGATCTCCCGGAGAGCCAGTTCCTTCAGCTTTTCGACGTTGACGCCGACGATACGACCACCCCCACCCCATGCTGCTGCCTCATCCTCACTACGGTCATCGAATTCAGTGCGCTCGTGGTGAGGCAGTTGAGAGAGAGCCAATAGATTAAGCTTGAGGATCCTTGCAGCCGAAAGTTCGAGGATCTTCGTCAGCGCGTCCCTGGCTGCCCGATTGACCGAGCCATGAGGGTCGTCGAGTGCAGCAATCAGCGGGGCGATGGCCTCAGGAAGGCCGAACACCCCGAGGCTTCGGGCGGCGGCCTCACGGACTTCGTGTTCGGCGTTCCCGAGCGACCGGGAGAGCGGTTGGATAGCCTGGGGATCGCCGATTTGATCGAGCGCGCGGGCGGCCCGCTGGGCGAGATGTTTGCATCGAGATTGCAGGGCCGCGATCAATGGAGGAACCGCGTCCCGCGACCCGATCATCCCTAGGGCGTCGGCTGCCGCCCAGGGGACGGTGAACCACTCTCTTGGATCGCCGAGGCGGGCAATGAGTGGCCCAACGGCCTTGGCGGCCTTTAGCTTGCCGAGTGCATGGGCGGCGGTTACCCGGATTTCAGGCTCTGGCTCGGCGAGGGCCGCGATCAACTCCCCGATGTGGTCCGTCGAAAACTGGGTGGAATAGGACTGCAACCGAAGGGCGATGCGGACGAAGCCCGGCCCTTCTGACAGAGTGCCGAATTCGTCCAACGCCCCTTGGCCCGTCAGCGCCGCCCCAGCAGGCTTCCACACGATTGCGGCGTCGTCACGGAGCGCTTGGAACAAGATTGAAGCCACCCGACTATACCGCTTTAGTCTCAAGAGAAGAACGAGCAGCACCACTACCTTAGCGCGAAACTTCGGGTCAGGGTCGGAAAAAAGGGCTTCAAGGGTGTCGGGGAGGGTATCCGGGAAAGCACCTTTGATCCGACCCCGTTCGGCCGCAGTAGATACCTCACGATCGGTCGCGAGCCGCAGGACCGGCCCGAGTGCGGCGGGATCCCACCCCGCCGGTATGGACCAGAGGGAGCTCAGGACACCCTCCCGATTCGCATCGGTACTCCGGAACGCGACGATCAAGGGGGCAACCGCCGCGGCCCCTTCTTTCACCGCAATGTGCCAATCTCCTTTCGCAACGGCGTACCGGGCACGGTCATCGGGCGTTTCTGCCTTCCAACCTAATGCAGCCAATGCGTCGGCTGCATCCTTGCGGCGAATTGTCTTCTCGTGTTCCAGCATCGCGAGCAACGTCTTGATGACTCGCGTCGTTCCTGCTGCTTCAAGGAACGCGGAGACTCCCGCAACCTTACGGAAGAGCGTCAAGAGGCCATCCGCGACTTGCTCGCCAGATGCCGACTCGAGCACGGCGACGAATGCGGTCAGGTCCGCCTTGGCCATCCCTGTCAGGGCGTTGCCCGTTGCCACACGGACGTACTCATCGGCGTGCAGCAGCAATCGGGCAAGTCCGGGGAGATTATGGGGATCGTTGGCGGCGGCAATTACCCTGGCGGCCCGCCCGCGAGTGGTTGCTTCGCGAGATGTAAGTTGATTCAGTAGTTCTGCAGACATGCCGGTCTCCCTCCAACAAGGACCCGTTACGGCGGGCCGCAGTCACCACAGCATTTGCCGGTTTTACGGTACGGCGTTGACCGGTGACGGGATACGGCGTTCGGCCCGTCTCGCGTGCCCCAGCGGCCCGACCACGGCCGGTCCGGCCGCGTGTGGACTGTGCCGCGCCCGCCATCGGATCGCGGCCTGCGGACCCCGCCCGCCACACCAGCCCCAACGGCACGCCCTGTGGCGCGGTCACCGCACGGGGCAGGGCGGTCGGGGGCCGATCTCGGCGGGCCGGGCGCCCTCGTGTCGGGGAGGCCGAAAGAATCCATGCAAGCCGTCGGGAAGTGGTTACAGTCAAAAGTGACCGCCCACACACTCTCTACACAAGGGGCTTGCGATGTCTGATCTGATTATGGCCATTGACTTGGGCCGGTTCAAGTGTGTCGTCTGCCTTTATCGCCGCTCATCCCGCGAGGCGGTCTTCCGCACCATCGACACGGACGGCGGGGCCTTCGAGGAGCTGTTCGCCGAACACCCCGCCGCCCTGCTGGTCATCGAGGCGTGCGCCGACGCCGACGGGCGCGCGGGCGGCGACCGACCTGGCCGGCATCGCGCAAGAGGCCGGCCGCCGCCCCTCAAAAACCCCGTGAAAACAAGGCGTAATGCAGTGGAACTACTGTTTTAGGCGGTCTTGTCCCTGACACCCAAGGGGGGCCGGCGACCCGAGTCTTCGAGGGTTTGCCTCCGTGGGGGACGACTCTCCCCCACGCAAGCCGCGACGCGGAGGCGTTGCGGAGCGGAGCGCGTCCCGCGACTGTCACCCGTTTCCGCGGCCGTCGGACATCGGTGACGGCCGGGGGACGCGCTCCGCTCCGCAAAGCCTCCGCGTCGCGGCTTACCCAGGTGACGGCCGTTCGCCACCGTTGGCGAACCCTCGAAGACTCGGGTCGCCGGCCGCCCTAGGGTGTCAGGGCCAAGACCGCCTAAAGGCGGGACTCCAACCCCGCCGCCGGCCATGTGGTTTGAGTCATTCGCCCAAGACCGCGTGCCCGCCGGGCGCCATTACAACCGGATAGTCCACCCACTTCTCACACGCCAGTCCGAACCGACTGGATTGCCATGCTTTCGCCAAATCGGTCGCGCGCAATGGCAGGCAGGTTGGCAGACCTTCACAATTGGGGGGCGCGGCCCGCCTGAAAATCACTCTTCAATCCTTTTTCCCTTGCGGTCGATCTCGCAGCCGCAGTTCGCGCAGGTCCAGCCGCCCCAGAGCCTTTGCCGGCGGTTCTTCGGCTTACGGGTTTTCGGCAGCGGCTCGTCGCACTCGGGGCAGCGTTTCGGCTTCTGGAAGGTGGCGACGAGGGCGACGATCACGCCGGCCGCCAGCCCGCCGGCGATGCCGCCGTTGAAGGTCTCCGTCGGTTCGGGGGGCGTTCGCTACACTAGTCCCGTCGCCGATTATTTTCCAGCGAAGGGGAGTCATGGGAACGCCGTCGAAGGCCTATCTGCTCGACATGGACGGGGTGCTGGTCCACGGCCGCCGGCCGATCCCCGGCGCCCCGGAGTTCGTCACCAAGCTGCTCGCCGCCGGCATCCCGTTCCGCGTCATCACCAACAACCCCATGTACACGCCGCGCGACCTGTCGCACCGGCTGGCCTCCGAGGGCATGCACATCCCCGAGGAGAATCTGTACACGTCCGCGATGGCGACGGCCCGCTTCCTCTCGATGCAGCGGCCCAACGGCACCGCCTACGTCATCGGCGAGAGCGGCCTGACGCACGCCCTGCACGCCGTCGGCTACACGCTGACGAACAAGGCGCCCGAGTACGTCGTGCTGGGGGAGACGCACTCGTTCTCGTTCGACCAGATCACGCAGGCGATCCGGTTGATCGTCGCCGGGGCTAGATTCATCGCCACCAACCCGGACGCCACGGGGCCGTCCGAGACCGGCCTCATCCCGGCGTGCGGCGCCGCCGCCGCCCTGATCGAGCGCGCCAGCGGCCGCCGGCCGTACTTCGTGGGAAAGCCTAACCCGCTCATGATGCGCAGCGCCCTGAACGCCCTGGGCGAGCACTCGGAAAACACCATCATGGTCGGCGACCGCATGGACACCGACGTGATCGCCGGCATGGAAGCCGGCATGGAAACGGTATTGGTGTTGAGCGGCGTCACCCAGCGCGATGAAGTGGAACGCTACCCGTACCGGCCGACGCGGATTCTGAACAGCGTGGCGGACTTGCTGTGACTCAGGGGGCGTCGGCGTGGAGGGCGGCGATAAATGCCGACACGTCCGGGCACGTCACCGCGACGCGGTTCAAACGTCGAAGGCGGTCTAAATCCACCTCCGCCGCCAAAGCGTTGGCCAAGTCAGCCGGAACGCTCCCGAACCGGGTTTGCAACGTGTCTTGGATGAGTTCGTGGGCGGCCTCAGCTTTGCCCTTGGCCTTGCCCAGCACTTCTCCCTCGATCAATCCCTCGGCTTTGAACTCCGTCCGCCAACGAACAAACTCGGGTGATTCGGTGAGCATGCGGCCTCCAAGCAGAATGTCCAAAATCGCTCTGTCATTGTAACGAAACCCGGCCAAGATGCGGGTCACGATCAGCAACTCGTCCCGTTCCTCCGGCTTCGCCCACCGGTCGATCTCGGCCCGGCACCGTGCCATCAAATCAGCCGACGGCAACGTGCTTTGCGTTAGCGGGACCAAGGGCAGCAATCCGACATCGTTGGCGGCGAACACGTCGTCGGCCTGTAATTGCCAGACGCGGACCGTCCGCCAGCGGATCGCCGCCCCGGATGTTCCCCCGGCCGCGGTGAGCGTCACCGTTTCGTCCGGCGCCGGCTCCCGCGGGCCGTCGAGCACCAGCAAAATGCCGTCCGGCCACACGCCGTGGGTGAGGAACACGAGCGACAGGGCCTCGGCCATTTGCCGGGCGTTGTCCGCGGACGACCGGCTCTCGACTTCGATGACGACCGGCGTGGGCCGCGGGTGGTCGGCGAATTGGACTTCCAGCAAGCCGTCCGGCGTGCGGCGCGGGGCCACCTGTTCGTTGGCGACGGCGCGCCACGCCGTGAACGGCGGGAGGGCGGCCAACTTCATGATGGCGTCGCCGTGCCGCTCGATGAGGTACTTGGCCGACCGGTCATTGCCCTGATTCATGCCCGGCCTCCTTCGCCGGCAAATTCCCCGCCATCCCCAGCGCCGTGAGCGCCAACAGCGCCGTCACCGCGCTCAGGGCCAAGCTCACCAAGTGCCACGCCGTGAAGTCGGCCCGCAACGCCGGGTCGGCCAACCGCTCGACGCGCAGGGCGGACACCTTCAGCGAAATCGGCCACGCGGCGGCGATGGTCAGCCCGGCGATCAGCAGCACGATGAAGCGCACTCGATGGACGCGGCCGAGTCGGCGCCAGCCGAACGCCGTGAACAGGGCCAGCACAGCGCACACGCCTTGCAGGGCGAAGAACAGCGGGAAGATCGGGCCGACGGCCGCCCCGAACAGCGCGCTGGCCAAGTCTTTCTTTTGTTCCTCAGTGGCGCCGGCGGCAATGTCGAGGCCGGCGGTGCGGTCGTTCGGCGATGTCGCCACCACGTCCTTGAACGAGTTGTTGATCGTCGGGGCGGCGACGAAGTTGAACATCACGGCCCCGCCGGCCCACAGGCCGACGGCGAGGGCGTGAATCACGCGGGCCATCGTTCCCCACATCGGTTTTTCCCCCAAGCGGTTTTCCGTCCCGGCCAGCAGGCGCCGGACGTTCGCCCGGTGCTTGACGATCACCAACGCGGAGCCGACCAGGCCGAACACCGTGACGGCCACGTGGTCGCGGCCGAACGGGTCGGCCACGGACACCAACCGGATGCCGCAGAAAACGAGCACCGCCATGATCGACCCGAGCGACACCAACCGCGTGGCCGACACCAGCGCCAACCACGCCAGCATGGTGACGGCGACCGGCCCCGGCGCGAGGACGAACACGGCCCCGGACCCGGTGGCGACGCCCTTGCCGCCGCGGAAGCGCAGGAACACCGGGAACATGTGCCCGAGGAAAGCCATCGCCGCGCAGCCGACGCGCAACAGGTCCGGCAAGCCGAAGGCGTCTTGCGCGTCCGCCGGCAACAGCCCGGCGACGAACACGGGCACGGCCCCCTTGAGGAAGTCGAGGGCGAACACCAGCCCGCCGAGCTTGCGGCCCAGGACGCGGCCGACGTTCGTGGCCCCGATGTTGCCGCTGCCGGCCGTGAAGATGTCCACGCCGCGGGCGCGGGCGACCAGGTAGCCGAACGGGACCGAGCCGACGAGGTACGCGGCGGCCAAGGCGAGGAGGGCGAGTGTCATGGGTGGTGAACTGGGCGTGAGGCGTCGAATGGAATTTTACGGAACGCCGTCCGCTCGACGGTTCTTCGCCGCCACTTCTTCGAGAACGGCGAGCAACGCCCGGTAGTGGTCGTCGAACGTCCAGCGCCGGCCGGCGGCCAGGGCGGCAACTTTTCGGGCCGGCAATTTCGCCGCGTCCGCCATCTCGGCGATGGCCTTCCCGAGGGCTTGGTGATCGTGCGGGTCGTCGATCACGAGGCCGGTCTCGCCGGGCGTCAGTAATTCGCTGTTGCCGTTGAAGCGCGTCGTCACCACGGGCAGGCCGCAGGCCAACGCCTCCAAGGCGACCAGCGAGCCGGGGTCGTAAAACGTCGGGTGGATCAGGAAGTCGGAGGCGAAATAAGCTTCCTTCGGGTCGGCCCGGAAGCCCAGGAAGATCACGCGATCGCGCACGCCGAGCGACGCGGCCAACCGCCCGTACTTCTGATATTTCGCGTTCCCGACCACGACGAGTTTGAACGCCACGCCGGCCGGAATGTGCTTCAACGAATGCAGCAGCGGCGACAGTCCCTTGAGGCGATAGTTCATGGCGACGAATAGGCCGACCGGGACGTTCGCGCGGACGTTCCACGCCAACCGCTCCTTGGCCCGCCGGGCGTCGCGGTCATCGGCGGCGAAGCGGTCCGGGTCGATGGCGCTGTACAGCACGCGCACGCGGTCGGGGCCGAGGCCGAGGTAGTGTTGGAAGTGCCGTTGCACCATCTGGCTGTTGACGAGGATCGTCGGCGGGTCATCCTCGTCCAAATAAAGCATGCGTTCGAGCTTGGCGAAGGAATACGTCGTCGGGTCGAAGACCCGCACGGCGCGCGTCAGCAGGCGCGACAGGCCCGACGGACTCTTGTTCAAATTGTGGTCGCGCGAGGCCGAGTGCAAGCCGCCCTGCGGGTACAGCACGTCCTGGCCCCACGTCTTGTCGAAGCCGACGGACACGTCCACCGGATTCTCGGCCAAAGCCCCCAGGCACGCCCGGCCGAACCGCCACGGCCGCAGGAACCGCGCCCCGCCCGGCGCCGGCAGTTGATGGTAAACGGTGTCGGCCGGCAACGCGGCGGCGTCCCACCGGCAGGCGAATAAGTGGACTTCGTGCCCGTCCCGCGACAATCGCCGCGACAGGTCGGTGATGTAGTGTTCGCACCCCCCACGGGCCGGGATGACGCTCTCGTAACACAGGCCGACGCGCATGGAGACCCTCGGGGAGATTCGCACGATGGGGAAGTCGAACAGACCCCCCCAGCCCCCCCTTGCCAAGGGGGGGAGAAGACACGGCCGGTCACCGCGTGTTGCTTTGGCAAATTCGCGGCGGCCGGATTTCCTCCCCCCCTTGGCAAGGGGGGGCCGGGGGGGGGTCTGATTTGGCGGACCGGCCCTCACCCCTTCGGCGCGTTGTGCCGGCGGTACAGTTTCCACTTCATGCGCACCAGCCACCCCAAGAGACTCGGGAACCACACGCGCTTGCGGTACGCCTGCCAAAACTTCCGGCGGTCGTCGTCGGTGACGCCGGGCACGTCGGACGAGTAGAGCAGTTGGGCGAGGTCTTTCGCCCGCGTGCGCAAGCCGCCGATGCCCTGGTGAACCATGCGGTGCAAGTCGATCACCGTCACGCGGCCCCGCCACGCGGCCGGCACGCGCTTGGTGTCGGCCGCGTCAATGTAGAAGTGGCAGAAGTACCAGTCGCGGTGGTAGACGCCGCGGCTGTGAAACTCGTGGGACAGCCGCACCAGTTCTTCGGAGAGGGCGTCCTTCCAGCGTTGGAAGTCGGCGGCCGGCAAACGCCCGGCGGCCAGCGGGACGGCTTCGTGCAGCGGGAGCTGGCCCGTCAGCTCTTCGAGGGCGATGAAGCTTTGCAACTTCCCGCCCGGCAGCAGAAACTCCCCGGCGGCGACGGCCCGCGGGACCAGAATGCCGTGGGCGGCGGCCCACTGCAAGTGCTCGTACTCTTCCAACCCCGGCGAGTGGGTCGTTTCGGGGTCGCTGATCGCTTGGCGGCCGTGTTTTGCCGGCAATTCGTAGTGCCGTTTGAGGTAGACGACGAGCGTGCGGCCGTCCGGGGCGGTCAGCGTCCATCGGCCGATGGACCGGCCCTGCTTGGCGTGGAAGCGGTCCTTGACCTCCACATCCATGATGGTCTTCACCCAGTCCCGGCCAACGAAATCGGCCCAGTCCGCGGTCTGGCGTATCTTCTGGTAGCCGACCGCGCGCCGGGAAGACAGCGTGCCAAGTTCGTCGCGGGGGTCACTCATCCGGCGGCCCGCGCGCGTTGCTTGGCGGTCGGCCTCTTCGCCAATTGGAAACAAGCCGGGTCGCGGATGACGGCCATCCCGTCCGCGACGGCGAAGGGGGTCGCCGACGCGGGCAGTTCCCGCAAGACGACGCCGGAGGCGTGGAGTTTCCGCACCAATTCGGGAAGTGGCATCGCGTCGCCAGCGGGTGATTGTCCGTAGGCGACGAATGCACTAATCGGCGTCTGCCCGTAGGCGACGATGCGCGGGGCCGGAATGCCGTAGCGTTCCAAGTGCATGACGAGCCGGGCGAGTTTCAGTTCCGGCGACCGCCACCGGCGGCCGCGCACGGAGGCCAAAATCCGGGAATACGCCCTCGCCGTCCAGTGCGTCCCGGCGGGCAGCATGGCCGGGGGCGTGGAACGTGTTGCGTCGTGCAGTTGCCGGATGACGGCCTCACTTCGCAAGTCGTCCGCAACGGCGGGAATCGCACAGACCGTCTCGCCGTGAATGCGGACCAGCGGCTGCGCGACCTCCGCTTGGCCGAGTTGCCGGCGGATGCCGGGGCGCTTGCGCAGGTCGGCGGCCAGCGCGAGAATTTGGCGGGCGAAAGGTTTCCAGTCCCGTTGACCAAAGGCTGTGAGATAAGTCTTCAAGAAGCGAAGCCGCTCGGTGCGGCCGATGTCGTCCGGTGTCGTGGCGCAGAGGGCTGCGAGCGAACGCGCCCGCTGTTTCGCGGTCGTCACTTTCGCAAGCCGGGCTTGCTGCCAGTCGAGGATGGTGATTTTGCCGGCCGCGTCCGTGAGGACGTGCTTGAAGAAGAGGTCCGGTTGGTGGACGCCGGCGGCGTGGAGGCGGGCGACGGCGCGGGCCACCTCTCTTGCTCCCCCTCTCCGCCGCGGAGAGGGGGCCGGGGGGTAAGGTTGCCTTTGGAACGGGCTAGCCGCGAAGACAACCTCACCCCCTAACCCCCTCTCCGCGGCGGAGAGGGGGGACCGATCAACGCCCCGCACCAGCAAAAACGCCTCCCCCTCACACTCGCCATACGCCAGCCACTCCGGCCCGCACAAGCCGCGCTCCCCGAGAAATTTCAACACCACCGCCTCGCGCTCGCTCAGGGAGACGAAGCCGAAGCCGGCGAGGACGTTCTTCCAGCGGGTTCGGAACGGGACGCGGTGCTCGCGCTTCAGATAAGCGGTCACGTTCCCCAGTTGCACGCGGGAGACGTTGCGGCCGACGTGGCCGTTGACGACGACGCCGGGGAGGTTCAGCACGTCTCTCGCCACGGCGAGGCCGTGCAGGGCGAAGAGTTCTTGAGCGTCGGGATTGATGGTGAGCCGGCCCGTTGGGGCCGCGACAAGTTTAGCCGACAAGGCGAACCCTCCCGGCTTCGGATCGGGTGAGCAAGTCTTCGGCGGCGGCTTGCACCTCGGCCACGGTGAGGTCGGTCATGCAACGGTGGTCGAGCGGGCAGACGCGCAACTGGCACGGGCCGCACGGGACTTTCTTCTGGAGGTTGATCGCCTTGTCGAAGTAGGTCTCGGTCCACTCGATGTGCGTCGGGCCGAACAGCGTCACCACGGGGCGGTCGAACGCGGCGGCGAAGTGGCGCGGGCCGCTGTCGGTGGTGACGAACGCATCGAGTCGTCGGATGCACGCTTTCGTGAGGCCGATGGACACGGGGCGATCCGCGAGGGAGAACACGTTGGGATGGTCGGCCCCGGCGACAATGGCCTTGGCCGTGTCTCGCTCGTTGGGGCCGCACACCACCAGCACGGCCGCGCCGCGCCGCTCGGCGAGGTTCTTGGCCAGCTTGGCGAAGTAGTCGGTCGGCCAAAGTTTCGCGGCCCCGAAGGCTCCGCTGGAGTTCAGGCCGATCACCTCGGGATGTTGCCGCAACTTCAAGTCGGCCCATACGCGGTCGGCGGCGTCTTCGTCCGCGGCCGTCGTGAACAACTCCATGCGGTGGCCGGGGGCGGCCGTCCCGAGCTTGACTGCGAGCTTGTTGTAGTCGTCCATCACCGGGCAGGGCTTCGGCTTGCCGTGGTCGTCGCGGGCGAAAGCGAGGCGGTCTGTCAGCAGAAAGCCGCGGCCGTAGCGGACGAAGCCGACGCGCCGCTTGCACCGGCCCAACGCGGCGATCATCGCGGCCCGGAACGAGTTGGTGAACAACACCGCCGCGTCCATGTTCTCGCGGCGAAGTTGCTTGATGACGGCCACTTCCCGCCGGTCTTTCGGCCCCTTGCGGTCGTAAAGGATCGTGCCCGCGAACCACGGGCTGCCCTCCAGCGTGGCGGCGACGTAGGGCTTGCACACGGCGAACAGGTTCGCCTGCGGGAACCGCTCGCGCACGGCCCGGACCGCCGGCGTGGCCATCACCACGTCGCCGATCCAGTTCGGCAGGAAGAGAGCGATATTCCGCATAGGGTTCAATTAAAGGCACTCACCACAAAGGCACGAAGCGAACACCAAGTTTCACAGAGAAGACAAATTCTTGATTTTGCCGGTCCTTTCGGCGACTCTCTGTGAATCTTTGTGTGATCTCCGTGCCTTTGTGGTGAGTCTTCTCCGTTAAGCCACTTTCATTTGTTGGATCAGTTTGCTCGTGGAAAACCCTTCCCGCAGGCCGGCGAGATGCACCCGGCCGCCGTAGCTCTCCACGAGTTCGCCGCCGATGACTTGGTCCTTGCGGTAGTCGGCGCCCTTCACCAGCACGTCCGGCCGGACGGCTTCGATCAATTCGAGGGGCGTTTCCTGGTCGAAGACCACCACCTGATCGACGGCCGCCAAGCCGGCCAGCACGGCGGCGCGGGCCTCGGTCGGGTTCACCGGGCGGCCGGGGCCTTTCAGGCCGCGCACGCTGGCGTCGCTGTTGAGGCCGACGACGAGGCAGTCGGCCTGCGCCCGGGCTTCCATCAGGTATTGGACATGGCCGACGTGCAATACGTCGAAGCAGCCGTTGGTGAAGGCGATCTTCTGGCCGACCAGTCGGCGGGCGTTCAACTCGGTGACGACTTGCGACAGCGTGCGGACTTTGCCGAGGGCGGCGCTGGCGTCCGCGAACGACGGCGTGTGCAACAAGTCGCTGACGATCTCCTCGCGGGTGACGGTCGCCACGCCGATCTTCTCGACTTCCAAGCCGCCGGCGACGTTGGCCAGGCGGATGGCCGACGGGTAATCGGCCCCGGCGGCGAAGGCCAGGCCGAGGACGCTCATCACCATGTCGCCGGCCCCGGTGATGTCGTACACCGCCCGCGGCCGCGTCGGGTAAATCCCCTCGGTGCCGTCGCGGTGGCACAGGGCCATGCCGTCCTTGTCCAGCGTGACGATGCCGGCTTCCAAACCGAGCGTGTCCCGCAGACGGCGCGCCGCCTCCAGCGCTTCGGCGTGCGTGTTGATGACGTGCCCGGTGGCCAAGCCCGCTTCGAGGCGGTTCGGCGTCATCGAGGAGCAGCCGGCGTAGCGCGAGTAATCCCGCCCGCGGATCGGGTCGGCGATCACGCGGATGCCTTTGGCTTTCGCGGCCGCAACCGCATGCCGGATGACCCGCGGCGTGCAGACGCCCTTGTCGTAATCGCTGATGAGGACCACGGCGGCTTTGGCAATTTCGGCGGTGAGGTGGTCGCACAGGCGGTCTTCGATGGCCCCGCTGACGGGTTCGCGGACCTCGTAGTCCACGCGCAACATCTGCTGCGGGTGCCGGGCCTGCGCCCGGCCGATGTAGCGCTCTTTCACCGTCGTCATGCGGCCGGGGGTGTCAACGACGCCGGTGGAATCGACTTTCCACCCGTCCAAGATTTCGCGCACGCGCTTCCCGTCGCCGTCGGCCCCGACCACGCCGACGAGGGCCACGTCCGCTTCCAACGCGCTCAACATGGTGGCGACGCTGCTGGCCCCGCCGAGCCGTTCTTCCCGCTTGTCGGCCCGCAGCAAGATGACCGGCGCTTCCTGACTGATGCGCTCGGCGTTGCCCCAGACGTAGCGGTCGAGCATCAAGTCGCCGACGACGAGGACGCGCGGCCGGCCGAGCTTCTGGACGAGTTCGATCAACTCAACGGACATGGGTTGCTCCCGGTGAGTTGATGGATGTGGGGCGGTTACCTGTGGGCGAAGCCCCCCCCCGGCCCCCCCTTGCCAAGGGGGGGAGGAAGAAGGTCGCCGT
>JAYTTY010000621.1:0-13035 GCA_043744795.1 Zavarzinella sp. | reverse complement strand
CAAGAAGAACAAATCCTGTTTATTCTTCTTGGCGTCTTGGCGCCTTGGCGGTTAAATCCTCTTCCGATTTAAGGAATGCCCCGCACGATCGGCGGGCCGATGACGCGCGTGACCCGCACGGGGAGGCGCTGCCAAAGGCGGATGAAGCGCCCGTAGCGCGGGTTGTCCGGCCGCAGGTCGGCGGCGGCGCCGTGCAGGGCGTACTGCCAGACGGCCGGACTCTCGACGGCCCCCCATTGCTTCTTGAACTTGTAGGTGTTGCCGTCCTTGGTCGCCCGGCCGAAGTCGAAGACGGCTTGGCCGCGCTGGACGGCCCGGTCGAGCAGGTTCCAGTACATGAGCATGTTCGCGGAGAGGGCGTTGGCCGCCCGCAGCGTGGACGCGCTGGGCACCTCCGTGATGCCCTTGCCGTGGATGAGCACGGCCCCGGAGACGGCGACGCCTTCGTGCCGCAGGACGCACAGCTCGGCCCGGCCGGGGAAGCGCCGCAGCATGGCGCGGAACAGGTTGGCGCTGTAGACCGGCGTGCCGAGGTCGCGCATGTTGGTGCTGAACACGCGGTAAAACTCGGGCAGCAAATCAAGCGTCCCCCAGTGCGTCGTCAGCCCGCTCTTCTCCCCCTTGCGGACTTGGTTGCGGACCTTGGCGGGGAAACTCTCCCACAGTGGCCCGGGGAAGGACGGCAACGCCAGCCGCATGTGGACCTTGCTGCCGCGCGAGCCGTTGAGGCCCGCGTGCGCGACCGGCGCTTCGTGCCGCAACTCGACGTGCCGGACGCGGAGACGTTGCCCCAACTCCACGGCTTCGGCGATCAGGCCGTCGCGCGCCTCGTCGGTGTCCGCCATGACGCCGCCGGTGTTCAGGTACGGCAGGCTCACAAGGAAGCGGCCAAACAGCGTGCTGCGAACAAACGTCAACGGCAGGTAGCCGACCGTCTTCCCGCCGTCCGTCGCTTCCAGTGCATAGGGCGAGTGCCCGAGACCTTCCTTCAACACGTACATCCACAGCGGGTGCTTGGACGGGTGGGCGCGTTCCCCGGCCCACGCATACGCCGTCAGCCGCGGGATCGCGTCGGCGAGGGAGGAGCCGGAAAGAAGGCGAACGTCCATCGGTTTCTCGTTTCACAAGCCGGCCTGCACGACGACCGGTTTTCGGCCTGAAGGGCCGTTTAACATAGCCCGGCCCACGGCGGCCGGTCTTTCGGCCTGAAGGGCCGTTTAACATAGCCCAGCCCGCAAGGGCTGGGTTCACGGGCTGTGATGATTTTCGGTCTGAAGGACCGATTATCTTCCTCCGGTCCCGTCATCGCGTTCCCAGCCCTTGCAAAGCGGGCTTTGTTAATCGGCCCTTCAGGCCGAAAAACTTTGGTGGCCCGTTGTCCCAGCCCTTGCGGGCTGGGCTATGTTAAACGGCCCTTCAGGCCGAAAACCGGCTCAACCCTTGGCTTGCCATTCAAACTGCGCCTTCAGCCCCTCGTCCAACGTCGTCTTCGGCTCCCACTTCAACTCGGTCCGCAACTTGGTCGTGTCGGCGAAGGTCGATTTCTGGTCGCCGGGGCGGACCGCCTGGCGCTTCACGGTAAACGTCTTGCCGGCGATGCGTTCGAGTTTCGCCAGCACTTCATTCAGGCTGACGGCCTCGCCGCCGCCGACGTTGTACGTCTCGCCGACCGGGGCATTCGCGGCCGCCACGACGCCGTTGGCGCAGTCGGTCACGAACGTGTTGCCGCGGACCTGTTCGCCGTCGCCGAACACCGTGATCGGCTCGCCCGTCAGCAGCGCGCGGATGAAGATATTGTACGCCATGTCCGGCCGCTGCCGGGGGCCGTACACGCTGAAGAACCGCAGGACGACGACGGGCGTGCCGAACGTGTCCAAGTACGCCTTGGCCAAGTGTTCGCCGGCCAGCTTCGTCGCCCCGTAGGGCGACACCGGCCGCGTCGGCATCGTCTCGTCCCCGTTGGCGAACTTGCCGTACACGGAGGACGTGGACCCGTACACGAACCGTTTCAGCGTCGGGACTTTTCGCACGGCTTCCAGCAGGCGTTGCGTGGCCGTCACGTTGCAGCCGAGGTAGCCGTCGAAGTCCGTCCAGCTCTTTTCCAAGCCCGGCATCGCGGCCAAGTGGTACACCACGTCGGCCCCGGCCACGGCCTCGGCCAGTGCGTCCGTTCGCAGGTCCGCCGGGTGGAAGCGGAACCCCGGCCGATGCGTCAGGGCCGCGAGGTTCTGTTCCTTCACCGGCTTCGGGTAGTACGGCACGAAGCAGTCGATGCCGTTGACTTCATGCCCGAGGTCCAGCAGGCGTTCCGAGAGGTGGGAGCCGATGAACCCGGCCGCCCCCGTCACCACGTACTTCATGCCCGGCCTCTGCGGATGTGCATTCCGTCGTACATACGGGCCAGTTTACCCATTCGGGCGGCAAAGTTATAGCGCGATTCCACCGTCACCCGCCCCGCGGCGGCGTACCGGCCGCGCAAGCCGTCGTCGTTGACTAACCGCCCCAGACCGTCCGCCAGCGCGGAAACGGACCCGGGTTCGACGAGTTCGCCGCTCTCGCCGTGGGCGATCAGCCGAGGCACGCCGTTGACGGCCGTGGCGACCGCCGGGACGCGCATGGCCATCGCTTCGAGCAACACGTTGGGCAACCCCTCGCGGAGACTGCTTAACGCGAACACGTCCATCGCCTCGTACACGGCCGACAGGTCGGCCCGGTAGCCGAGTAGCCGAATGCGGTCTTGTCGGCCCAATTCGCCGATGAGCCGGGCGAGGTTTTCTTTCTCCGCGCCTTCGCCGGCGATCACCAGTTGCACGTCCCGGCCGGTCTTGATGAGTTGATCGGCGGCCCGAATCAGTACGTCGAAGCCCTTCTCCGGGGATAAACGCCCGACGGCCCCGATGGTAAAGCGCTCCGGCACGTTCAACGCGGTTCGGGCCGCGGCGGGGGATTGCGTGCGGCGGTAGTCCCCGAGGTCGATGCCATTTTCGAGCAGTTCGCACCGCGAGCCGGGCACGCCGGCCTTGCGGCACGCATCCATCAAGTCGCCCGAGACGCAGATCACCTTCTCGTAGTGCCGCAGCGCCAGCCGGTCAATCATGTAGTACAGCGGCGTGCGGCCGGTCTGCTGGACCCACCCGTGGACGGTGGTGACGAGCCGCATCGGGTGGAACCGCTTCAGCACGAGGCCGAGGGCGTTCGTCTTGTAGTCGTGCCCGTGCCACACGTCGACGCGGTTCGCCCGGCACACGTCCAGCAAACGGGGGACGACCCGCCAGTCGAGCGGCCCGCGGTCGGGCACGGAAATCAGGTCGATGTTCTTCTGCTTGGCCTTGGCCCGCAGCGTCTGGAAGCCGCCGTCGGCAGGGGCGTGCAGGTAGACGCAGAGCATCCGGTAGCCGGCCGGGGCGAGGTAGCGGGGGGAATTGATGAGCGTCTTGTCCGGGCCGCCGCCGGACCCGCTCAGCACGCGGGCGTCCAAAACTACCGGGCTTGTCGTCAACGTCCGCACGGCGGTCATCACACGTCTCGTAGGAGCAGATCCGCGAATCGGGCGGCCTTCGCCGCCCAGCCCTCCGACGCCAAGCGGCGGCGGGCCGTTGCTTGTTCGGCCGGCAAACCAGTTTCCAACCGCCGGCGCACCGTCGCCGAGAAGGCGGCCGGCGAAGCCACGAGGTCGAGCGCGTCGGCCCATTCTAAGTTGGCCGGCAAATCGCGGGCGACGGCCGGCTTCCCAGTGGCCAGGTATTCCTTCAACTTCAACGGCTGCATCGCCCGCGTCACCGGCTGATCCACGTAGGGCATCACCAGCACCGATGCCTCGTGGGCCAGCGCCGGCAATTGTTTAAACGCCAACGGCCCGAGCATCTTCACGCGCGGCATGGCCCTCAGCGCCGGGTCCGGGTCTTGCTGCGGTCCGGCCAGGATGACGGTTCCCCGCGTCAGGTCGCGGGACAGTTCCCGCACCCACGCGGTATCCATGCGC
Organism: Zavarzinella sp.; assembly: GCA_043744795.1. Lineage (GTDB taxonomy): Bacteria > Planctomycetota > Planctomycetia > Gemmatales > Gemmataceae > Zavarzinella. The sequence continues at coordinate 9,053 of JAYTTY010000621.1, read as the reverse complement.
GGGTCGACCACGCCCCAGAACACGACCAGCGGCCGTTCCAGCCCCGCCAGTTGCGGCACGGCCTCGCCGGGCGCCGCCCAAAAGTCGGCGTCCACGCCGTGCGTCAGCAACTCGGACTCGCGGCCCATCGCCCGCAGGCGGCCCCGCAAATTCTCGCTGACGGCCACGACGCGGTCGGCCTTGGCGACGACGACTTCTTCGAGCCGGGCCATCGTCTTGCGGTCCAGCCCCGGCCACTGGCCGAAGTCGTCCACGCAGTAATACACCCACCGCCGCACCGGCAGCGCGCCCATCAAATCGGCGACCACCGGCAGCGTCGTGACGGCGACCGGCACATCCGGCATGGCCCGCACAATCGGCACAAGCTGTCCCAAGAGTAGCTTACGATTCAGCGCGCGGTCGATTTTCCGGGTCAGCCACGGCCACATCTTCGGGTGGGCGACCGCCAGCCCGGCCGGCAAAGGCTCCGCGGCTTCCCCATTCTTCTTGGCGAACCAGTGCCGAAACTTCCCCGCCGCCCGCGTCATCGTGGCGAGGTCCAATCGCGGCGTCCGCGTGCCGATGGTGTTGACCCACATGACGGGGTGTTCCGGCAAGAGGTGGCGAATGAGGTGCTGCGCGCTGGACGGGTGCCGCCCCCAATCGTCGGCGAACACGAGGAGAGGGGTGGTCATGGGGGAAGCGTAGGACACGCGGCCGGCGTCAGTCGGGCCAACCACGCTCCCGCCGGCCCAAAGCCCTTCCGACCCCGAGGCCGAGGAGGTACAATCCGCGAGCGTTCAGCCCCTCGAATATACAGCGCACCTCTTCTTCCGAGCACTCGGGATGCAACCTCATGTATGCCTTGAAGACCAAGTCATACTCTTCGGCGCTCGGCGGCAACGTAGCCGGCTGAGAACGCGGATCCATGACGATGGTCCTCGTATCGGTTCAGTCAGCCAACCCCAACTCTTCCGGCGTCGCCGGAGTGACCAATTTGTGGCCGACCATCTTCAGTTGATCCATGCTCATCTGTTCCAATTTCCGGCGGAGTCGGTCGGGCGGCAAGTGGGTGAATTTGAGTTGGCACTGTTCGAAAACCGTCTCAAGGCGCCCTTTCTCCATCCCCTTCTCCTCCCCCTTCTCCAGCCCTTCTTCAAACCACGTCTTTCCCATGACAGTCACCCTTTCGTATCTGCGGTCCTTCAGCAACACATTTAGATCCACTCGCTGGTCGTCGCCCAGCGTCGTGTAACTCTGGATCAAATCGAGCAGGGCGTGCTTCTTCTCGGCGTCCAGGTCGCTCTCGGCCACCCGGCGCATCGCCTCGGCGGCGGCCTCGACTTGGCCGGCCCGGTCCCGCTGCATGAGCGTGGACCACGCGACGGCGAACGGGTTCGGGTGGCCCGCGTAGTCCTCCGCGCGCAGGCCGCGGGGGGCCACGTAGTCGTACTCGAACCGCAGAATTCGCCGCTCCCAGAACCAGACTTCGAAGGCGTCCTCGCCCCGGCCGTCCAACCGCAGGTTCAGGAAGATGGCGACGGGCAGCACGTCCCGCCCGGTCCGCTTCCGAATCGCCATGGTGTAATCGTACATCCGCTCCCGGAATTCCGTAAGGCGTTCCGAGCTTTCCGCCTCGATCAGGATGAGGGCCAGCGACTCCCGCGGCTCGTTCTCGCGCGGCGGGTCGGCCGGGGCGGTCGGCAGCATCGCCAGCACGTCCACGACAAGTTTCTCGCCCCGCGGCGGCTCTGGGAAGACTTCCTGCTCCAGCCACTCCACTTGGTCAAAGCGGAACCGCGGCGCCCACGCCGGGTAGAAGACCGCGAAGAGGTCCGCCAGGAACAAGTGCAGTTGCCGTTTGAAAAACTGGTCGTGGTTCATTGTTGACTCCTCACGCCCCGATGACCTTCGCCAACAGCAGCACAATAATCGCCGACCCGAACGCCAGCCGGTACGCGACGAAGCCGACGGTGGACCGCCGCTTCAGGAAGGCCATCAGCCACGCGATGGCGGCGTAGCCGACGACGGCGGCCGTCGCCGTGCCGACGAGCAGCGGCACATACTGGTCCGGGGACTCCAGCAGGTCGGCGCGGTCCTTGTAGAGTTCGTAGAGGCCGGCCCCGAAGATCGCGGGCAGGGAAAGTAAGAAGGAGAAGCGGGCGGCCGTCGGGCGGGTTAAGCCGACGAGCAGGGCGGCGGTGATGGTGCAGCCGGAGCGGGACGCCCCGGGGATCAGGGCCAGCGATTGGAACAAGCCGACGAAGATCGCGTCCCACCAAGTGATTTGTTCTTCGTCCCGGCCCAATTCGCCGCGCGTGGCCCGGTTGTGGGCGATGAACTCGGCCTCCCACATCATCAGGCCGAAGACGATGGCGGCCCCGGCCATCACGGGGAGCGTGTACAGATGCTCCTTGATGACGTGGCGCAGCGTGAACCCGACCGCGACCACCGGGATGGTGCCGAGGATGATCTTCCAGCCGAGGCGCGTGTCAGCCGTGACTTTGCCGGGAAAGAACCCGAGGACGAATGCCGCGAGCAAGCGGACCACGTCGCGGCGAAAGTACCACAGCACGGCGACGAGGGTGCCGAGTTGGATCGCCGTGGTGAAGGCGTCCTTCGGGTTCTCGTGGCCGAGCAGTTGCCGGGCGACGAGCAGGTGGGCGGTGCTACTGATCGGCAGGAACTCGGTGAGTCCCTGAATGATCCCCAGCAGGACGGCTTCCCAAATCGGCATGTGTCTTCCTTGTGCGGGGTCGGCCGGGGGATGTTTTACGGGGTGTCATCGGGGAACCAAAACCGACCCCCCCGGCCCCCCCTTGCCAAGGGGGGGAGAAGAGAAAGCCGTCCTCCGTTTGAAATCCCAGGCCGACGGCGGGGGCCAAATTTTCTCCCCCCCTTGACAAGGGGGGGCCGGGGGGGGTCGGTTTTGGGTTTTACTTCATCCTTGCCGGCCGCCGGTTCCGGGCTAAGGTTTCGGAAGTCCACCGGAGGGCCGCCATGCCGCGCGCCGAGATCGACGACACGTATGCCGAGGCCTTTCGCAGCCTGACCGCGGAAGTCCTCATCACTGCCCGCGACCGCCGCTGGCTGGACGAGGCCGTGCGCGCCTGCACCGGCAACGCCTCCTCCACCATCCTGTGCGACTGCGAGGCGGGCCTCGACCGCTACGTCGGCCCCGGGGGTGACGCGAGTTTCCCCACGCCGGACGGACGGCCGGGGGCGATCGTGCAGTTCCACGTCCCGCGCTTCCGCAAGGACCGCGTGGAGAGCCTCGAACGCTCCGTCTTGGTGCGCGTCTCCCAGAACGTGCTGACGTGCCCGACGACGGCGTGCTTCAACGTGCTGACCGAGAGCGAGACGTTCTTCAAGATGGGCCGCAAGGTCGCCTTCTTCGGGGACGGCCACCAGTTCCGGGCCGACCGGCACGGCCGCAAGGTCTGGGTGCTGCCCATCCTCTCCGGCGAGTTCACCATCGAGCGCCGCGTCGGCTACCGCGACGGCCTCATGGGCGGCAACCTGTGGTTCTTCGGCGCGACGCCCGACGCCGCCCTGGACGCCGCCGACCGGGCCGCGCAGGCCGCGGGCCTGTGCCCCAACGTGTGCCTGCCCTTCCCCGGCGGCGTGGCGTCGAGCGGGTCGAAGGCCGGCAGCAAGTACTCGTTCCTGATCGCCAGCACCTACGCGGAATACTGCCCCACCCTGCGCGACAAGCTCGGCGAGAAGTCGAAGCTCCCCGCCGGCGTGGCCTCGGTTCAAGAAATCATCATCAACGGCCGCGACCTGCCGACCATCGTGAAGGCCACCCAAGCCGCCATCGCTGCCAGCGTCGAGACACCGGGCCTAGTGCGTATCTCCGCCGGCAACTACGGCGGCCGGCTGGGGAAGAGCTTCGTGTACCTGCACCCGGACAAGCAACCGGCGTGAGGCAAGATGTTTTGTGAGCCGCGACGCGGAGGCTTTGCGCAGAGGAGCGCGTTCAGAGATTGTTACCCAAGCCAAGCGGCGTCTGAATGCGGTGACAGTCGTTGAACCCGCTCCTCTCCGCAAAGCCTCCGCGTCGCGGCTTACAAGAAATCGCGGGCATTGAGGGACATCGACCATGACTAACCAACGCGCCTACAAGCAAGGCCTCGCGGCCGTCTCCCGCCTGTGGGAGCAAAACGACTACGTCGCGGCCTTGGCCAAAGTCGAAGAGATGCGCACCGCGTGGCCGGGCAACAGCCACCTGCATGTGCTGTGGGCCAGCGCGCTGGAGTTGCAGAAGAAGCCGACCCACGGCTTGGACGAGGCCAAGCGGGCGCTGCAACTCGCCTGCGAATTCGACCAGACTTCCCCGGCCGGCCCGATCGAACTCGGGTACTTCCTCGACGGCGTGGAAGACAACCCGCAAGCGGCGGCCGAGTCCTTCGCCGACGGCATCGCCCTCGCCCGCAAACTCCTGTGCGAAGGGCTGATCGGCCAAGCCAAGGCATATCTGCACCTGGGCAAGCGCGAAGAATGCGTCGCCTGCGCGATGGAAGTCCTCGAAGTGCTGGAACAAGAAGCCCGCGCCAAACGCGGCTGGGCCGACCACCCCGACTTGGACTTCGTGTTGGGCCTGAAGGCATTGCCGGCATACGTCAGCCATTTGAAGGGGCCGTTCGCGGAGCCGATTCGGGAGTTGTTGGAAGAGGTGCGGCGGGGGTAGGATGACGGTTTGGGTGCGGTGTCCGATACATCACCGGCAACAAGGGCGTCATAACCGGCCAATTGACGAGTCAGAGTGCCTTTCTCTGGTGAAATGGCCGAATCTCTGTTCGGCGGTGTGCGAACCAACGCCCATATGTGGCGTCTCTTCTGAATCTGGTTCGTAGAGGTACTGGACCATCCGTTATGGATGGATCGTCCGACATACATTTTTCGGATCAGTTTGCTTCTTGGAATGGGAAGACGAGCGAGAGCGTTCGCCACTAACCGGCAAGTGCCATCCCCCTCACTGACTCGATTTGTTCAGGCACAAGTTTTAGGAGCCAATCGTTGCACAATTTCGAACACAAGAAGCTGGCCGAGGAAATCAGGAAGCTTAGCGAAGCACCTGTAGCTGTCGAATCATTTTCGGAGTGGATTCAAGCTGAAGGGCATCTGGATTTCCTGCGCCGCAATGCATGCGGTAATGACATCGTCGTCTTTGCATCAGGCGAACACGCGTTCATTCACTCCGTTGTTGTTTCGAATGACCGATTGACTTCTGTTGACAAGGGGGATCTGCTGCAATGGCACTGCAGCCCTTATGATTCGATCGCTGGTTACGCATCTGGGGGAGGGCACAATGGCTTGTGGGTTGAGCGTGGCTTAAACGGAGTTGGCAGCAAAACACTCGACGGCGGGATGCAGTTGATCTTCGGTCGTACATTCGAAGGTTGGTCCGGGCCTGGAGCCGATTATTTCGAAGCGAATCAGGAATACACGCATGTCACTGGCATTCACTGGCGACCCGAAAATCGTGCCTACTGCCGTTTTGATCAACGCGGTGATCTTGAGTCTGTGATTTCCGTGACCACTCGCGAAGACAAGGGGAGCGGCGGCATAGCTCTCACTTCATTTAAGTGGAGCCACCTCGAAAAATATCTGGCGGCATCAAATGCCTCGCTGGTCAGGCTGTTTGACTTCACAATGTGGCGATCCGGTTTTTCCGGTTGGTCAAACAATGCAAAAATGTTCGAGGTGTCCGATAGTCTTTTCTACAACCAAGAGGTTCTGCCGGGACATGCCGGTTACACACGAGGGGTCCAGATCATTCGACCGCGTCGCTCTAACGACATGCTCTTCACCGAGGTCATGGATGGATGGTTTGGACGAAGCAATGCCGAATCTGTGGAGTTGATCGTTCAGGATTGGCGGAACGAGAAAATTGTGAGGGTATCGACCGCCCCGGGTGCCACATGCGACTACTTCAATAGTGAGGGTAACTTGTTGCCCTATGAAATGTCGCCAGCGTTTTTCAGGCCTGATGTTCTCCTGAAGTACAAAACTGACCGGGACAAGTACACCGTAGGCGAGCGTGAGGTTTCCTGCCGTGTCGCATGGCACCTCGAAAAAATCGATGTCAACGAAGCAGGCCAAGTTCATGCTTACATACGTTATCTGTGCCGTTTGCCGCATGAAGAACAATTGCATTGGCTTTCTCACAACGAGCAACCGAAGGCAAGTATCTCCAAGCGAGCCTTTACCCATGATTTCGAAGGTAAGTGGGTAAACTGTGATGGCCCACTGGCAAAAATTTTGTCAATTGTTCGACAATGGAAAGATCGCGAGGTGGGATGGTGGTTGCTGCGAGACGAAAAGTTGCTTGACCGAGTTGGCACACCGCTGAGCGCAAGTCGCGACGAATGGGCAGAAGCATTCATGGACTTGGCGAAACTGGTCGTGGAGGGGTTTGAGACTAAACCGATTCGACTCAAACTGGACGCGGCGGGAATCAAATTCCAAAAGGAGGAGAAGACGATCACGCTGCTCGAAAAACTCTTAAACCCGACTGACTCATCAGGCGCAGGGCAAAAGTTCATCGGCTTGCGAACTGTCCAAGTATTGAGATCAAAAGTCAAGGGGCATGTCGGGGGTGACGAGGCCGATCAACTGGTGCAGGAAGCACTTGCGAAACATGAGACGTTCGCAAATCATTTTCGACACGTATGCACGCAGGTTGCTGATGAGTTGGAGGTGATTCAGAAATTGCTCTCATAGGGAAAGTTCTGGGTGCCAGACGGTGCGACCCTATGTGGCAAAAATCGCACACCATCAGCCGTTGAAGCCAAGGGTAGGCATCCCCCGCTCCGCACGCACTTCCAAGCAACCCCGGATGGCGTCTTGGACGTTGGCAATCGCTTCGTCCTTGGTGTCCCCCTGGCTGACGCAGCCGGGGATGGCGGGGCACTGGACGATCCAGACGCCGTCCTCGTCCCGGTCGATGTTCACGAGAAATTTCATGCGGTGAACTCCCTTCATGGGCATTGTCCGCACTTCGGCAAGGCGTGTCAACAACGGTCGAGCGTAAGGATGGGTTCCGGCCCGCGCTCCGCTCCGAAGACTCCGCGTCGCGGCTAAACTTAGTTTCTTCCGACTCCACGATTGAACCGCCCGCCGCGATGGGTTACACTTTCTCCCAACCCACCTGGACCGCACACACCCGCTTCTCTCCCGAGGAATTTCACCATGTTGAACCGTCGTCACTTTATTCAGCACACGGCCGCGGTCAGCGCGGCGATGGCCGCCCTGCGCGGCACCACGTTGACGGCCGCCGAGCCGGCCGTCGAGTCGAAGAAGGTCGGGGCCAACGACAAGATCCGCGTGGCGGTCGTCGGCGTCCACGGGCGGGGCATGAGCCACGTCGGCGGGTTCAACGGCAACCACGGGTGCGAGATCGTCACCGTCTGCGACTGCGACTCGTCCGTGATCGGCGCCGCGATGACGGCCGTCACCAAGAAGACCGGCAAGCCGGCCTACGAGCAGGACATCCGCAAGGTCCTCGAAGACAAGTCGATCGACGTGGTCTCCTTCGCCACGCCGAACCACTGGCACGCCCTCGGGGCCATCTGGGCCATGCAGGCGGGCAAGCACGTCTACGTCGAGAAGCCGGCCAGCCACAACGTCGTCGAAGGCCGGCGCATGATCCAGGCGGCCCGCAAGCACAACGCGATTTGCCAGGTCGGCACGCAGAGCCGGTCCACGCCCGGCATGCGCGGGGCCATCGGCGCCATCCACGCGGGCAAGATCGGCAAGGTCTCGACCGCCTACGCCACCTGCTACAAGCGCCGCGGCAGCATCGGCAAGGTGAAGGAGGCCACCCCGGTCTCCGAGACCGTGAATTACGACCTGTGGAGCGGCCCGGCCCCGGTCCTGCCGATCATGCGAAAGAGCATGCACTACGACTGGCACTGGGTCTGGGCCTACGGCAACGGCGACCTCGGCAACCAGGGCGTCCACGAGATGGACAAGGCCCGCTGGGGCCTCAAGAAGGACACGATGCCGAAGAGCGTGACGAGTGTCGGCGGCCGGTTCGGCTACGTGGACGACGGCGAGACGGCCAACACGCAACTCTGCGTGTTCGACTATGGCGACGCGGAGATGATCTTCGAAGTCCGCGGCCTGCCCAGCGACGGGCCGTTCCCGGGCGACGTCGGGGCGGGGAAGAAGGGGAGTAACTTCGTCGGCAACATCTGGTACGGCGACAAGGGGACGATGGTGTGCCCGAACTACAGCAGCGGCGTGCTGCTCGACCCGGAGAACAAGGTGGTCGAGAAGTTCGGCGGCGGCGGGGACGGCGAGCACTTCGCCAACTTCATCAAGGCCGTCCGCAGCGGCAAGAAGGAAGACCTGAACTGCGACATCGCCGAAGGCCACCTGTCCGCCGCCCTGTGCCACCTGGCCAACGTCAGCTACCGCCTCGGCGAGGCCAAGGCCCTCGGCGAACTCAAGGAGATCGGCTCCAGCAAGCAGGCGAACGCCGCCCTCACCCGCATGGTCGCCCACCTGACGGACAACAACGTCGATCTCAAGACGCCGTGCCACTTCGGCCCGACGCTGGTGATGGACCCCGAGACCGAACGCTTCACCGGCAACAACGACAAGGCGAATGCGTTGATGGGCCGGGAGTATCGGAAGGGGTTCGAGATCACGGAGAACGTGTAAGAGGCTGTCCGGAAAGGTCAGAAACGCCGGCGTTTTCGCATGGCGATCCCCTCAAAACGCCGGGGATTTTGGACTTTCCGGACAGTCTCTAAGAGAAGAATTCTTGGTGAGCCGAGCGGCGTAAGCCGCCGGGTGAGTGGCGTAAGCCGCCGGGTGAGTGGCGTAAGCCGCCGGGTGAGCGACTGGAGCGTACCACCCGGCGGCTTACGCCGCTCGGCTCACTTCTGACAAATCACCGAGATTCTCCCGTGTTCCGCAGCCTCCGCTTCCTCGGCAGCGCCTGCGGGGCGGTGGCACTGGCTGCGTGCGGCGTGAAGCTGGACGCGAGTAAATGATCAACGACCATGAACAACCTGTTTAGCCGCGACGCGACGCTTCGGAGTGGAGCGCGGACTCGCGCCCTT
>JAYTTY010000620.1:0-13112 GCA_043744795.1 Zavarzinella sp. | reverse complement strand
CGTCCCATCGCATTCTCCTGGCTGTCTGGGCGGACTGGAGGAGAAATACACAATTCAGACCGTCAGGGGAACCCCGTTTCGGTCGGGCACATCTAGGCAGAATGACCCATCATCAATTTTTTCCTTGTGTATGGGTTGCTCCCCAACGGGCCGCAGGGGGCCGGGAGTGTACGATCCCCTTCCGCCCCGTGCCGGCAAAATCCACCGCCCCGGGGTGGATTTTGCCGAATCGGTCGCGCGCAGTGGCAGAGATTGCAAAACGGCAAAATTGGGCGAAAACCTCCAGAAAACACGGCAAATATTGTAATGTGAAGGTCTGCCAAGGCCCGTTTCACTTGGCAGGCGGCGCGTGTTTTAGCGGAGACTCAGAAGACAACCTCAAAACGCGATCATTTCGGGAATTCCCGTAAAACACCGGGGCTGTGTCACGGCCAACGTCAACGGGGTTTCGCATGGGTTCGCCGGTCACTTCCACGGGTGGCCCGGCCGCGGTGATGCCGCGGGCGGGGCTGGCACTGGCGTTGCTCACGTCGATCAACCTGTTCAACTACATCGACCGGCAGGTGCTGTCGGCCGTGTTGCCGAAGCTGGAGTTGGACGCCCAGTTGTTCAAGCCGGACGACCCGTGGCTGAAGTCCAAATTGGGGCTGCTGACCACGGCGTTCCTTGTCACCTACATGCTCGCCGCCCCGGTGTTCGGCCGGTTGGGGGACCGCTTCTCGCGCTGGTGGCTGGTGGCCGTCGGCGTGGTCGTGTGGTCGCTGGCCAGCGGCGGGTCGGGGCTGGCCACGTCGTTCGCCATGCTCCTGATTACGCGCTGCGTCGTCGGCATCGGCGAGGCGGCCTACGGGCCGGTCGCCCCGACCATGATCGCGGACATGTACCCGGTGGCGAGCCGCGGCAAGATGATGGCCGTCTTCTACCTGGCCATCCCCATCGGCAGCGCGTTGGGCTTCGTGGTCGGCGGCATGGTCGCCAACACGGCGTGGGGCTGGCCGGGGGCGTTCCAAATCGTCGTCGTGCCGGGGCTGATCCTCGGCGGCTTGTGCCTGTTCATGCGCGAGCCGAAGAGGCCGGCGGTCCCGGCCGCGGAGAAAAGCCACTCGTGGCCGGCGCTGATCCGGGAGTTGCGCGGCGTGCGGTCGTTCATGCTGTGCAGCGCGGGGATGACCTGCACGACGTTCGTCCTCGGCGGCGTCGCCGCATGGGCGCCGTACTACATCTTCGAGCGCGAGGCCCGCTTCCAAATCGTCGGCCAGAAGCTGGACGACTTGGCCGCGAAGACGGCCTCGGACGGCACCCCGCTCGTCCCGCCGGCGGTGATGGACAAGCTGCGGAAAATGGAAGGGCCGGCCCTGTACACCACGGCGGACCTGAAGAAAGAACTGGCGAAGGCCGGGCTGACGGACGACGAACGTCAACAGTACCAGTCGCGGATTTTCGACACGGCCACGGCCGAGGGGTACACGACGCTGGACGCCGTCAATTTCCGCTTCGGCGTCATCATTGTCGTCGGCGGCTTGCTGGCCACGCTGTTCGGCGGCTGGCTCGGGGACAAGTTGCGCGGCCGCGTCCGAGGGGCGTACTTCGTCGTCTCCGGGTACGGGGCGCTGCTCGGGTTCCCGGCGTTCTTGATGATGCTCTACCTGCCGTTCCCGTGGGCGTGGGCCGGCGTGTTCTTCGCCGTGTTCTTCCTGTTCGTGAACACCGGCCCGGCCAACACGGTGCTGGCCAACGTCACGCGGCCGGCCATCCGGGCGTCGGCGTTCGCCGTCAACATCCTGATTATTCATCTGTTCGGGGACGCGATTTCCCCGCCAATCATCGGCTACGTCGCGGACCACTCGGACTTGGGGACGGCGTTTTTGGGCGTGTCCGCGCTCATCCTCCTCGGCGGCGTGCTGTGGATCATCGGGGCGAAGTCGTTGGACGCGGACACGAAGAAGATCGCGGACGCCGAGGTGATTGGGCGGTGATTTTCCCACATTCAGAGCGGCGCGGATAAATGCCGTGAAGGGCGGGCGCCGCGGAGCATCGTCGCTTTTCGCTCCGCGAAAAGTCCAGCTTCCCGCCCGTGGGGCCGGTCACCATTGGGCGTAAGGCAAGACTTTTCGCGGAGCGAAAAGCGACGATGCTCTCGCCCGGCCCGTTATTTTCGCCGGCTTTTTAAGCGCCGGGTTTTCGCCCCGTTGGGGCGATCACCGGCTCACAGAAACGTGGACAGGCAGTACAGCACGAGGCCGATCATGAACAGGAAGCTGGTCATGCGCAGGCCCCAGTGCAGGGCCTCGCGGCCGATCTTTTCCCACGCGTCGTAGCGCGTGGCGCTGTAGACCAAGCTCACCACGACGATCAAAATGGGCAGGTGGATGTAGATGCTCACTTGGCCGGCCCCCCGGTCGGCGGCACGGGAGCCGGCAGGCCGCGCACCTCGCGGAAGGCGGCGCCGGCGAGGGCGTCGTAGATCACCAGCACGTTCAGCACGCCGGCGATGACCGTGTACACCCAGCCGAGGTCCCACGTCTTGTCGCCGTCGCGCTGCAGGTCGTTCAGCTTGTTCAAGTCGTCCAAGTCCGCCGCGTGCCGCTTGGTCGGGGACCGCATGAAGGCGTCCGGACTTTGGTCGCCGCCCCGCACGCTGACGACGTACTGGTAAACGGCCGGCCACGCCGCCATGCCGATCGGGAACTGGCCGACGAACTGGAACCGCGTGTACAGGTCGGAACTGACGCGGCCGCCGGCGCTGCGCTCGTCGGGGTGGAAGTTCGGGATGTAGACGTTTTGCTTGCCGCCCAAGACCCAGCCGTAGAAGAACAGGGCGTACAGGCAGACGAAGAACAGCAGGCCCTTGGCCCAGCGGCCCTGCGTCAACTGGCCGAGGCCGGGGACGAGATAGCTGAGGAGCGCGCCGAGGTAGTCGTATTTGACCGGGGGCGGCGGGTCGGTGGGGTTGGCGGTCATGAAACCGGGGTCACGGGGACGGCGCGGGAGGAAGGCGGCGACACTCGTTGTTCGCCGTCGGTCCCCACATCTTACGCCGCCGCGGTTATTTGGCCCACCCAAACCGGGACGTGTTGATCTTGGAGAGGTCCGGCTTCGGCCACTCGACGCCTTGCCACTCGCCGGCCGCCCAGCCGGCGGCCGCGAGGACCATCAGCGCGCCGGCCCGGCCCAGCCACTTCCGGCCGCCGGTCCGCCACCACGACCCCAACGGCAACAGATACGTCAGCACGTCGTACACCCAATTCAGCGCCACGGCGGGGAACAACAGCGGGGACCGCCCCGGCGCCGTCACCATCTTCGCAGTCGGTTGAGGCGTGACCGGCGTCGGCAAGTACGCCTGCGGGGCGTAGCCCGGCGGGTACGCCGGCGAGAACGGCGGCGAATAATACGCGGCGGCCGGCGGCGTCACCGGCGGCGTGTACACGTTGAACCGCGGCGCGGCGTGGGCGGCCGGCGGCGTCACCGGGGACCCCCACGCGGCGACGGTGGCCGGCGGCGGCGGCGAGGCGTCCGCGGGTGGCGCGGGCCATTCCACGCGCCACGATTGAATACGGGACTCGCCCGCCGGGACCGGCGCGACGGCGGCCGGGTCGTCGCGGGACTCGGCGGCCAACGGCGGCAGGGCGAGCATCCGCTTCAGGAGGGCGTCGATCTCTTCCAATTGCTGGCGCGTGGGCAGGGTGTTCGTCGTGGACATGCCGGTGGCCTCTCCGTGGCACGAATCGCCCGTTGAGTGTAACACATTCGGCCATTTTCAGGAAAGGGGGACTGCCGCCGGGACGCAACCCGTTCTCTGGCAAGCGTTTTTCGTCGGCTTCTGTCGGCCGGCCGCCGCCGAATTCCAAATGTTTGTCACACCACGCAAGCGGGGCAAGTCGCACGGAGTCGTTAAGCCGTGCCGGTTGTACGCCCCCGGCACAACCTAAACATCCCGCACGCCGGGAAGGTTGGTCACATCGGGAGAAGCCGGCGGACGATACAAGCGGCGAGGATTGAATTTTCGGCAATTCGCGGCTCGGAACCGTCGATGGTCTGGGGGATGCCAGCCGACGACTGACGTTCCCCGGACGGAAGGAACCTACGAATGATCCGGCGAAAAATGTGGGCGACCATGACGGGTTGCCTGGCCTTGGCCGGGGCGGGCCAAGCGCAGACCGGCGCCACCCTCGGCAAGCCGCAAGCGGCCCCGGGCGCGCCGAACTATGTGGCCCGCGGCGCGGCGCCGGCGTTCGTCCCCGGCTACCCGATGCCGGCCCCGACGTACTCCGCCCCGACGCAATCGGGCGTGACGATGCCCGGCTACGTGCCGCAACAGTACACGCCGCAACAGTACACGCCGCAGTACACGCCGCAGTACACCCCGCAATATGTCCCGCAAGGCGTCCGCCCGGCGGCCTTCGCCAGCATGCAGCCGCCGATGGCCGGGCTGCCCGCGCCGGGGCTGGCGCCGATGCAGATGCCGCCGAACATGGCGCCGGCCACGCTCGGCGCGCCGCCGGCGATCATGAGCGGCCCGCCCATGATGCAAGGCCCCGGCATGATGCAAGACGGCGGCCCGGTGACCACCGTGCCGAGCTACACGATGCCCGGCCCCGGGACGTTCGGGTACGGCTACCCCGGCGCCGACGCCGGGTGCGCCAACGGCCAGTGCGGCACGCCGATGATGGGGACGATCCCCGGCGCGATGGACTGCAACACCTGCGGCCCGACCTGCCAACTGCCGACCGTGTGGATCGCCCCGGAATACATCAACTGGCGGGCCAGGGGCGCGAACATCCCGCCGCTCGTCAGCACGGCCCCGGCCGGGTCGCTCGGGACGATCGGCTTGGCCGACACCCGCACGGTCTTCGGCGGCGGCAAGATGCTGGACGACTGGCGCGCCGGCGTCCGCGTCCGCGGCGGCGTCTGGCTCGACAAGTGCGACGGGTGCGGGCTGGACTTCGGGTTCTTCCAACTGGCCCAGCAGCGCGACCGCTTCAACGCCAACTCCGGCGGCGACCCGGGCCTGTTCCGGCCGTTCCGCACGCCGGGCGGCGCCGAGGACGCCCAGTTGATCGCCTTCAATGACCCGCAACTCGGGGCCATCCTGGCGGGGCGCGTCGCCATCAACTCGACGACGGACCTGCTCGGCGCCGAGGCGAACATGCGGAAGGTGCTGAGCTGCGACCCGTGCGGCCGGACCGACGTGATCTTCGGCTTCCGCTACATGCGGCTGCGGGACCAACTGTCGATCTTCGAAGACCTGACGGCCACCAGCAACGACCCCGGCGCCGCCGCCCCGTTCGGCACGCGGATCCAGGTGTTCGACAAGTTCACGACCACCAACGACTTCTACGGCGGCCAGATCGGCCTCGCCGGCGAGCGCCGGTACGGGAGCTGGATCCTCGGGTACCGCGGGACCGTGGCCATGGGCATCACGCACCAGAAGACGACGATCACCGGCTCGACGGCCACGATGACGCCGGACGGCGCCACGTCCCGCAGCGTCGGCGGGCTGCTGGCCCTGCCGACGAACATCGGCGAGTACACGTCCGACCGGTTCAGCTTCATCCCGGACGTGCAACTGACCCTCGGGTATCAGTTGACCAAGAACTTGCGGGTCTTCGGCGGGTACAACTTCATGTACTGGACGAACGTCCTGCGGGCCGGCGAACAGATCGACCGGACGGTCAACGCGTCCTTCATCCCCAACCCGGGGGGCGCGGCGGGCACCGGGGCCTTGCGGCCGGCCTACAGCCGCAACGACACGAGTTACTGGGCGCACGGCTGGAGCGTCGGCATGGAATTCCGCTGGTAACGGCGGGGCAGAAGCCGGAGGCTTCGGGGGGCTTCGGCCCCCTTTTTTCGTTTTGACGGCAAACGGTCGCCCTTTGACACCCCGGCGGGCGGGCGAATTGGCGTCCCGCGTTCACGTGGTCCGCGGGGGACGGCCACACCCGCCGCGCGGTGACGTGTCTTCGTTGGAGTCCCGGCTTCAGCCGGTCTTCCGGCCTCTCGCCCCGTGGGCCGGCGCTCATATCGGTGCCGGCCGCCGAAGACCGGCTGAAGCCGGGACTCCAACGAAAGCCAAAGACCGCCCGCCCACGACTGCGTGAACGCGGGACTTCGACGAGAACGCCGTCCGGCGGTTCGATGACGCCGTCCCGCTATCATTTCCCCATGCACCCCGTTCTCCGCCGCCTCGAATTTCAGACCGCCGACGGGCCGACGCTGATGGCGACCGACGAGGCGTTGACCCAATCCGCGCTGGCGGGCCAGGCCACGCTGCGGTTCTACGGGTGGGATGTTCCCACCGTTTCGCTCGGATATTTCCAGTCGCACGCGGACCTCACCCTGCACCCGCGGCTAGCCGGCCTGCCCGTCGTGCGCCGGCACACCGGCGGCGGGGCCATCGTCCACCACCACGAACTGACCTACGCCCTCGCCTTGCCGGCCGGGCAGCCGTGGCACAACGATGAGAGTTGGCTGTGCCGCTTTCACCACGTCGTGCAACGGGCGTTGCAAAAATCGAACATCACTTCGGTCGAGACGGTCGTCTGCGGCGAAGAGAAGAAACTCGGGCCGTTCCTCTGCTTCCAACACCAGACGCCGGGCGACCTCGTGGCCGGCGGGGCAAAAATCGCCGGCAGCGCGCAGCGCCGGCCGCACGGGGCGACGCTGCAGCACGGCAGCATCCTATTGGCTCAGAGCGAACACACGCCCGAACTGCCCGGCCTGCGCGAGTTGACCGGCCGCGACATTTCCCCTGCCGCCCTCGCCGCCGCCGTCACGGCCGCCCTTGCCGACGACACGGGCTGGGCCGTCGAGCCGGGCGCCCTCACGCCCGAAGAACTCGCCGATGTCTCTTCGATCCGCGATACCAAGTACGCCTCGTCCGATTGGACATTGAAACGGTGAACCCCATGCGACACGTTCTTCTGATCGGCTTGATGGCCTTCCCTGTTCTGGCGGCCGACCCGCCGAGCCGCAAGCCGGTCGTCCTCACGGACGCGGCGAAAGCCATCCACGCGGAGGCCCTCGTGATCGACGGCCACAACGACCTGCCGTGGCAGTTCCGCGAGAAGGCCTCGCTGGACTTCTTCGCGCTGGACATCAGCCGGGAGCAGAAGAAGATTCACACGGACATCCCCCGCCTCCGCAAGGGGAACGTCGGGGCGCAGTTCTGGGCCGCCTACGTCCCGACTGACACCGTGAAGAAAGGGATTAGTGTCAAGCAGACGCTCGAACAGATCGACGTGATTCACCGCATGGTGAAGGCGTACCCGGACACCTTCGAGTTCGCCACGACGACCGCCGACATCGAGCGAATCCGCAAGAAGGGGAAGATCGCCTCCCTCATCGGCGTCGAGGGCGGGCACAGCATCGACAACTCCCTCGGCGTCCTGCGCATGTACCACGCCCTCGGCGTCCGCTACATGACCCTCACGCACTCCTCAACGCTGGACTGGGCCGACTCCGCGACGGACACGCCGAAGAACAACGGCATGTCCAAGTTCGGCGAGGAAGTGGTCGCCGAGATGAACCGGCTGGGCATGATGGTGGACCTGTCCCACGTCTCCGCGGACACGATGAAACACGCCCTGCGCGTCACCAAGGCCCCGGTGATCTTCTCGCACTCGTCGGCCCGCGCCGTGGCCGACCACACGCGCAACGTGCCGGACGACGTGCTGAAGCTGATGTCGGCGAACGGCGGCGTCGTGATGGCCAACTTCTACAGCGGCTTCGTCGTCCCCGAGGCCGCCCGCATCCGCAAGGAGATGTTCCACGCCTCCCGCGAGATCGAAAAGAAGTACCCGGACGAGAAGCAGCAGCAAGAGGCGATCCGCGAGTACCAGCGGGCGCACCCGATCCCGCGCGGCACGATTCACGACGTGATCGACCACATCGACCACATGGTGAAAGTCGCCGGCATCGACCACGTCGGCCTCGGCTCCGACTTCGACGGCATCGACACGTGGCCCGAACAACTCGAAGACGTGGCCGCCTACCCGCTCATCACCCAAGAGTTGCTGAACCGCGGCTACACGAAGGAGCAAATCCTAAAGGTCCTCGGCGGCAACCTCATGCGGGTGATGAACGCGGTGGAAGTGGCGGCGGGGAAGAAGTGATGCGGGACGCGAAGGACATCAGCGGCAAGCTCCTCGTCCAGTTGTTCGGGGGCGCGTTCCTGAACCTGTCCGGCCACGGCGGCTTTACGTCGTGGCGGCCGGGGCCGACAGAAATCGTGTCCTCCCGCCGGGTACTCGACGGGTTGATCGAAGCCACGTACCCCGGCAGCCCCGAGCCGGTCCCGTACATCGTGGAAATCGAGTCGTACCCGGACCGGGACAACGACCGGCAAGTCCTCGAAGCCGTGATGGCCGTCTGCCTGAGCCGGCGGGTGGTCCCCGAAGGAATCTCGCTGGTGCTCGCCCGGAAGGGAAACGTCCAACCGCGGGAAGCGTGGGAACTCCGCAGCCCCAGCGGCGAAGTCGCCCTCGCCGGCCGGTGGCGCACGATCCGCATGTGGGAGTTGGAGGCCGAAGACCTGTTCGCGATGAACGACGTGGGCGTGGTCCCGTGGATTCCGCTGACTCACACGACCGCGACGCCGACCGAGTTGATTACCCGGTGCCGAGAAGCGATCGACGCCAAAGCCCCGGCCGCGGTGCGGGACAACATGCTGGCCGTCACCCACGTCATGGCCCGCATCAACTATAATGACCCGGGCATCCTGAAGATTTTGGGGGGCAGCAAAATGACGATTGAATCGCCGGCGTTCGATGAGGTGAAGGAGATTTTCAAGAAACACTATTTTCAAGAAGGGATTCGAGAATCGATCATCGACAACCTGATGTTCCGATTCGGCGACTGTCCGGCGGACTTCGCCGTAGGGTTAGGCCGCGTCACCGACTCGGCGGCGTTGAAGACGCTGGTCAGGCAGTCGTTGACGGTCACAGCAATTAATGAGTTTCCCGCCCTGTTGGCGGCGGCGCCCGTATCGGACGAATAATTCAAGCAGTTGTTCGCCGTGAGTGAACCGGCCTTAGTTTGCTTCCCATTCGGCTTCTTCCTGTCGGTCCTCTGACACCAGCCACCACGCCCGCACATCCTCGTGCGGGCCGACAATCACGCACGCCACATTTACCCCAATGCTCCGCGTCCGGTCCTTGCGGCTCGGGACCGCCGGGGCGGCCGGGTGCGAGTGGTACACCGCCAGCCAGTCTAATCCCGCTTGCCGCATGCCCCTCTGGGCTTTCAGCATCTCGACCGGGTCAGACTCAAACTCGTCTTCCCGGTTCAAATGATTGGTCAACGGAATCCGCGTCGTGACCGTGTACACCTCGGCCGTGGCGTGGCCGGCGAGGAGGCCGCAGCATTCCAAGGGATGTTCGGCGGCGGCGTGGGCGGTTAAATCGGCCACGATCGCCGCCGGAATTCGGATTCGCGGGCGCGGCGGCATGTTCACTTTCGCGGGCGGGAACTATACCGAACCATCAGGCGACGTTTCACTGTGAAATCGAAGCGAACAAACAGAGGAAAAAGAAGACTCACCACAAAGGCACAAAGACCACACCAACGTTCACCAAGAGAATAACGGTGTCGGGATCTTCTCCGTGAAACTTCGTGTGTTCTTTGTGCCTTCGTGGTGAGTCTTCTTTTCTGCTCTGCTCTTCTCTTCAGACTTCGTTCGGGAACCCACGACATGGCAGAGAAGATCATTCTGGCGTACTCCGGCGGACTGGACACCTCGGTCATGGTCCCGTGGATCAAGGAAAAGTACGGGTACGACGTGGTGACGTACACCTGCGACCTCGGCCAGGGGGACGACATCCAGGCCATCAAGGCGAAGGCCCTCAAGACCGGGGCGGTGGACGCCGTCGCCGAGGACGCCCGCAACCTGTTCGTGGACCACTTCGTCTTCCCGGCCCTGATGGCCGGCGCTTTGTACGAAGGCAAATACCCGCTCGCCACCGCGCTGGGCCGGCCGCTGATCGCCAAGCTGATGGTGGACGTCGCCCGCAAGTACGAGGCCAAGGCCGTCGCCCACGGCTGCACCGGCAAGGGGAACGACCAGGTCCGCTTCGACGTGACGTTCCAGACGCTGGCCCCGGACTTGAAGATCGTCGCCCCGGTCCGCGAATGGAGCATGACCCGGCCGCAGTCCATCGAGTATTGCCGGGAGCGCGGCATCCCGGTCGAGGCCAAGCCGGAAAGCCCGTACAGCATCGACCAGAACCTGTTCGGCCGCTCCGTCGAGGCCGGCCTGCTCGAAGACCCGTGGGACGAGGCCCCGGAAGCCGCCTTCGCGTGGACGACTGACCCGGTAAAGGCCCCGAACGAGCCGGAGTACATCGAGATCGAGTTCGCCCACGGCGTCCCCGTCGCCCTCAACGGCGAGAAGATGGACGGCGCCCCGTTGATCGAGAAGCTGAACAAGATCGCCGGCAAGCACGGCGTCGGCCGCATCGACCACGTCGAGAACCGCCTCGTCGGCATCAAGTCCCGCGAAATCTACGAGGCCCCCGGGGCGGTGGTCCTGCACGAGGCCCACCGCGAGATGGAAACGCTCTGCCTCAGCAAACAGGCCTCGCGGTTCAAGACCTTTGTCGCGCAGGAGTACGCGGACCTGATTTACAACGGCCTGTGGTTCGGGGCGTTCCACCAGGACCTCTTCGCCTTTGTGGCCAGCAACCAGCGCTTCGTGTCCGGCACCGCCCGCGTGAAGCTGTTCAAGGGACGGGCGTTCGTCGTCGGCCGCAAGAGCGAGAACAGCCTCTACTCCAAGAAACTCGCCACCTATGACGAAGGGAGCGACTACGACCAAGCCGCCGCCCAAGGCTTCATCAAGATCCACGGCTTGGGCCAACAGACCCAAGCCCGACTGCAACTCCTGCGCGGCGGGCGGGGGTTTGACTTGCCGGGACTGGCGGGGCCTTCGAAAGAGTGACACGGTGACCAAGACATGGTGAGCCGAGCGGCGTAAGCCGCCGGGTGTTGGGCTGGAGCGCACCACCCGGGGCCTGACGGCCCTCGGCTCACTCGGTTTTTGTCACCCGGTCACCTTGTCATCTTCCGACGGCCATCCGGTACAGAATCTCTGCCGCCCGCTCCACTTGGCTCAACTCAATCCACTCGTCTTTCGTGTGCGCCTGCCTGATGTCACCGGGGCCGAAGACCACAGCGGGGATGCCGGCGTCGGAGACGGTGCTGGCGTCCGTGCCGAACGGGACGGCGATGACAGTGTGCGACCCTTCCACCGCGTTGATGGCTTGGCCGAGGCGGTGCCGGACGGCGTCGGCCTTTGTCGGGTCGAGCGCCGGGCAGGCCATCCAAAGCGGGTCGCAGGTGAATTCGACGGGCGTCAGTTCGCGGAGGCGTTTCTCGAAGTGGTCGCGGGCGCCGGCCCCGGTCTCGCCGGGGAGGAGGCGGCGGTCGATCTCGATCACGCACGCATCCGGCACCGTGTTGACGCTGACGCCCCCTTCCACGCGGCCGACGCTGATCGTCGGCGGCCCGAGTCGGGGGTGGGCGGGGCGGGCGCTCAGTTCCGTGGCGTATTGGTCAACGGCGGCGAGGACGTGGCCCATCCGGTAAATGGCGTTCACGCCTTGGTCCGGCCGGGAACTGTGACAGGCCCGGCCGGCGGTGCGGAGTTTCCAGCGGGCGACCCCCTTGTGGGCGTCCACGATCTGCAACAGCGTCGGCTCGGCCACCACGGCGAAGTCGGCTTTCAATCCCTGCTTCATCAACTCTTGTACGCCCAAGAACGTGTGTTCCTCGTCCACGGTGCAGGCCAAAATCACGTTGGCGGCCCCGACCGGGCGTTCGAGCGCCAGCCGGGTGAAGGCGGCCAGCATGGCGGCCATGCCCCCCTTCACGTCGCAAGAGCCGCGGCCGTACAGTTTTCCGTCCCGAATCTCGGCCGCGAACGGGTCGAGGGTCATGCCGACCACGGGGACGGTGTCTTGGTGAACTTCCCACAAAATGGTCGTGGTCGCGCCGGGCGACTCGAGCCGGGCAACGATGTTCTCTCGCTCCGGGGCGACGGGTTGCCGGGTGTACGGAACGCCCAACGCGCGAAAGTAGTTGTCGAGGTACGCGGTGACGCGGGATTCAAAGTAGGGGAGGCCCTGCGCGTCTTGACCCATCGGGTTGACGGACGGGAGCCGGACCAAGTCGGCCAGGAGGCGGGAGACGGACGGGTTCATGGCGAACCGCTGAAAAGTGGGGTGGGAAAACGCGGCAAGGCCGACGGACCGAGACGGGCCGCCGGCCTTGCCGACCGAGCAATCACCTGCCAGTAACTGGAGTTACTTGGCGGGGGTGGTGGCCGGGGTCGTCGCGGGCACCGTCGAGGTGGCGGGCGTGACCGTCGTGCTCTTCGTGGTGCTGGCAGCCGTGGTCGGCTTCTTGTCGTCGCAGCCGACCATGGCAACCATGGCGCCGGCGATGGCGAACAGGCTCAGAATCTTCTTCATCGGAATCAGTCCTTTAAACAGGGTGAAAATAGTTACACGTTACCGTGTGCGATCAGGGTCGGGTGGAAAGGCCCCCGGTCTCGGGGGCCGCGAACTCGCGGAAGTGAAGTTACTTCACTTCCGGCTTGACTTCCTTCTTGACTTCCGGCTTGACTTCCGGTTTGACTTCCGGCTTGACTTCCGGCTTGACTTCCGGCTTGACGTCGGGGGCCTTGATCTCGGGGATGACCGGGGCCTTGATTTCGGGGACGACCGGACCCTTGGTGTCGACGACCTTGTCGACCTTCTTCGTCGTTTCGGTCTCGCCGGCGGTGGACTTGGTCTTCGAGGTCTCTTCGCTCTTCGTGGAGCCGGTGACGGTCGGCTTGCTGGTGCTGGCCTTCTTGTCGTCGCAGCCGATGGCGGTCAGGCTGGCGACGAGCAACAACGCGAAAATCTTCTTCATGGGAACATCCGTTCAGGTAGAGAGGGTTATCAGGTCTTCGTGTGCGGGTCGCACATTTCCTCCCACTCGGGAGGTTTCACGACAATATGGATACGGACCGGGCCGGTTTATTCCCCGCTTTTTGAAAAAATTCCCGAGCGGCCGTGAGAAAGGCATTTTTAGCCACGGATAAAGACAAAGGCAGAAGAACTTCACCACAGAGG
>JAYTTY010000619.1:0-3330 GCA_043744795.1 Zavarzinella sp. | reverse complement strand
CCGCCATCCGCGACATGCGGCCGCCGGGCAAGGGGAGCGGCAAGCCGCGCCTCGGCGGGGCCACCCGCACGCTACTCGACTGGCCTAAGTTCAGCTCGCCTCTTTGGCCTCGGCCTTGGCGGCCTCGACGAGGTCCATGAACTTAGGCCAGTCGAGTAGCGTGCGGGTGGCCCCGCCGAGGCGCGGCTTGCCGCTCCCCTTGCCCGGCGGCCGCATGTCGCGGATGGCGGTGGCCGGTTGCCATTCGACGGCTTGGGTCTCGGCCGTCGGCATCGCCTTGCCACTTTCGTAAGCCAGCAAGTGGTATGTGGGGACCGTCACCCAGGAGACGGGGACTTCCCGCTCGACCAACGCGTCGAAGATCGCGTAGCGGTGCTTGTGAAGTTCTTCCAAGTCGATGCGGGCTTCCTTGGCCGCTTCCACCAACAAGTGGTAAGCTCCGAGGCTGATCTTCTCCGCGGCCTCGCCCTCTTCCGCCTCGGCCCGCGAGGAGCCGAAGCCGATCGGCTCGCGGTAGACGCGGCCGGGCTGAAGCTCGAACTTGATGTTCCCGGAGAAGTTCTTAGCTTTGACGCCCCCGGACTCTTCGGAGACTTCGCGGATGGCCGCCTGCAGCGAGTTCTCCCCCTCGTCCAGCCCCCCCTTGGGGAAGTGCCAGCCTTGGTAGGCGAAGTCGGAATAAACCATCAGCAGCCGCAACCGCGAATCGACGACCACCCCCCCGCCGACGAGCCGTCGCGCCGGGGTGGAGTTGGTGTTGATCTCGCGGATGGCGTCGGCCATCTGGTCGATAATAAGGGAGAGTTCCATCCCGCGTGTGCCATCGGGGTCAGAGCTTCGGTTCGAGCGAAACTTTCATGATATGAAGGCGGGCGGCCGGAACAAGGACGAGGGCCGGGCGAAACCTGTCACCGTGTCGTCTTGCCACCGTATCACCATTAAGGGTATGATCGGAAGCCGCGTCCGCGTGTTTGCGAGGAATGACCCATGACCGTGACTCATCGGCTGGCTTTGGCGGGCGTGGCGCTCGTCGCCGGGGCGGCCGCGGCCCAGCAGTCGCCGGAAGGCCGGCCGGCGTTCGCAGAGGCCGGGACGCCGACGACGACCGAAGTGGCTCGCCGCAAAGCGGATGCGCTAAAACGGGACGCGGTCGCCCTGTATGCCGTCGGGCTGCTGCACCGCCGGCAAGACCGGCTGGTGGAAGCGGCCAAGGTTCTCGAAAAGGCGTTGGGCCTCGACCCGGACTCGGCCGAAGTCCGCAAGATGCTGCTGCCGGTGTACATGGCCCTCGGCCGGGACGATGAAGCCTTGGCCCTCGGCCGCGACGTATTGAAAGCGGACCCGACCGATGTGATGGCCGCCCTCCAGACGGCCCGGCTCTTACGCGGAATGAATAAGTTCCCAGAAGCGATCAGCGCCCTGCAAAAGGCCAGCGTGGGCAAGGAGGCCGAGGCCAAGCCGGAGGGCCTGTTGCTGATGCTGTCGGACCTGTACGAGATGCAGGAGCGGGGGGGCGACTTCGCCGCCGGGGCGGCCACGCAAGAACGGCTCATCGCGGCCGTCGCCGCCCACCGGGAGCGACTGCTGTTCGGCAACGGCTTCACCAAGGACGACCTGCAAACCACGCTGGCGAAGGCCCACGAACGGCTCGGCAAGTGCCTCGTCCGCACGAAGGAATACGCCAAGGCCACCGCCGCCTTCCGGGCGGCCCGCGACACGCTGCTGACCGTCTCCGACCCGGACGCCCACCGCCTCGCCGCCCGCATCAACTGGAACGTCTGCGAGACGGCCGCCGCCCAAGAAAAGTGGGCCGAGGCGATGGAGGCCCTCGACGCCTATTTGCTCACCTCGCCGCCGGACGCGGAAGCCTACGCGAAGAAGGCCGAACTGCTCCGCAAACTCGGCCGGGAGCGAGACGTGGTCCCCGCCCTGCGCAAGTTGGCCGCCCGCGAAGAATACCACCTCGGCGTGCAATTGCTGTTGGCGTCGGAGTTGGGCAAAGACCCCCGCACCCGTGCGGAGGCCGAGCGAATGCACCTCGCCCTTTTGGCGAAGCAGATCAAGCCGGAGATTTACCGCGGCCTGTTCAAGTTGTTCCAAGCCGACGACCGCATGGGCAAGGCGCTCGACCTGCTCGACGACGCCGTGCGCGTGGCCAACGCCAAAGACGGCGAGGCCCGCGCGGACGAGCGGGAGTCCGCCCAGGAGCGGGCGCGGGCGATGGTCTCGGTGCTGCGGACGGAGCCGGCGCTGGTGGCCGCCCTGCTCCCCGTGTCGCTCGAAGAACTGCGGCGCGGGGACAAGCGGACCGTCAACACGTGGGTGTTCCTCGCCACGCTGGCCGCCCGCGTCAAGCAACTGGACAAGGCCGAACTGTACTTCCGGCAATGCCTCGTCAACGCCCCGCCGGACGCGGAGTACGCCGTGTACGTCGGGCTGATCGAGGCTTTGCGCCTCCAGCAGAAGCACGCCGAGACTGTCAAGCTCTGCACTGAGGGGCTGACCGGCAAGCGGCCGGCCCGCGACCCGAACTTGCCGTACTACTTCCAAAGCACGTTGGCCGCCGCCCACGCCGAACTCGGGGACTTCCCCGCGGCGGTGTCGGCGGCCGACGCGGCGGTGAAATTAAGTTCGGAGAAGTTGAAGCTGCGCGCCCGCTGCCACCGGGCCGAAGTTCTGAGCCGGGCCGACCGACACGCCGAGGCCGTCGCGGAGTGCACGGAGGCCATGAAAGAGTTCCCCCAACCCGAGGCCGTCCGCACGGTGCGGTATGCCCTCGCCAGCGTCTACACGAATCACGCCGACCACGCGAAGTCGGAGGAGCAGCTTCGCCTGATCCTCGAAACCGACCCGAACGCCCCGCTGGCGAACAACAACCTCGGCTACCAACTCGCCGAGCGGAACGTGAACTTAGACGAGGCCGAAAAGTTGGTGCGAAAGGCCGTGGACTTGGACCGCCTGACCCGCAAAGACGCCGAGGAAGACGCGGACAACGCCGCCTACTTGGACAGCCTCGGCTGGGTGCTGTTCCGCAAGGGGGCCGTCGCCGAGGCCCGCGAATGGCTGGAGAAGGCCGCCGCCCTGCCGGACGGCGCCGACGACCCGACCGTGTGGGACCACCTCGGGGACGTGTGCGCGAAGTTGAATGATTTGCCGCGGGCCAAAAAGGCGTGGCAGACGGCCCTCAAGCTCTACCAAGGCACCCACAAGCGGAACAACGACGCGAGACGGGCGGAAGTGGAAAAGAAGTTGAAGACGCTGCCGACGGGGTGAAAAAGAAAAAGAGAAGAGTTTCACGCAAAGCTCGCAAAGAGCCAACGATCAAGAGCA
>JAYTTY010000618.1:0-13124 GCA_043744795.1 Zavarzinella sp. | reverse complement strand
CGGACCCACTACCGCCGCCGCCGCCGCCGCCGTAGCCGCCGCCGCCGGAGCGGCCGCCGCCGCCACCGCCGCCGCCTTCGCGGGGCTTGGCTTCGTTGACGGTGAGGGCCCGGCCGTCAAGTTGCGCGCCGTTGAGCGCGGCAATGGCTTGGTCGCCACCGTCGCTCATTTCGACGAACGCGAACCCGCGCGGGCGGCCCGTTTCCCGGTCCATAATCACTTGGACTTTCGTCACCGTGCCGTACTGGGAGAATGTCTCTCGCAGTGAGTCTTCGGTCGTCGAGAACGACATGTTCCCGACATACAAATTCTTCGCCATCGTGGATCTCTACAAAACAGACATGTGAAGCGGCACGGAATTGTGGCCATCTTCGAGGCGGGCAAAAGACCGCCATTCCGCACATCATACCTGACGGCGGGGAAATCACCCACACCAATTCTTCCAGAATCTTCCAAGTCGCCCTTGACCCTGTCCGCGGCCGCGCCGGGTTCATGCAATAGGCGGGGATGACCACCCGAACTGACCGCCGAATTCACGTCTGGTTCCCCGCCGCGGCCGCCGCCCTGTTCGCGGCCGCGCTCACGCAGCCGGCGGTCTTCTACTCGAACCAGAACCAATACTTCCTGCACGGCCTCGCCGCCGCCGGGCGCGGCGACCTCGCCGCGGACTGGCTGGCGGCCACCAAAGACCCGACGCCCGTCTTCTCCAAGGCCGTCGCCGTCTTGTACTCGCTGACCGGCGAGCGGGGCGTGTACGCCGTGTTCTTCGGCATGGCGATGGCCTACTTCCTCAGCCTGTGGGCCGTCGTCGCGGCGACGCCGTGGACGCCGGCGACGGCCGCGGGCCGGTGGGCTTTCGCGGCCTCAATGATCGCCGTGCATTCGGGCGCCGCCCGCGCCGCGTCCGTGGGCGTCTGGGGCGTCGATTACCCGTGGTACTTCCAGGCGGGCGTGGCGAACCAGTATGTCCTCGGGGCCGGGTTGCAGCCGTCGGTGTTCGGCGTGTTCCTGCTGACGGCCATCGCCCTGTTCGCCCACGGCCGGCCTTACCTCGCCGCCGTCGCCGTCGCGGTCGCGTGTACGTTGCACTCCACTTATCTGCTCCCCGGCGCGCTGCTCGTCGTCGGCATGATGGCCCGGCTGACGGTCACGCACTCGCTCGGGACGGCCGCCCGCGTCGGGGCCGGCGCGCTGGTCGGCGTGCTGCCGGTGACGGTGGCGGCGGCCGTCGTGTTCCGGCCGACGGATTCCGAGACGTTCGCCGAGGCCCAGCGCGTCATCGCGTGGGTGCGCATTCCGCACCACTGCGACGTGAACCGTTGGCTCGACCTCGTCGCGTGGCTGCAAATCGCGTGGGCCGGGCTGGGCGTCATTGCCTTGCGGCGAACGAACCTGTTCGCCCCGCTCGCCGTCGCGTCGTTGCTCGCCGTTCTCCTGAGTGTGCTTCAAGTCGTCACGCACAGCGCCACGCTGGCCTTGTTGTTTCCGTGGCGAATCTCGGCCGTGCTGGTCCCGCTGGCGACGGCCGTCCTTTTCGCCCGGCTGGTGACGCCGCTGGAACGGCGAATCCCCGCGACGGCCCTTCTGGTCGGCGCGGGCGTGCTGCTGATTGCCGCCGTCGTCGGGACGAAGTGGGTCATGGCCGACGGCCGGGCGTACCAAGTGGGCACGACGGAGGGCGGCCTGCAACACTACGTCGCCGCCAACCGAAAGCCGGGGGAGATCTACCTGTTGCCCGCCACGTTCCCGAAGCCGCCGTCGAAGCCGGGTTCCGGGTCGTCGTCGTTCGTGCCCGTCCCCACGACCGGGCCGGTCATCTTTGAATTGCAACGCTTCCGGCTCGAAAGCGGGGCGGCCGCCTACGTCGATTTCAAGTCCATCCCCTACGCGGACACGGACGTGATCGAGTGGCACACCCGCGTGAAGAATTGCGTGCGCTGGTACGGCGCCCCGGACTGGGACACGGCGGGCGTGTTGGACGAAGTGAAGGCCGCCGGCATCACGCACGTCGCCGTCCCGGCCGGGGGCAAGGTGTCCTCGCGTCACTTGCGGGAAGTGTACGCGGACGACAATTACCGACTGTTCCGGGTGGAGTAGCAACCAAGAAAGCTCACGGACGGCCGTCCTTGGGCTTTCCGCCCTTGCTTCCGGCCGCCGGCCGGCCCACAATACTCCGCAGTCGCGGCCGCCGCACTTTCTTGCCCCTTTCCGGAGTCCCTGCATGAACGCTCTGTACCGTCCGGCCCGCCTGTTCGCGGCCGTGGTGGCGGTCGCCGGCCTGTGCGCCTCGGCCGGCGTCGCCGACGAGGTCGCCCCCAAGTCCAATCTTCGCGGGAAGATCGAGGACACCGCGTGGGCCAACCAAGAGATGAAGACCAAAGACGGCGCCCCGATCCCCAAGGGGGTCATCAAACTCACGTTCAAGAAGGACTACTCCTTCACCTTCGACATCACCGGGGCCAGCTCCGGCAAGGGCAAGGTCGAGTTGAAGGCCGACGACGCGGTGACGCTGCACTTCGACGAGGTGTTCAACGGCCGCAAGGACCACGAAGAGCAGCTCACCATCGAGAAGGACTTGCTCACGCTCGTGGACACGGACGGCACCACGCTGAAGTTCGACCGCGTGCCGGCCGCCAAGAAGGGGGCCGGCGGCATCCTCGGGGCGCTCAAGACCGAACCCGCCTCGGCCCTCAAGGGGAAGATCGAGGGGACCAAGTGGACGTCGCAAGCCACGGAGACGGCCGACGGCACGAAACTGCCGGCCGGCGTCATCGCGCTCGACCTGAACAAGGACATGACCTTCACCTACAAGGCCGGCGCGACGACGTGGACCGGCAAGTACGAACTGCTCGGCGGCGACAAGTTGAAGCTCCTGTCCGACCAAGAGATCGGCGGGCGGAAGGAAAACGTCGAGACCATGATCCTCAAGGACAAGACCCTGACGATGGTGGACGCCGACGGCACGAAAGTCGTCTTCGACGCCGCGGCCGACAAGCCGGCCGCGAAGGACAAGAACGCCTCCAACAACAAGGGCAAGGTCGAGGGGACGGAGTGGGTCAACCAGAAGACCACCGTGAAGGAGACCGAAATTCCCGCCGGGCTGATCACCCTGAAGTTCGGCGCGGACATGAGCCTGGTCTACAAGGCCGGGGCCGTCACGTGGACCGGCAAGTACGAGCTGATGGCCGGCGACGAGGTGAAATTCCTCACCGAGCAAGACCTCGGCGGCCGCAAGGACAACATCGAGAAGATCGCCATCGACGGCAAAGTCCTGACGATGACCGACACCGACGGCACCCAACTCAAGTTCGACCTCACGGCCGCCAAAGTCGCCCCGAAGGCCGACCCGAAGGGGAAGGGCGTCTCCGCCCTCAAGGGCCGCATCGAGGGGACCAACTGGAAGAGCCTGAAGGCCACCGTGAACGGGAACGACATCCCGGCCGGGGTCATCACCATCGAGTTCAAGAAGAACATGGACTTCGTCTACATTGCCGGCCCGATGAAGTGGACCGGCAAGTACCTCCTGCTGGACGGCGACGGCCTCAAGCTGCTCTCCGACCAAGACCTCGGCGGCACCAAGGAGAACTTCGAGAAGGTCGTCATCGACAAGGACGGCAAACTCCTGACGATGACCGACCCGAACGGCACGCAGTTGAAGTTCGAGAAGGCCCCGGCGGACGACTGAACCAAGCGAGGACAAAGGCGGGGGCTTTAGCCGCCGCGGACCTGATGCCCACCGAAACGAGAAGGGACGAGTCTTCGAGGCCCAACCCTGAGGGCGTTGGCTCCCGGCGGCGTGGTCGGGCTTCGAAGACTCGCCCTCATGGTTTGTTTGGGCATCGGGTCCGCGGCGGCTGAAGCCCCCACCTACAGTTCGCAGGCATTTCGGAGATTCTGCCCATGACGCTCTCATATATGTGGACGATGCTAATCGTCATCATGTTCGTCGCCGCCGGCTCCGCGGCACCGGCCCCGAAGCCGCCCGCTCCGCCGAAAAACCCTTCCCTCAACCAAGGAAAGGTCGAGGGGACGGAGTGGACGAGCCGGGCGAGAACCGTTCAGGGGCTAAATTTGCCGGCCGGCCACTTACAAATCACGTTCGGCAATGACATGACCCTCACGTATGGCGGCATGGCGGCGCCTTATTTGTGCAAGTTCGAATTCATGCCCGGCCACGAGATCAAACTCTTCACGGATCAGAACAACGGTACCGTTACAAGTATCAAAGTAGTCGTCGAAGGAGACTCACTGACGATGTCCCTGCTCGACGGCACTATTCCCGTGGTCTTCGACCGAATCAAAGCAGACGCCGCCGCTCCCAAGGGCAAGTGACATGACTGCCGTCCTCTTCGTCTACGGCACGCTCAAGTCCGGTCAGGCCAACAACAGGTTGTTGGCCCGGCAGGAGTTCTTGGGCGAAGCCGTTACGTTGCCGATCTATCGGCTGTACGGCCTCGGCTGGCACCCCGGTTTGGTGACGGACACCGACGCCGGGCTGGCCGTCGAAGGGGAATTGTGGGGCGTGGACGACCGGACGTTGGCCGAACTGGACGAGTACGAGGGGGTTCCACACGGGTTCGACCGCGAGTCGATTGCGTTGAGAGATGTCGTCGGCGACTTCCAGGCCTACTTCTTCAAGCAGGCCGTCCCCGCCGACTCGCCGACCGGGGCCGTCTGGCCCTTCCCGGCGTGAACAGCGAAAGCCATTTCTCGCGAAGTCGCAAAGGAAGCAAAGCTCGCAAAGGAAAGAAATGAAATAGCGAGTCGTCATGGCTCAAACCCATCACCTTGTTACAGGATCTCTTTGCGAGCTTTGCTTCCTTTGCGAACTTTGCGAGAAATGGCTTTGTCTTTCTCCTGGTCCTGACCATCATCCCCAATTTTTTGCTTTTTTCTCATTGCGTTCGCCCCGAAGTCAGATTATTATCTCAACACCCACCTGACTGCGCACGCTTACGCCCGCCTGCCTACGATCTCACCTTCCTGCCCGGAGTCATGTCATGCTCTCCTTCCTTGGCAAACGCCAAACCTTCTGCGACGGCATTCAACGCCGGAGTTTTCTCAAGATCGGCGCGTTTGGCGCCGGCCTGACCCTCGCCGACATGCTGCGGGCGCAAGCCGCCCCGTCGGCCGCGACCGGCCGCCGGCCCAAGGCCGCGATCATGGTCTACCTGCCCGGCGGGCCGTCCCACATGGACATGTACGACTTGAAGCCGGACGCCCCGGCCGAGTTCCGCGGCGAGTTCAAGCCGATCAACACCAACGTGGCCGACATCCGCATCTCGGAACACTTCCCGATGCAGGCGAAGATGATGGACAAACTGTCCGTCGTCCGGTCGCTGGTGTCCAACGACGAACACAGTGACTCCTACGTGATGACCGGGTACACCGAACAAGTGAACCGGGCGGCCGTGCAGGGGCAACACCCGAGCTTCGGGGCGGTCCTTTCCAAGGTGCGGGCCGGGCACTCCGACATCCCGCCGTTCGTCAGTCTCCGCGGCAACAGCATCGGCTGCGAACCCGGCTACCTGGGCGTCGCCCACCGGCCGTTCACCTCGGAAGGCCCGGGCGTCGAGAACCTGCGCCTGCGGAACGGTTTCACCGTCTCTAAGATGGACGACCGCCGGGATTTGCTCAGTTCGCTCGACACCGTCCGCCGGGACATCGACCGCGGCACGACGATGGGCGGGATGGACGCCTTCACCGGCCGGGCCTTCGACATGATTTCGACCGGAGCCGTCCACAAGGCCCTCGACTTGCGGAACGAAGACCCGCGCGTCCTCGACCGCTACAAGAACGTGGACATGTTCCTGAAGGCCCGCCGCCTGGTGGAAGCCGGCGTCGGCTGCGTGACGCTCGCCTACGGCGGGTGGGACACGCACAGCGGCAACTTCAAGACGCTCAAGAAGCAACTGCCGGAACTCGACCGCGGCATCGCCAACCTGATCCAGGACCTGCACGACCGCGGCATGGAAGACGACGTGGTGACGGTGGTGTGGGGCGAATTCGGCCGCACGCCGAAGATCAACATGAGCGACGCCGGCCGCGACCACTGGTCCCCCGCCATGTCCGCGCTCGTGGCCGGCGGCGGCCTCAAGATGGGCCAAGTCGTCGGCTCGACCAACGCCCGCGGCGAGCACCCGAAGGACCGGCCGTACAAGGTGCCGCAACTCCTCGCCACGCTGTACCGGACCCTCGGCATCGACCCGGCCATGACGTTCAACAACGGCACCGGCCGCCCGATGTACGTCCTCGACAACCGCGACCCGGTGACGGAACTGCTGTGATGACAAGAACGCCCGCGGACGGACGGCCGCGGGCGTTCTGATTTTACTTGCAGCAGGTGAACTGCACCACGTTCAGGTGGACGCTGCGGAAGTAGGCGGCGCACCCGGTCAGATACTGCATGTAGGTGTCGTACACTTCTTCGGACGTGAGTCGGACGGCCTCGTCTTTCGCCGCTTCCAACTTGGCGGCCCACGCATCCAAAGTGTAAGCGTAGTTCAGCCCCAGCGGGTGGACCCGCGTCACCTTGAAGCCGCCGGCCTCGGCGTAGCGCTGGATTACTTCCATCGACCGCAGTTGCCCGCCGGGGAAGATCTTCTTCAGGATGAACTTTACGAATTGCACGTCTTCCCACGTGGTGGGCAGGCCGCGCTTCACCAAGTCGACTTCGGTGTAGCGCACGATGGAGTGCAGCATCATCCGCCCGTCGGCCGGCAGTAAGTTGTAACACTTCTCAAAGAAGGCCGGGTAGCGCTCCTCGCGGAAGTGCTCGAAGGCCCCGATGCTGACGATGCGGTCCACGGGCTCGTCAAATTCTTCCCACCCTTGCAGGCGAATCTCGCACATGTCCCCCAAGTGGGCCGTCCGCTGGGCGGCCAGCGCTTGCTGTTCCTTGCTCAGTGTCAGGCCGACGGCCCGGACGCCGTAATGCTCGACGGCCCGCTTGACCGTCGCCCCCCACCCGCAACCGATGTCCAGAAGCCGCTGGCCGGGCTTCAAGTCGCACTTGCCGAGGGAGAGGTCCACCTTGGCCCGCTGGGCCTCTTCGAGCGAAAGGCCCGGCGGCTCGAAGTAGGCGCAACTGTACGTCATCGACGGGTCAAGGAAGAGGGCGAAGAAGTCGTTCGACAGGTCGTAATGCGCTTGGACTTGCTTGTAAAACGGCTTGAGTTGGCTCATCGCGTGTCCTTACGGCGGTGAAAGTTGGCCCGGCTTAATGTAACCGGGGATTTGATTTTGGCGAGCGGGGAACCGCTCAAAACACCTGCCGCAGAACCGCGTATACGACGGCCGCCAACACGGCCGACACCGGAATCGTCAGCACCCACGCGATGAGCATGTTCTGGGCGACGCCCCAACGGACGGCGGACACGCGGCGGGCGGCGCCGACGCCCATGATGCTCGACGAGATCACGTGTGTCGTGCTGACAGGGGCCTTCATTTCCGTGGCGGCGAGGATCACGAAGGCGGCCGCCGTCTCGGCCGCGAACCCGTTGATCGGCCGCAGCTTGATGATTTTGTGCCCCATCGTCTTCATGATGCGCCCGCCGCCCGCGGCCGTCCCGAGGGCCATCGCCGTGGCGCAGCAGACAATCACCCACGTCGGGACGTGCATGTCGGTCGCGGCTTCCCCCTTCGAGGCGGCGTAAGACGCCAAGGCCATCGTGATGATGCCCATCGCCTTCTGGGCGTCATTGGACCCGTGGGCGACGGCCATGAACCCGGCCGACCCGAGTTGCAGCACGCGGAAACCGCGGTTGACCGTGCGGGCCGCCAACGGCAGCACCAGCCACGTAAGCAGGACCATTAACACCAGCCCGCCGAACAGGCCCGCCAGCGGGGACAGCACCAGCGCCTTGAGCGTCAGCAGCACGCCCTTGGAGCTGAGAAGGCCCCACAACACGTCGCCGGCCGGGCCGCCCCCGAAGACGCGGTGGCACCACACGGCCCCGACCAGTCCGCCGACCAAGGCGTGGGACGAGCTGGACGGGATGCCGTAGTACCACGTCAGCAGGTTCCACGTGATGGCGCCCAAGAGGGCGGAGATCACGACGACTTGCGTGATGGTCGCGGGGTCGGCGATGTCCCCGCCGATGGTCTTGGCGACGCCGACGCCGAGGAACGCCCCAATGAAGTTGCACACGGCCGCCAGCATTACGGCCGTCCGCGCCGGCAGCACGTTCGTGGAGACCACGGTGGCGACCGCGTTGGCGGTGTCGTGGAACCCGTTCACGTAGTCGAAGGCCAGGGCCATGACGACCACGAGGACGAGGATGGCCAGTTCGCTACCCATTCTTCACCATCACGGAGCGGATGACGTCCATCGCGTCCTCGCACTCGTCCGCGGCGGCTTCCAAGGCGGTCAGCATGTCTTTTTGGCGGACCACGTCCGTGGCCGGCAGCCCGCCGGTGAAGAGTCCGGCCACCGCCGCGCGGTAGACGCCGTCGGCCTCGCTTTCGAGCGTGTGGACGGCCGCGGACCGGCCGTTGACGGCCTCCGGGTCGCCGAACTTCCGCAGCAGGGGGACGGCGCCGGCCAACTCGCGGGCCGCGGCCGCCGTAATGCGGACCAGTTCCCGCATCGGGTCGGTGAGGTGGTCAAATTGGTAGAGGGCGGCGAACGTGGCGGCGTGTTCCATGCCGTCGACCACGTCGTCCAAGGCCTTCGCCAAATGGGCCAAGTCCTCGCGGTCGATGGGCGTGACGAACGTGCGGTCGAGTTCTTCGTGCAGCCGGCGCTCGAAGTCGTCGGCCGTCTTCTCCACGTCCTTGAGCCGGACGGCGATCGCCTCCAGATGCGAGTGGCCGTCGGCTTTTCGGAGTTCGTCCAGAATGGCGGCCCCGGCGACGATTTGCTCGCCGATGCCTTCCAACAGCGTGAAGAATTGCCCCTGCCGGGGGAGGATCAGCCGGACGAGCCGGTCGAGGAGCATGAGGGGGTGTTCCGGTGAGAGCCGACGAACTACCGACGACTTTAGGGAACGGCCACCGCCGGGCAAGACAAAAGCCGCGGCCCGGGTCAGTGACCCGGGCCGCGGCCGTCGGTGGGAAGGGTTGTTACTGCGGCAGCGGGGGGACGCCGGCCGGGCGGGCCGCCGGGAAGGCGCCGGCCGCCAGCCCTTGCCCTTGGGTCTGGACTTGGGTCTGGGTCTGCACTTGCGTCTGCACTTGCACTTGCACCGGGGCCACGACCGGGGCGACGACGACTTCCGGGGCCGGGCAATACGTCACCGGGTAGTAGCAGCAGGCCGGCTCACACCAGTAGTAGTAGCAGCAGGTCGAGGGGCACCAGTGGCACGCGCAGCCGAACTTCGGCGAGTAGCACGAGTACGTCCAGTGCGAGTGCGACTTGCCGGGGTAGCAGTACCCGCCGCTGAACGACTTCCCGTACGTCATGTGGTACGAGTTCTGGGACTTGTTGTGCGACCCGAACTGGCTATTGCCCATGCCGTTCCCGTTCCCGTTGCCGTTGCCCGAATGCTTCACCGTGGACGATTGCGAGGGGTTCTGGCCGACCGGCTTGGAGGCCATGCCCCCGCCCGTTTGCGTCGTCACCTGGCCGGCCGGGTGGCCCTGGCTTGGGGCCGGCTTGCCGCCCCCGTTGCCCCCTTGGCCGCCGGGGTTTTTGGCTTCGGCGGCCCCCGCCATGAGGAAGGAGGAGGAAATCACCGCGACGCTGAAGAAGAACTTTTTCATGACTCAGTCTCCCAAGATGGTTGTTCGGACCGGGCTAATTTGCCCGGCCACACCTTGCGGAGCGAGAACGCGAGAGAAGTGTTACAGGCCAATTCCAGAAATTGTCGAATGTCAGGGAAGTTCGCCGGGGCCGAGCAATTCCTGAAGCTTCTGGACCAGCCGCGTCAGCAGCACGCGGGTGGCCACGTCCGACTTGCCGAGCCGCTTGGCGACTTCCTTGGTCGGCAGCCCTTCCACATACCGCAGGCGCAGAGCTTCGCGCTGGTCTTCGGGAAACGAGGCCACCACGTCGTGCAGCCGCGACTGCCGCTCGTTCCGCACGACGGCCTGGGTCGGCGTCGTCAGGCTCGCGGCCAAGAGGGCGACGAGGTCT
Source organism: Zavarzinella sp. (assembly GCA_043744795.1). GTDB lineage: Bacteria > Planctomycetota > Planctomycetia > Gemmatales > Gemmataceae > Zavarzinella. The sequence continues at coordinate 3,049 of JAYTTY010000618.1, read as the reverse complement.
TGGCTCGCCTCGCCGACGGGGACGTTCCCCGCGACCTCCCGCCCGGCCGCCCGCTTGCCGGCCGCGAAGTGGCGGTGCCCGTCCACCAGGCATTCTTCCGCGAGGTGGCAGAGCCACCCGAACGGGTCGCGGGTCCCGAAGTCGGCAGTCGCCAACTCGCGCAGGGCGCGGACAGTGGTGTCTTGCAGAATGTCCTGCGGCTCCAACTTCCCGCGCAGGGCGGCCCCGAGCCGCCGTTCGACGAACGCCGTGAGCGCCGGGCGCCGGCGTTCGATGAACTCGGCCAGCGCGCCGGCGTCACGGTTTCGCACGCGGTCGGCGAGTGGGTCGGCGTCGGCGCTCATGGGGATATGATACCCACCTCCGCGGCGACCGTTTAGCCGCGACGCTTCGGAGTGGAGCGCGGGCTGAAACCCGCAGTGATTACCCGCGACGCTTCCGCGGCCTGTTTTCGCCGTCGTTGGAGTCCCGGCTTCAGCCGGTCTTCGGGCCGCCGGCCCGGTGACGGCCCGCACCCATCAAGCGACGGCCGGCGCCGAAGACCGGCTGAAGCCGGGACTCCAACGAAGACAACGCCTTGACGGTTACGGCTGCTTTGCCAAGTCCGCGCTCCGAAGCGTCGCGTCGCGGCTAAATGGGATTTTCTCCAAACATGACCAACCCCACTCCCGACGCCGAAGCCGACATCTGGGCCGTCGTCACCGACCGCTTGGAGGCGTTCGCCGCGGTGTGGGACGCCGGCGGGCCGGTGCCGGACATTGCCAAATTCTTGCCGCCGGACTCGCCGGCCGTGCGCCGGCTGACACTGGCGGAACTCATCAAGTACGACCTCGACCGCCGGCTGGAAAAGGGCGTCGCGCGGCCCATCGAAGACTACCTCCGCGACTTTCCGGAGTTGGCCGCCGACGGCGGGCCGCCGTGCGACTTGCTGTACGAGGATTTTCACCTGCGCCGCCAAGCGGGCCGGCCCGCGGACGCGGCCGACTACTTCAAACGATTCCCCGGTCAGGCCGCCGACTTGGAGAGACTTCTCGGGGACGACGCCCCGACGCACTCCACGTCCGTCCGCGCCTTGCGCGCCCCGCCTGACATTCATGTGGGCGACCGGCTGGACGACTTCGACTTGCTCGCCATGCTCGGGGAGGGAAAACTGGCGAAAGTGTACCTCGCCCGGCAGCGGTCCATGCAGCGGTTGGTCGCGTTGAAAGTGTCGGCCCGCCGCGGGGCCGAGGCCGAGACGCTGGCCCAACTCGACCACCCGAACATCGTCCGCGTTTACGACCAACGGCACCTGCCGGACCGCGGCGTCTTGCTCGTGTACATGCCGTACCTGGCCGGCGGCACGCTCCTCAATGTCGTGGAACGTGTCCGGGAACTGCTGCCGCCGGAGCGGACCGGCAAGACGCTGTTGGAAGCAGTCGATGCCGCGCTGGACCGCCGCGGGGAGTTGCCGCCGGCGGCGTCCGCGGCCCGGCAGAATTGGGCGGGCATGAGCTGGCCGCAGGCCGTCGGCGCGCTGGGCGCCAAGTTGGCCCGCGCGCTGGACTACGCCCACCGCCGCGGCGTGCTGCACCGCGACATCAAGCCGGCAAACGTGCTGCTGACCGCCGAGGGGGAGCCGCTGCTGGCCGACTTCAACATCGGCAGTTGTTCCAAGATCGAAGGCGCCGGGCCGGCCGCGTTCTTCGGCGGCAGTCTGGCGTACATGGCCCCCGAACACCTGGAAGCCTTCAACCCGGCCCACCCGCGGAAGGCCGACAGCCTCGACGGCCGGGCCGACGTCTACTCGCTGGCCGTGACGCTGTGGGAACTGTTGACCGGCGCCCGCCCCTTCGGCCGCGAAGCCCTGAGCGGGCCGTGGGTGCAGATGATCACCTGGCTCGCCAGCCATCGCCGTTTGGGCCCGGCCCCGGAAGCCCGCGACGCGAAGCCGCACGCCGACGACGTGCCGGGCCTGCGCGAGGTGTTGCTGCGCAGCCTCGATGCGGACCCGGACCGCCGCCCCGCGACGGCCGGCGCGATGGCCGCCGAACTGGAACTGTGCCTGCGCCCGGCGACGCGCGCCTTGGTTCGCCCGGCCCCCGGCGGCTGGCGGCAACTGGTCCGCCGCTTCCCGGTCCTCACCCTCTTGGGGGCCGGCCTGTTCCCCAGTTCGCTCGCGTCGCTGTTTAACATCAGCTACAACCGGGAAGAGATCATCCAACACTGGGGGCAAGCGGCGCGCGAAGAGTTCGAGTGGCTCATCATGGCCGTCAACTTCGTGCTCTACCCGTTCGGCCTCGCGGCGGTGGTCTTCGTCATCCGGCGGGCGACGCGGCCCCTGCGCGCCGCCAACGCCGCCGAGCGCGCCGACCCGGCCGTCCTCGCCTTGCGGCGCCGGCAGTGTTTACGGTTGGGCAGTTGGGCCGCGGGCGTGTGCGTCGCCGGCTGGGTGATTGCCGGCGCGATCTGGCCAACGCTCCTGCGCCTGACCGCCGGCCCGCCGCCGCAAGGGGCGGGCGTGTACGTCCACTTCGCCCTGTCCCTGATCATCTGCGGCCTGATCGCCGCCGCGTACCCGTACTTCATCGTCACGTTCCTAGCCGTGCGGGCGCTGTACCCCGCCCTGCTCGGCCCGGACGGGCCGGCCGCCGCCGACGGCCCGCCCCTGCGCCGCGTGGAGCGCGAACTCGCCCGCTACCGGGCCGCCGCCGCCGCCGTCCCGTTCCTCGCCGTCGCCCTGCTGGCCTCGCGGGACGCCTCTAACACGACCGCCCTGGCCATCCTCGGCATCACCGGCTTCGCCGGCATCCCCGTGGCGTATTTCCTGGAAGGGAAGACGCGCGCCGACTTGGCGGCGCTGGCGGACGTGCCGGGGGAGTGACCGCAAAGAGGTCTGTTATCGCCGGGCGGCAGTCTTGTTGGAGTTCCGCTTTGAAGCGGTCTTGGAACGGTCGCCCACATGGCCCGTGAGGACCGAGTCTTCGAAGGTCCGACCCCTTGGGCGAACAGGCGTCACCCACGAAGGCGAACCCTCGAAGACTCGGTTCGCCGGCCGCCTCCGGGTGTC
>JAYTTY010000617.1:0-3337 GCA_043744795.1 Zavarzinella sp. | reverse complement strand
GGGTTGATCCCCGCGGGAGGACATCCTCCCGCGGGGATCAACCCCGCGGCTCGTCTGCCCTCATGAAATCATCCGCACGGGCGCCACGCCCACGGCCTAGCGCGGGCCTGTAAGCGACTTGGACCGTTGGCCGTGTCCGACTGTCGGGAGTCCTTCACATGCCCACGCCAAGCCGTGGGCATGGCGACCGGCGCCAGCGGAAGTTGACGCGGCCGGACCCCGTAAGGCTGTTTGGTGCCGCTCGCCTCAGACGAGTGAGACACCGGTGCAAGAACCATCCCGGCGCTGCGTGAGTGAGTAGGCCGACCGGCTCGGACAGAGTTGAATAAACGAATCAACATTCGTCGTTAAAAAAGACGGACCCGGAATCGCTACGTTTTATTGAAGTCGGATGGGGCATAAGACTGTTCGGCGTCTGGGCTACACCCGCGCCAGCAACTCGCGATACCCGTTGAACTGGTTCTTCCAGTCGCCGTAGACGGCCGTCAGCCCGCACGCCGGGCACCGGCAACCGAGATACAGCCACCGCACGTCCTCGCTGTCGTCGTACAGCGACACCCCGACCGTGATCTCGAACGCCTCCTCGCCGCACGGGCACGCAGTGTCTTCCTCCTCGGCCTCATCCATGAAGTCCGCGCTGTCTCCGATCGGATGGGCCTTGGCGTCGCAAGAGAAGCAGACTCGGCTGGCGACGCCGGCAGTGTCATCCACCAGCAGGCCGAACACCTTGCTGCCACACGCGCAAACCGCGTCGGCGAAGTGCTCGGCGAGATAGCCGTTCTCTTTGCTGAATCGGACGATCTCGGCGCGGATGTCGGCTTGGCTGTCGCCGTACCGCCACTTCCCTCGCTTCCGCAACGACATCAGAGCGCCTCCGCCGCCGAAAGAATCCATGCAAGCCGTCGGGAAGTGGTTACAGTCAAAAGTGACCGCCCACGCACACTCAACACAATGGGCTTGCGATGTCTGATCTGATTATGGCCATTGACCTCGGGCGGTTCAAGGGCGTCGTGTGCCTTGATCGCCGCTCCTCCCGCGAGGCGGTCTTCCGCACCATCGACACGGACGGCGGGGCTTTCGAGGCACTGTTCGCCGAACACCCGGACGCCCTGCTGGTCATCGCGGCGTGCGCCAACGCCGGGTGGGTCCACGACTTGGCCGTGGCGGGGGGTTGGCGGTCAAGGTGGCGAACACGGCGGCGGACGGGATGACGGATGAACGTGACGACGACTCCGCTTCGGGACGAAGACGGAGGCCGGGGGAGTTCTGCACCGAAGTCAGCCCCACTCATTTGGAGAGCCGCCTTCGGTGCAGAACTCCCCCGGAAAATCAGACGAAGTGGGCTTGAGGTTCGGACGGCTTCATAGTCGACCCAGCTCAGCAGCAGCCTCACGCGGGAGAAAACGTCATGCCTCGATGCGCCGTCCTTCGCGTGGGTTGTCTGCTGCAGCAATTGGATACTACTCATGCCCCCGCGGGTGACGGGCCGGGCCTGTCGCCAAGTAAAACAGAGGTCGCGGGTTGCCCCGGCCTCACGTGGGATTTTCAGGGAGGAGTGTACCCTCCCGACCACGATGCGGGATCAGGGCGGCCCGTCACTCGGGAGGGCATGAGTTATGGTTTACAACCAACAACACCGATTCTACTGCGGCGTTGACCTGCACGCCAGAAGCATGTTCACGCACGTGCTTGACGCGAAGGGGAAGACCGTCTTCGAGGAGGACTTGCCGGCCGGGCCGGACGAGTTCCTCCGGGCCATCAAGCCGTATCGCAAGGATGTGGTCGTCGGGTGCGAGTGCATGTTCGCGTGGTACTGGCTGGCCGACCTGTGCGAGGCCGAGGCGATCCCGTTCGCCCTCGGGCACGCGCTGGCCATGAAGCACATCAGCCAGGGCAAAGCCAAGAGCGACAAGATCGACGCCGGCAAGTTGGCGGCCATGTTGCGCGGCGGCCTGTTCCCGACGGCCTACGTCTATCCGACGGCCAAGCGGCAGACGCGCGACCTGCTCCGCCGACGCAGCTTCTTCGTCCGGCAGCGCGGCCAACTGATCGCCCACATCGTCAACACGAACAGCCAGTTCAACCTGCCGCCGCTGTCGAAGAAGCTGACGTACGCGGCGAACCGGCCGGCCGACTTCGCCGACCGGTTCGCCGACCCGAGCACGCGGCTGATGGTCCAAGCCGACTTGAATCTCATTGACAACTATGACACCCAGATCGCCGACCTGGAGCGGCACCTGATCCGGACGGCCAAGGTGGACGACGCGGTGACGTTCGGCTTCCTGCGGACCGTCCCCGGCATTGGGCCGATCCTGGGCCTGATCCTGCCGTACGAGATCGACGACATCGCGCGCTTCCCGGCCGTGGGCAACTTCCTGTCGTATTCGCGGCTGGTGCGGTGCGAGCATTCCAGCGCCGGCAAGGTGAAAGGCTCGGGCGGCAAGAAGATCGGCAACGCGCACCTGAAGTGGGCCTTCAGCGAGGCGGCGTGCCTGATGATCCGGGCCGTGCCGGCCGTGAAGAGTTGGATGCAGCGGCAGGAGAAGAAGCGCGGCAAGCGCAAGGCCCTGTCGGTGCTGGAGGCGAAGATCGGCCGGGCGGTGTTCCACCTGTGGCGCAAGCAGCAGGCCTTCGACCTGAAACGCTTCCTGGCCGGCTGAAAGACCAATACCAAAACCGCTGGCGAGGGAACGGATGGGACACGCGCCCGCGAGGAGTGGACGCGCCCGCCCGGCCCGAGCCGCAGGAGCAACGACATGAACGGACCCTGACGCGCGACCACCGGCCCGGCCCGGGGAGCTGTAAGCCGAACTGGGGCAACACGGCGACCGCGTTTTCCGCGACGACCTTTTGAGGCCCGACCTCTCGAGTCGCGCTGCGGCACACGCCCGACCCCGCCACGCTTTGATTGGCCCCCGGGCCGGTGACCGGCCGGATGACGGACGAGATCAACCTGATTGAGAACAAGCGCCGCCACGCCCGGCGGCGCGGTCGACCGAGGCGGCCCGACCGACGAGTCAATGACTAACTGAGCCGACGCGGCTTGGCGCTGGAACCACGGCCGACGGGGTCTCGATTCCCCGCGGACCCGCCCGCGCGAAGCCGCCACCCTCCGGGGGTCGAGCCGTCGTCTTTGAGTGACCGTCGCGTCGGCACGGAGAGGTTTCTGGGGCGCCGCGCTTCGGCGTGGCAGCCGCGTCAGCGGAAGTTGACGGGGCCGGACCCCGTAAGGCTGTTTGGTGCCGCTCGCTTAAACCGAGTGAGACACTGTTGCTCGAACCATCCCGGCGCTGCGCGTGTGAGTAAGCCGACCGGCTCGGACAGGTTGAATAAACGA
>JAYTTY010000616.1:0-13153 GCA_043744795.1 Zavarzinella sp. | reverse complement strand
TGTGATAGAGAGAACCTGTCAAAATAGAGGTGTTATCACAACTAAAACTCCAAAATCACCTAGAAAACACGGCAATTCTTCGTGCGCTGGCCCTGGGTTAGGGGGTGAGGTTGCCTTTGCGGCCAGCGCGTTTATGACCGCCGCCCCGCGCTCCGCTGCGCAAAGCCTGCGCGTCGCGGCTAAACGGCTACATGACTTGCTTCATCACTGCCCACCGTTTAAGATAACCAAGTCCATCCCACCCCACATACCCTCCGTCCCGCTGGAGGCGATTCTCCCCATGAATCTCCGCTTGGCCTTGGCCTGCACAGTCGTTGCCCCGTTCGCCGTTTCGGCGGCTGACCCGAACGTCGAGTTCTTCGAGAACAAAATCCGGCCCGTCTTGGTAGAGCAGTGCCTGTCTTGCCACGGGGAGAAGAAGCAAGCCGGCGGCTTGCGCCTCGACACCAAGCAAGCGGTATTAAAAGGCGGGGACACGGGGCCGGCCCTCGTCGCCGGGAAGCCGGGCGAGAGTTTGATCGTCAAGGCGGTCAGGCAAGCGGGCGAGTTGAAGATGCCGCCCAAGGGCAAACTCCCGGCGGGCGTGCAAGCCGACATCGCCAAGTGGGTCGAAGCCGGGGCCGCGGACCCGCGGGACGACACCGCCCGGGCGGAGAGTACGATTGATTGGGCGAAGGCCCGGACGTTCTGGTCGTTCCAGCCGGTCGTGAAGCCGGCCGTCCCCGCCGCGAGCGGGGCGACGCCGATTGACCGCTTCGTCAACGCGAAGCTGGCCGAAAAGGGCCTGACGGCCGTGCCGTTGGCCGACAAGCGCACGCTGATCCGCCGGCTGACGTTCGACCTCACCGGCCTGCCGCCGACGCCGGAAGACATCGCTTCCTACTTGGCCGACAGTTCCCCGGAGGCCGACGGCAAACTCGTGGACCGCCTGCTGAACTCGCCGGCCTACGGCGAACACCAGGCCCGGCACTGGCTCGACGTGGCCCGCTACGCCGAGGATCAGGCTCACACCTTTGAAGTCGTCCCCAACACGGACGCTTGGCGCTACCGGGATTGGGTGGTCGACGCCTTCAACGCGGACATGCCGTTCGACCGCTTCGCCAAGCTGCAAATCGCGGCCGACCTGATCGGCGGCGATTCGCCCGACGAGTTGAAACACCGGGCCGCCCTCGGCTTCTTCGGCCTCGGGGCGGTGTATTACAAGAACGCGGGCATGACCGGGGCCGTGGCCGTCGCCGACGAACTGAACGACCGCGTGGACACGCTCACCCGCGGCTTCCTCGGCCTGACGGTGAGCTGCGCCCGCTGCCACGACCACAAGTTCGACCCCATCCCGACGCAGGATTACTACTCCCTCGCCGGCGTCTTCTCCAGCACGAAGTTGGCGCGCGTGCCGCTCGCCCCGAAGGCCGAGATGGACAAGATCGCCGCCGCCCAGAAACTCGTCCAAGACGCGGACAAGGCGGTGAAGGCCGCCCTCAGCGAGGCCAAGGAAAAGTTGGCCGTCAAGAAGGCCGACGACCTCCCCGCGTACCTGCTGGCCGCGTGGAAGCTCGAAGCCCGCCGCACGGAGAAGGCCGACGCCCCGGCGGCCGAGGTCGCCAAGGCCGAGAAGCTCGACGGCCCCACGCTCGACCGCCTGTCGAAGATGCTCAAGGCCAAAGCCGGCTCCATGCCCGGCCTCGCCGACTGGGCCAAGCTCATGCCCAAAAAGGGGGACACGGCCGTGCCGGAGGCCGTGCGGGCGCTGGCGGCCGCGTGGCGGGACACGGTCAAAATCGTGCTGGCCGACGCCAAGCACAAGAGCCGCAACGACGTGGTTGCCGGCCTCTTCGGAGACAAGGGGGTCTTCATCATCGCCGACGGCGAGGCGGTCAGTTCGATGCCGCCGGCGCAGAAGACCACGTACGACGACTTGAAGTCCAAGCACACCAAGTTGGTGAAGGACGCCCCGCCGCCGCCGCCGAGCGTCCACGGCCTGAACGAAGCGGCCCCCGTGGACATGAAGGTGTTCGTCCGCGGCAACCCGACCAAGTTTGGGGAACTGGCCCCGCGGCGGTTCCTGAGAATCCTCGCCGGGGACAGCCCCGCCAAGTTCACCCAGGGCAGCGGCCGCAAGGAGTTGGCCGACGCCGTCGCCGACCCGAAGAACCCCCTGACGGCCCGCGTGCTGGTCAACCGCGTCTGGCAACAGCACTTCGGCCGCGGCATCGTCGGCACGCCGAGCAACTTCGGCGCGCTGGGCGAGCGGCCCACGCACCCGGAACTTTTGGACTACCTCGCCGCGCGTTTCGTGGAGAACGGCTGGAGCGTGAAGAAACTGCACCGCGAGATCGTGCTGTCCGAGACGTACCGCCGGGCCGGCGTGTCGGACGCGACGAACATGGAGAAGGACCCGGACAACCGCTCCCTGTGGCGGGCCAGCCGCCGCCGGCTCGCGGTCGAATCGTGGCGGGACGCCCTGCTCGCCGCCTCCGGCAAGTTGGACACGAAACTCGGCGGGCCGACCACGAACCTCGACGCCGCCGACAACGCCCGCCGCACCGTCTACGCCCGCATCAGCCGGCACGACCTCAACGGCCTCCTGCGGCTGTTCGACTTCCCGGACGCCAACATCACCAGCGAGCGCCGCGTGGAGACGACCGTCCCGCAGCAGCAGTTGTTCGTGATGAACAGCCCGTTCATGGTGACGCAAGCGAGAGGGTTGGCCGAGCGACTGGAGAAGGAAGCGCCGACGGACGAGGCCCGCGTCCGCCGGGCCTACGACATCCTCTTCGGCCGCCCGGCCCAGCCGGACGACGTGGCCGTCGGCCTGGCGTATGTGACCGGGAAGGACTCACCGGACGAGGCGAAGAAGAACAAGCTGACCCGCAAGGAGCGGTATTGCCAGGCGTTGTTGGCGAGCAACGAGTTTTTGTACGTGGACTGACCCGAAGCGGAAGAGAAGACTTTTAACCACAGAGGACACAGAGAGCACAGAGGAAAGACAAAAGGCCGAGAAAGACATTCTTATAAATGCTTTCTCTCTGCTTCTGTCTTTCCTCTGTGCTCTCTGTGTCCTCTGTGGTTAAAAGTCTTCTCTTCCGCCTTTGTCCGTGTTTCGCCCGTGTTCGATCCGTGGCCAAAAATGTCTTTTCGCCCTGTCACTTCTTCTTCCGCGCGTGGTCGCGCACGGACCGCCACGGGTTCTTGCCGTAGGTCTCGTCGATGACGGCGAAGACCGCCGGGTCGTCCTGGGCCAGCTTCTCGCGAATGTTCACCAGGGCCGTGGTCGCGGCCGTTACTTGTACTTGTCCAAGTCGATCGTGAACTTGTTGTTGGTCGCGCTCACGTCCCACGTCTCGCCGCCGGACAGTGTCTTCGGCACCGGCGGGCCTTTCGGGGCTTTCGCGCCTTCCGCCGGCAAGGGCGGGTACATGACCAAGGAGACCTTGTATTTCCCGGGCGGGATGCCGCCGGCCGTGCCCGCGATGGTGAAATTCCCGTCCGCCCCGACGGGCCCGGTTCCCGACCCACTTCCGCCCTCTTGACTAATGGTCACATTCACCTGTCCTCCTTCGGGGGGCGCGAAAGGCTTCCCGCCCTTGGTCACGCTGCCTGTAATAGGCACCTTCGTTTCTCCGCACCCGGTCAGGGCGAAGAGCGATCCGAGCAAGACGGCCAACATCGACGTACGCATGGCTTTCCCGTTGAGAGGTGACAGGGAGTCGCTCCGGCGATTCTTCCCGGTCGGGTGGAGAGTCTACCCAAGACTCCGACTTGGTACGGAAAATGTAGTCTGCCCCCGCCGGTCCGAATACCCCCGGGGGCGAGAGTTTGTGTGGAATTCTACTTTCCGGCCGGCCGCCGCGGGCGACCGGGTCATCGGGCCCGCGCCGGCTCCTCCCCCTCGCGGAGCCGCCAGCCGGCGTCCCCGGCCACGTCGCGGAACTCTTGGACCTTGCCGGACGGCCATGTGACCCGAATTCGTTCGGCCTTCACTTCGTCCCCCAGCCCGACCAGCACGCGCCGGTCGCTGGCGGAGAGGTAACTACTGCCGCCCGTGACCCAACGCACAAGCGTGCGGCCGCCCACGCCGATCTCGACTTTGGCGCCGATGGCGTTGCGGTTGCTCTTCTTGCCGTCCCCGACCAAGTCCAACCGCAGCCAGTGCCGGCCCGTCTCCGTCTCGTTGCGGAGCAGTTTGACCGGCCCGCTGTTGTTGCCGAAGACGAGGTCGGGGCGGCCGTCGTTGTCGAAGTCGCCGACGGCCAGGCCGCGGCCGACGTGGCGTTCGCTGAAGTACGGGCCCGCCTCCCGACTTACCTCGGTGAATTTGGCCTTGCCGTCGCCCAAAAAGAGTTGGGCTTCCTGCTCATACGGGGCCTTGAAGATCGCCTGCGAATTGCTGGTGATGTGCCCGTTGGCCAAGGCCACGTCAAGGTTCCCGTCGAGGTCGGCGTCGAACAACTCGATGCCGAACCCCAGCGTCCGCATCGTCGCCGCCCCCAGCCCGGACGGGTGGCTCCACTCTTGAAAATTCATCTTGCCGCGGTTGAGGAACACCATGGTCGGCTCTTTCTGGAAGTTGCTCACGATGAGCGACGGGCGGCCGGACCCGTCGATGTCGCCGACGGCGACGCCCATGCCGGCGATGAACCGCCCGCCGGGCATGAAGGCCGCCCCGCTGAGCAGGCCGCGGTCCGTGAACTTGCCGCCCCCGAGGCTTTGGAACAGGTAGGCCGGCTGCATGTCGTTCGCCACATAAATGTCCGTCTTGCCGTCCCCGTCCAAGTCGGCGAAGGTGACGGCCAAGCCGGGGGCGGGCTTGGCGGCCGAGACGCCGGCCGCGGCGCTGACGTCCGTGAACGTCCCGTCCCCGTTGTTGTGGTACAACTTGTGCGGCAGCGGCGGGAACGAGGTGGGCGGGCACCCGAACCGCTCGTTCACCTCGGTGTTGACGCACGGCGTGTAATTCAGCAGGTCGAGTTGCACATAGTTGCACACGTACAGGTCGAGACGGCCGTCCCCGTCCGCGTCGCCCCACGCGCAACTGGTGGCCCAGTGGGGGTTGGAAATCTGAGCCGCCTTGGTGACGTCGACGAATCGCCGCCCGCCGCGGCCGTCGGGGCGGTTGGCGTACAGAGTGGTCCCGGTGAGGTACGTGACGACGAGGTCGTCGAACCCGTCGTTATCGAAGTCGCCGACGGCGCACCCCATGCCGTAGCCGGACTGCGTGAGGCCGGCCTTCTCGGTCACGTCGGCGTACGTCCCGTCGCCGTTGTTGCGGTACAGTTTGTGGGTGGGCAAGCCGGCTTTGCCACCCTTCACCGGCCCGCCTTGGACGCAGAACAGGTCGAGCCACCCGTCCGCGTCGTAGTCGATGAAGCCGACGCCGGCGCCCATCGTCTCGAAAATGTAGTGCATCGGCGTGGCGCTGTCGTAATGGACAAAGTCGATCCCGGCCGCGGCCGTCACGTCCGTAAACCACGGCTTGCCGGGCGTGCGTTGCGCCGCCGAGTCAACCGTGGCAGGGGTCGGGGGGGCCTGCTGTCCGCACCCGGCGACGAGGACGAGCGCCGGGAAGAGGATGCCCTTGCGACGCCGCGAAGTGGTCGGTGGATTCATGGGGCTTTCGGGGTCACGGGCGCTTGTCCGGCAAGCCGGCGGTGCTTCGCCGCGGCGTCGGTTTGGCCTTCGTGTTCGTAATACGCCGCCAAGGCCGCGTGGGCCGGCGCGAGCGCGGGGTCGCGCGCCAGAATGGCTTGAAGTTGGCCCACGCCCTCGTTGGCCCGCCCGGCGTCGATGTACGCTTGGGCCAACCGCACGCGGAGTTCCAAATTCTCCGGCTGGTCGCGCAAGGTCTCGCCAATGAGTCGCATTTCCTGGAGCAACCGGACCTCGGCCAAGGCGCGACGGGCCTCTTCCGGCCGCCCGGCCCGCTCGAGGGCCACACTCAACAAATACCCGATGGACCGCCGCTGAGCCTCGTCGAGGCGGTACGCTTCTTGGAGCAGCGTCACGGCCTTGTCGAACTCGCCGGCTTCCTGATGCAAGATCGCCCGCGCCTGCATCCCCGCGGGCTGGCCCGGCCGTGACGCCAACACCTCGTCCAAGATGGCGGCCGCCCCGGGGCCGTCCCCACGCGCCCGCCGAATTTCGGCGAGCATGATCCGCAAACTTGGGTCGTCCGGCTTCGCTTGCAGGCACTCACGGCACAGCTCGTCAGCCGCGGAAAAGAAACCGAAAGAAAAGGCTTGGTTCATCGCCGCACGCCGCAGGGCAAAATCGTCGGGGTTTCGGTCCAAGAGTCGGCGGGCGTCGGCGAAGGCCCGCGGGTCATTTTGTTTGCGATAGAGTTCGAACCGCATCTTCAGCGGCTCCAAGTCGTCCGGGCGAACGTCCGCCCACCGCGTGAGAAATTCAATGGCCCGCACGTCGTAGGCCTTGGCGTAGCCACGGGCCAACGCCTGCGTCACTTCAAGGTCGTCCGGCTTTTGGGCATAGATGGTCCGCAAGCCCGGTTCGGCTTCGGAGAACTTACCGGCCTTCGCATCCGCAAGGGCAACGGCTCGGTCTCGACCGTCCGATCGCCAGTGGTAGGCGACGAATATGGAGATGAGTAGCGCAACAATCGCCGCCGCGATGAAAATTAGCCGTCGAGATCGACGGCTTGAGCGTGGCGGTAGAGCAGCGTCAGCAGATGTGTGTGACAAGGAGAACCTAGGCCGGGACTCGTCCCCGGCCTCTCAAGGAACAATGAACTCGAATCAGCCTCCTCGACCTTTATTAGTTCGCGTACGTCTGGCCGTCATTCGCGGCAAGCATCAATGCCCACGTTCTGTTAGTTACACTGTTCTTGACTGTACGTACGCTGGCGTCGCCCATGGCGGCGATGACCACACCCGAGTGGGAGGATCGCGCCTGACCTTGTCCGTAATCCCCGCTCCAACAGCCCATGGCGATGTCAGGCCGGTCCACACAGCCTCTCACGTCATCGGAGCAACAACCTGTGTCATTAGGCGTGTAACAGTCGCCGACGGCATTATTAGCCGTCGTGGAGCTACCGGGCATGCCGAACGCCCATGTGCCGCGCATGTCTGAATTCACTGGCCCGCAGCGCACGTGGTTCAGCATAATGGTATTCGACGCCCCGTCGCCAATGCTCGTGATGGTGTTTTTCGAGTTGATGTACATCGGCCCGCCGCTTTGCAAGTTTCCACCCCCTGAAGACGGAGACTGACTGGGCACACTGCTCGGGTCGCCGAACCCCGCGTTGGCCGCGTAACTCCCGCGAGCCCAACCGTCGCCCGCGCGCTGCCCAGGCGTGTTGCCAAACGGCTCGGACGGGCAGAGCAGACTGTTGATCTTGGTACTCCGGATGGCCCGCCAGCCTTGGTCATTCGACCCCGTGGCGCCGCCCACTTCGGAGAATGCTTGGTAGTTCTGGATGCTCGTTACAACTCCCTTATACAGGTTATCCTGTTCGATGTACGGGAGGACCAAGACGATCCAATTCGGCCCGATGTTGTTCTCGTCCGTCCACCCGATCCCGCGGCCTACGAGGGTGCAGGGCGGCAGCGTCCCGATGGTGTCGTGGTAGTTGTGGCAGGCCAGCCCGAGTTGCTTCAGGTTGTTCGTGCACTTCATGCGATTCGCGGCTTCGCGAATCTTCTGGACGGCGGGCAGCAGCAGCCCGATGAGGATCGCGATGATCGCGATCACCACCAGCAACTCGATCAGCGTGAAGCCGCTGGCCCGCTTGGCGGTCCGTTTGGGGAGAGACATCTTAAAGACTCCTGACATAAAAAGAGAGAAAGAAAAGTCGTCCATCGGCGATTCAGCCAAAACCCTTAACCGGCCTCAGCGGCCGTCTCACCGTTGGACCAAACTCGTGTCGCCTGCCTGACGTTGCGGGGCTGAGATCATGGAAAATGAAAGCGGCCAAGGCCCGTGTCAGGACGGAAAGTCAGAGTTTCTTGTCCCCTAATCACCCGCGGTTTTGCAAGTGAAAGAAGGGTGAGAGTTTCAAGGGTATCTCAAATGTATCCCATTGATCGGCTGTCGAGAACCCTTTGCGAGAAAAAAGTGAGAAATTTCATCGGCGAGATGGATTCGTTCGTCAGCCTTGTATGCAAAGGTTTCCTCTGCCGTCAGTCGTTTTTCGTCTGTTTCAGCACGGCGTCCAGAGTTTTGCCGGTCTGGGCGGTCAATGTCTTGTCCCCGCCGGCCACGGCGTCCCGGTATTGCCGGGCGGCCTCCCGCAGCACTTTTAACTGGAGCGCGGCGAGGGGCGGGGCGACGGCGTCCTTCGCCGCAAACGGCGGCTCGGCCGATTGCGTGTCCCCGGCGTGCGTGACCGTCGGCCGCCGCTCGTCATTGCGGGAGCCGTCTTGGGCAGGCGTGTCACTGACGAGGGTCGTCCCCGCCGCCGCGCGGGCGGCGGCGTCAAAAGGAGTCAGCAAGGCCGCCAGCGTGCCGACGGCCGTCGGCGGGTCGTACTTGCCCGGCTGGCCGTCGCGCAGGGCGGCCGGCAGGAGTTTCGGGGCCGCAGGTTTCGGCGTCTGGAAGTGGTCCTGTTCCATCGGCGTCGGGGCCGTGCCGTCCGTCGTCGGGCGGGCCGGGAGTTCCGGCGGCTTGGCCGAGAGCGTGGAGCCGAGGGCGAACAGGCCGGCGCAAGTCCAGCCCGTCAGAGTGCGTCGCGTCATGGGGGAGTCCTTCCCAGAAAGCGCGGCGCCGTCCGGGGCGCCGCGTGCCCGCGGAGAATACCCGCTCTGGTGGTTTGTGCAAGTGCAGAAAGCCCACGGGCCGCCGCCCGTGGGCTTGGCGGGGGGGAATCTTTTTTTTCCGCTCGCCGTCTTGTACCATATTCGCACGCGCATCGGCTGATGCGACTTCATTTCTCAAGGGTCTCTCCTCATGTTCAACATTGGCAATCTGTCGCGCCGCGGGTTTATGCAGCGCAGCCTCGCCGCCATGGGGGCCGCCGGCCTCCCGGCCTGGTACGCCGAAAAGCTGTTGGCGGACGACACGCCCGCCAAGAAGGTCCAAGACAAGGTCCGCATCGGCATCGTCGGGACCGGCAGCCCGGCCAGCCGCTCCCGCGGCATTTACAACGCCTCCAAGGGGCTGAAGGACCAGTTCACGATCACCGCCCTGTGCGACGTGGACGGCCGCCACCTGGCCAAGTCGACCGAAGAGTACAAGAAGGACGGGTTCGAGACGAAGGCCTACGCGGACTTCCGCGAACTCGTCTCCAGCAAGGACGTGGACGCCGTCATCGTCGCCACGCCGGACCACTGGCACGCGCTGGTGGCCATCGAGGCCATGAAGAACGGCAAGAACGTCTACTGCGAAAAGCCGCTGACGCTGACCGTCGAAGAGTCGCTGGCGGTGCAGGCCGTCCAGCAGAAGACCGGCCGCATTTTTCAGACCGGCAGCCAACAGCGCACGGAAATGCAGCAGTTCCGCACGGCCGTCGAACTCGTCCGCAGCGGCCGCATCGGCGAGATCAAGACGATCGAAGCCCGCATCGGCGGCAACCCGACGAGCGGGCCGATCCCCGAAGTCGAGCCGCCGAAGGAACTGAACTGGGACATGTGGCTCGGGCCGACCAAGAAGGTCCCGTACCGCGTGAAGGGCAACCAGACGAACTGCCACTATGAGTTCCGGTGGTGGTACGAGTACAGCGGCGGCAAGATGACCGACTGGGGCGCTCACCACATCGACATCGGCCAGTGGGCCATGAACGCCGACGGCCGCGGCCCGGTCGCCGTCGAGGTGCTGAAGGCCGACAAGCCCTACGACAAGGGGGACGGGTACAACACGCACCCGAACTTCCAGGTGCAGTACACCTACGCCAACGGCACGAAGATGATCGCCATGTCCGGCGGCGGCACCGACGCCGGGGCCATGGTAAATAAGGACGGCACCGTCCCGAAGAACAAGGAAGGCAAGGACCGCACCGTCGGCCCGGACGAGAACGGCGTGCTGTTCATCGGCGAAGGGGATAAGAAGATCTTCGTGAGCCGCGGCGGCATCTGGGCCAGCGACGCCAAGCTGCTGAGCGAGCCGCTGAAGGAAGACCCGAAGCTGTACGACGGCCGGCCGACCAACCAGATGGGCAACTTCCTGGAGTGCGTCCGCGACGGCAAGAAGCAGCCGATCTGCAACGCCCAAGTCGGCGGCAGCTCGGTCATCATTTGCCACATCGGCGTGATCGCCTTGCTCACGGGCAAGTCCCTCAAGTGGGACCCGAAGAGCAAGATGTTCGTCGGCGACGACGACGCGAACAAGATGCTGCACCGCGAGTACCGCGAGCCGTGGAAGCTGGTGGTATAAATTCGGAACGCGGAATTCGGAATGCGGAATTGGAAAACAAAGACCCCATCGCTCGGGCGAACGCCGAGGCGGCGGAGACCGGGTCTTTGATTCCGAATTCCGAACTCCGAATTCCGCATTCCCGAAGTGTGTGGACGAACCTCTCCCCCGAAAACCTGTTGGCCCAGTGCGACGTGGACACCTACCGGGCCAGCGGGCCGGGGGGGCAGAAGCGGAACAAGACGAGTTCCGCCGTCCGGCTAAGACACCTCCCGAGCGGCCTCCTCGTCATCGCTGAGGAGAGCCGGTCCCAGCATGAAAATAAGGCGAAGGCCTTGAAACGCCTGTACCGGGCGCTCTTCCTCGACCTCCGCAACCCGCTGGACGCGGCCACGCTTACCCCCGAAATTATCGCCACCTTCCCCGACTATGCCGCGGCCCGCTCCGCGGACGGCCGCCTGCACCTCGGGGCCAAAGACCCGCGCTTCTGGCCTGCCGCCGGCGTGACGCTCGACGTGCTGGCCGCCGTCGAAGCCCGCGTCAGCGACGCCGCGAAGCTGCTCGGCGTCTCGACGGGAAACCTGATCGACTTCCTGCAAACCGACCCGCGCCTGTGGCAGACGGCGAACCAACTGCGGGCGAAGTACGGGCAAAAGCCGCTTCGATGAATCTCTGAAAATGGCGGAAGAGAAGAACTTCACCACAGAGGACACAGAGAACACAGAGGAAAGACAGGAGCAGACAAGGCATTTTTTATAAATGCATTTCCTCTGTCTTTCTCGGTCTTTCCTCTGTGTTCTCTGTGTCCTCTGTGGTTCAAGCTCTTCTCTGCGCTTCCGCTGTCATCCGTGTTCGATCCGCGGCAAAAAGATTGCCTTCCAATCTCCCCGTGGCTTCTCCCCTCAAGTTCGTCTCCCGAATCAGCCGATCTTCCCAATACCGGCCAGTCCGCGCCCCTTGCGGGGCCGCGGGCGGCGTCTCCCCTCGACGCGGCTGGCCGGGCGCGATATGGCAGGACGCCGCTTCGCCGACGGGGGATTTGCATGGCCGGGCGGGGCGGAAGGAGTCGCGTCGTGAGTTCCGCGTTACGATGCCTGTTGGTCTGTGGGCTGGTTGCCGTGCCGGCGGCGGCCCGCGCGCAGCTCCCGACCGAGGGGCGCACGTCTTACTCCCGCGACAACGAGATCAAAATCCCCTTCGAACTCCGCGCCGGCGGGTCGGCGCGGGCCGTCCGGCTGTACTACACCGTCGACGGCGGCGCGTGGAAAGAGTACGAGGAGGCCAAGGCCGGGCAGAAGCGCGAGTTCATCTTCAAGGCCGCCGGCGAGGGGACCTACGGCTTCGCCACGATGACGCTGTTCAACGACGGCACCACCGACCCCGTGAGCCGGGACCGCTTGGCCGAGCAGCGGCGCATCGTGATCGACCGGACGCCGCCGAAGGTCAACTCGCTGCGGTCCGTGATCTCCGCCGACGGCTCCCCCGGCATCGAGTGGGACGTGAGCGACGAGAACATGGACACGCGGGCCGGCATCAAGCTGGAATTCCGCTGGCCGGACATGGGCCGGTACGAGCCGATCGACAAGGGCGTGCCGTTCGGCCCGCGCGACCACCGCCAGTGGCAGATGAAGCCGAACGACCGCATGCAGGTCCGCATCGTGGCCCTGGACAAGGCCGGGAACAAGACCGAGTCGGACCCCGTGTGGGTGTCCGCGAAAGACGGGAACAAGGGGATCGACGGCGCGCGTGACCCACTGCCGCCGGGCCGCCCCGTCGGGGACCCGCGAGAATTGCGGGACAACCCCGACGGGACGCCGGCTCCCGGGCTGCGGACGTTGCAGCCGAGCGTCCACTACGTCAAGGAAAAGTCGATCACGCTGAACTACAACGCCCGCGTCGGCCTGTCCGGCCTGACGCACGCCTTCCTGTACGCCGCCGACGACAAGCTGGACTGGAAGATCGAAAAGACCGAAGGCCCCCGCCCGGCCCCGCCGGTCGCCGCCCCGGACGCCCCGCGGATCATCCCGCTGAGCTTCGTCTACGAGGCCCCGAAGGACGGCACGTACAACTTCATCATCATCGCCGAAAACCACCGCGGCCCAAGCCGCCGCGTCCCCGTGAAGGGGAACACCGGCGACATCCAGGTTGTCGTGGACACGACGCTGCCAACGGTGGACATCGTCAGCACCAAGGTCAGCCCCAACGGCGACCGCGGGGCCGTCGTCGAAATCCGCTGGAAGGCCACGGACGTCAACATCGCCCCGGTGCCGATCATGCTGGAGTACCGGGCCGCCGACAAGCAAGAATGGAAGGCCATCACCGCCGACTGGACCGACAACACCGGCCAGCACACGTGGACGGCCCCGACGGGCGAATCGCACGAGTTCCTGATCCGCGTCCGCTGCCGCGACCGGGCCGGCAACATCGGCGAGAAGACGACCGAGAAGCCGGTCAACGTGGACTTGGCCGTCCCGCAAGTGGACTACCAGGACGTGGTCCCGGGCGTCTCGGCGATTAAGTCGGGCGGGTCCCTGCCGCCGATGCGGTGAGCCGCTGGCCCATTCACCGCCGCCGGGCGGTCTCGTTGGAGTCCCGCTTTTAAGCGGTCTTGGAACTCCCGGGCACAAGGCCCAAAAGGACCGAGTCTTCGAGGGTCCGACCCCGTGGGCGAACGGTCGTCACTCACAAAGGCGAACCCTCGAAGACTCGGTTCACCAGTCTCCCGCGGCGGGACGGGCACAGACCGCTTAAAAGCGGTACTCCAACGCGACCGCCTCGCGGCGGTTTGCTTTCGTCACCAGCCCCATCAGTCTTTTTTCCGTCAGAGGCGGCAGCGTGGGCGACGCCCACGCTG
>JAYTTY010000615.1:0-3348 GCA_043744795.1 Zavarzinella sp. | reverse complement strand
GCCAACAAACTCGGCCTGCTCGCCAAGAGCACGGCGTTCAACTTCGTCTGGATCGTGGACTTTCCGATGTTCGCCTGGGACGAAGACGAGAAGCGGTGGGCCGCGATCCACCACCCGTTCACGTCGCCCCGCGACGAAGACTTGCACCTACTGGAATCGGAGCCGGGCAAGGTCCGGGCCAAGGCTTACGACCTCGTGCTCAACGGGTACGAAGTCGGCGGCGGCAGCATCCGAATTCACTCCCCGGAAGTCCAGAGCAAGGTGTTCAGCGTATTAGGGATGGACGAGGCGACGGCGAAGAGCCGGTTCGGCTTCCTCCTCGACGCGCTGAAGTTCGGCGCGCCGCCGCACGGGGGGATCGCCTTGGGCATCGACCGCTGGGCGATGATGTTGGGCAAGACCACGAACATCCGGGACGTGATCGCGTTCCCCAAGAACGCCCGCGGCCGCGACCTGATGACCGGCGCCCCGGCCGGCGTGGACGCCCGGCAACTCAAGGACTTGGGCCTGAAGTAACATGCACCTGCTGATTGTCGAAGACGACCCCGTGATCGGCCGGACGCTGGACCGCGGGCTGACCGAGTCGGGCCACGAGTGCGTCCTTGTGGCCGACGGCCAGTTCGCCCTCGACAAGGCGGCCGCGACGCCGTTCGACGCCATCGTCCTCGACATCATGCTGCCGGGCGTGAACGGCTTGGCCGTCGTGAAAGCCCTCCGCGCCCGCAAGGACCGCACGCCCGTCTTACTGTTGACCGCCCTCGGGACCGTCGATGAGCGGGTGGCCGGTTTGCAGGCCGGCGGGGACGACTATCTGGTGAAGCCGTTCGCCTTCCCAGAACTCCTGGCCCGCATCGAGGCCGTCTGCCGCCGGGCCGGCGAGCGGCCGTCCCCCACCGCCGAGGCGGCCGGATTGAAATTGGACCTGACGACGCGCCGCGTCGCCCACGGCTCGACGGAAATCGACCTGACCCCCACCGAGTTCAGCCTGCTCGAATTCCTGATGCGGCACGCCGGTCGCGTGGTGACGCGCAAGATGGTGTGCGAACACCTGTGGGACGCGGACTGGGAGGGGGAGACCAACGTGATCGAAGTCCACATCAACCGGCTCCGCGGCAAGATCGAGCGGGCCGGGGCCGGGGCGCCCATCTCCACTGTGCGGGGGCGGGGCTATGTCCTCCGCGACAGTTAAGCCGCGCCCCCTGCGATTCTTCTTCACGCTCCGCGCCCGGCTGGCCATCTGGAACACGCTTGTCATCCTTCTGCTCGCCGCCACGATGCTCGTCGGCCTGCGGCAGGGCCTGCGCTACACGCTCGTCCGGGAAGAAGACCAACTCCTCCGCGAGGACATCGCCGAAGTCCGTCTGATCGTCGCGCGGTCGGAGCCGCCGGACTGGCCGCGGGTCCGCGAGGCGCTGGGGCAAAAGGCGGACAGCCACGCGCCGCGGAAATGGTTCTGCGAAATCGTGGACGGCCGCGGGACGGTGATCGTCGCCACGGACCGCGTCCCGGACGGGGAGAGGCCGGCGGCCGGGGCAAAGACGGAGACGTTCGGCGACTACCGCATTTGCCAGGAGCCGGCCGCCGTGCCGGGCGTCGGCCCCGTGACGGTCCGCGTCGGGTCCACCCTGGACGAAGTGCTAGAAGACGTGGCCCGCGTCACGCAATTGGCCATGATCGCCGGCATGGTGTTGCTGCTCGTCGCCCCCGTCGGCGGGTATTTGCTGGCCCGCCGGGCGACCGCCCCGCTGGCCGCGATCATCTCGACCGCGGCGAGACTCCGGCCGAGTCGCTTGGACGAGCGGCTGGCGGTGCGCGGGACCGGGGACGAGTTGGACCAACTCGCGGAAAAGATCAACGGCTTCCTGGACAGCATCGGCGACCACCTCGCCCGGCACCGCGACCTGGTGGCGAACGCGGCCCACGAACTCCGCTCCCCGCTCGCCGCCATCCGCAGTTCCGCCGAGTTGGCGCTGGACCGCGACCGCACCGCCGAGGACTACAAGGAGTTCCTCGGCGTCGTCGTGGACGAATCCTCCCGCTTGGGCATGTTGGTACACCAACTGCTGTTGCTCGCCGAGAGCGACGCGAACCGGCTGGAGCGAAAGGACGAGCCGGTGGACCTCGGCCGCCTCGTCGCCCGGTGCGCGGAAATGTTCGAGGGGGTGGCCGAGGCCCGCGGCATCACGCTCACGCGGGCCGTGGCGGCCGCGGAAGTCCGCGGGGACGGGGACCACCTGCGGCAAGTGGTTCTCAACCTGCTCGACAACGCCGTCAAGTTCACCCCGGGCGGCGGAGAGATTCGCGTGCGCGTCTGGCGAGACGCGGGCGAAGTCGTCTTGGAAGTGACGGACACGGGCGACGGCATCGCGGCCGGCGACCTCCCGCGCGTGTTCGAGCGCTTCTTCCGGGCCGACAAGGGCCGCGCCCGGCCGCGGGTCGGCGGCAGCGGGCTGGGCCTCAGCATCTGCCAAGCGATCATCGACGCGCACGGCGGCGGCATTCACATTGACAGCACGCCGGGCGCGGGGACCACGATTCGGGTTCGCCTGCCGGCCCGTGAGCCGGCGGCCGAATGATTCGCCCGGCGGGGAAAGTGGCCGGAATCCCTGACGGAAATGTAACCAAGCCCGCCGTTGCTCCCACCCGCCCGCGAGGTAAGATCGCAGGCAGGCGACAGCCGAACCAATCGCCGGCCCCTTCGGGGCAGGCACGGGGCGCGGCGCCGGGCAGGGACATGAGACGCGGTGCGTTGCCAACTCTCAGAGGGTGGTCTCCTGTCCGGCGCCGTTTCCCGCCACAATCAGCACTCAAAAATCGACGGCGATGCGCGTCCCGAAGGCGTGGACGCCCCCGTCGTTCGCCGGGTTCGGGGCGTTGCGGTACAGGTACGTGTAGTTCCACTGCAACTTCATGTACGGGTTCAAGTACCAGTTCAGGCCGAGCGTCACGTCTTGGCTCATGCCGCCGCGGACGCCGTTGTTGTCCAAGTCGAGCCACGAGTAGCGCAGGCCGAGTTCCCACGCCCCGCCCCCGCCGCAGCCGGCGTTGCAGGCGTCGCACCCGTCCGCCTCGTTGCACTTGAACCCGCGGAAGTTGTTCCGCGGCGTGACGCGCGTGAAGGCGAACCGGCCGCGGTCGTAGGTCTTGTGGTCGTCCGTCAGGAAGCACAGGGCCTCGGCGTACCCGCCTTGGAAGAACGGGTTGCCGACGTTGCGGACCGGGGCCGACTTGTCCGTCGGGATCGACGCATTGTTCACCCGCGTCGCGTAATACTCCGACTGGAACGTGAACCGCCCGTTGACGGCGACGAACTCCGGGACCACCATGTCCCGGCTGTCGCCGAACATG
>JAYTTY010000614.1:0-3363 GCA_043744795.1 Zavarzinella sp. | reverse complement strand
TCAGCCCCCTGTCTTCATTATTTGAAGAGAAGACAGGGGGCTGACGCCCCCCGCTCGCCAAGAAAGTCGCTCCATCCCCAAGACCACGACGGCATACGGCGCCATTCCGGCCAAGCCGACGCCCATGAATGTCCCCCACGAAGTCACCTGCGACGCCAACGGCCACCACAGTAATGTCGGGATCGCCGCGGCCGTCACGGGTTTCAGCCAGCCGCCCCGCAAATAAACTCCCCACGGCAGTTGAAGCGGCTGCCGCGCGGCCCAGATCGTCCACACGTTCGCGGCCACGTTCGGGATCACGATTCCCCACACCAAGCCGACGAGGCCGAACGCCCGGCACAGGACGACGCTGAGGGCGACGTTTGCCGCCGCTTCCAACAGGCACACGCGGGCGAACGCTTTCAGCCGGCCCGTGCCGAACAGGACGCGGGCCGCGACGGACTGGGCCACCGCCAGCGACAGCGGCAAACTCAGGATGACGAGCGGGGCGTAGCAAATTTCCCCGTACACCGGGTCGCGCAGCCACAACTTGAGAAAGGCTTGGCCGAAGATCACCAAGCCGATTTGCACGGGCAGCATCAGGTACAGCACGAACCGCGTCGCCTTGACGAGCATCGCGCCGATCTCGGCGTGCTTCCCGGCCGCGTCCAGCGAGCTGACGGCCGGCGTCAGCGTGGTGATGGCTTGCCGCAACAGCGACTTCGCCATGTCCACGAGCCGGGCGACGACGGCGAAGGCCGTCACCGGCCCCATGCCCAAGACTGCCGCGACGATCAGCGGCCCACTCTGGGCCGTCAGGCGCACGCCGATCATGGCGAGGAAGGCGTGCAGGCTGTACCCGCGGATTTCGCGGAACGACGCCCGGTTCACGGCCCGCCGTCGGAAGCGCACCCCGGGCAGGAACCGCCGGCACAGCACGGCGCACGCGAAATGTTCCGCGAGGTTGGCGGCCGTGACGACCAGGCCGATTTCCCAAAGGGAGCCGCCGTTTTCAACGACGAGAATAAACCCCGCCGTCCGTCCCGCGAGGACGACGAGCCGGACGAGGCTCTTGGACCCGTAGCGCTCCAACCCGTCCAGCACCGCCGGGAACACGCTCAACGGCAGCGTGGCCGCGAGGTTCCCGAGCATCAGCAGCCCGAAGGCGACCGCCTCGGCGCGCGGCACGCCGCCGGACTCCATGCCGGCCACGCTCGCCGGGATGACCGCCCCGCCGACGAGAAGAACGCCGACGGCCAGCCCCCAGAACAGGAACCACGTCGTGGACAGCAAGCCGGTCAGGCGGTCCGCTTCCCCGGTCCGCCGAAACTTGGCGACGTAGCGCACCACGCAAGCCGCGATGCCGAGGTCGAACAGGGTGAGGTACGCCAGCAGCGACTCGACGAACGCCCACACGCCGTAGGGGCCGTCCCCCAACTTGCGGATCATGTACGGCGTCATGAAAAAGCTGACGAGCATCACGGCGGCGAACGCCAGCCAATTGCTGACGGCGCTGAGGAGCAGGCGGTGACGGACGGGGGCGGGCATTAGGCGCACGCCCCGCAAGTCGTTGCACGGATCGCGCTCGCCGCAAAGGCAACCTCACCCCCTAACCCCCTCTCCGCGGCGGAGAGGGGGAACAAGAACGTGGCCAGTGATCGCCCGATGCGCGAGCAAGGGATTGCGATCGTCACCGTCCCTTGCTCGCGCATCGGGCGATCACTGCCTGTTATTCCGGTCCCCCCTCTCCGCCGCGGAGAGGGGGTTAGGGGGTGAGGTTTCTTCTCGCGGGCGGCCAAACAAGTGTCGTTCATAGGCCCGCCACCCTACCACGCCTCCCCAAATTCAACCACCCGACTTCGGGCGAACTACTGTACGCCCGTCCCGGTCCCCTTGCCGCCGGCCGGGAATTGTCCAAACTCTCAGCGTCCCGTCTCGTCGGAACCTGTTAGACCCATCTCCCGCTTTTCTCACGGTGAACTGCCATGACAGCAATGCGTCGTCTCATGTGGGGCCTTCCCGTCCTCGGGGCCTTGGCCGCCGGCACCGTTCTTATGACCCAGCGGGGCGAATCGGCCCCGGCGGTCGTCGTCGAGAAGGACGGCAAAGAAGCCAAGCTGACCGACTTGAAGCCGGCCGTCAGTTTGCCGGTGTCGCAAGTGATTCTGTTCAACAGCGGCGTCGGCCACTTCACGCGCTCCGGCGAAATCGACGGCGACGCCCGCGTTGACTTGACGTTTCCCGAGCAGGACATCAACGACCTGATCAAGTCGATGACGCTGATCGACACGTCCAAGACCGGCCGCGTCTCTAGCGTGACGTATGACTCGCACGACCCGATCGACCGCACGCTGCGGTCCTTCGCCATCAATCTGAATAACAACCCGAGCTTCTCGAATATCCTCACGCAGGCCCGCGGCGAAGCCGTCGAAGTGACGCTCGTCAACACGGCCAACCAGCCGGGCAGTCTCACCGGCAAGATCATTGGCGTCGAGAAGCAGAAGGTGACGACGAAGGAAGGCGTTCAGGAAGTCGAAGTCCTGAACCTGTGGTGCGCCGAGGGCGTGCGGGCCGTCCGCATGAACGAACTGCAGAAGCTGCGGTTCTCCAATCCGGTCATTGAGAACGAAATGCGGCGGGCCTTGGAGACGCTGTCCCTGTCGCACGACTCGCAGAAGAAGGCCGTCAGCCTGAACTTCGCCGGCGAGGGGAAGCGCCGCGTGGAAGTCGGCTACGTCATCGAGAATCCGATCTGGAAGACCAGCTACCGGCTGGTGCTGGATAAAGAGGGCAAGCCGTTCCTGCAAGGGTGGGCCGTCGTCGAGAACCCGACCGACGAAGACTGGACCGGGGTGACGATGGCCTTGGTCTCCGGCCGGCCGATCTCGTTCAAGATGGACTTGTATAACCCCCTGTACGTCGGCCGGCCGACGGTCGAGCCGGAACTGTTCGCCTCCCTGCGCCCGCCGACCTACGACGGCGCGCTGGCCCGGAAACGCAACCTGAACGACAATTTGGCGGACCGGGACGCGGACGGCGCCCGGCCGGAGCCGATGGCCGGCGCCGCGCCGGGCGGGTTCGGCGGCGGCCGCGGCGGCGACGGCAAGATGGACAAGGCGAAGGAAGAGGCCAAGAAGTACGCGGGCGACGTCCGCGAGCGGCTCGCCTCCCGCATGGACCTCGGGGCCAGCGTGCAGACCGCCGCGACCGCGTCGGCCCTCGGCGACTACCACCAATATGTGATCGACCAGCCCGTCCACCTCGGCCGGCAGAAGTCCGCGCTGCTGTCCATCGTCAACAAGCAAGTCGAGGGCAAGCGCGTCAGCATCTACAACCCCGGCGTGCAGGCCAAGCACCCGCTGCTCGGGTTGAAGTTCAAGAACA
>JAYTTY010000613.1:0-13280 GCA_043744795.1 Zavarzinella sp. | reverse complement strand
GTGAAACTTTGTGCGGCCTTCGTGCCTTTGTGGTTAATCTTCTGTCTTCTTACCGCTTGCGGTTCCGGTTCCGCCGGGCCGGCTTGTCGTCTACGTCGCCGGACGGCGGCAGGACCGGCGGCTCCCGCTTGGCGGCGGCCGCGGCGTTTTCTTGGAACCGCACTTGGCTGCGGATCGTCTCGGTCCCGTCCTTCGCCTCCATGCGGCGGTAGGTTCCGTCGGACTGCAACTCGCGCATCTTGGCGTTGTCGGCCAGCGTCGTCTCGATCACTTCCTTGATGATCCGCTGCTTCAGCTCGGGCGGCTCGATGGGGAAGATCACTTCCACCCGCCGGCTCAGGTTGCGGTCCATCAGGTCGGCCGAGCCGATGTAGACGACCGGGTCGCCGCCGTTGCCGAAGTAGTAAATGCGGCTGTGTTCCAAGAAGCGGTCCACGACGGACACGACGCGGATGGTCTCGCTCACGCCGGGAATGCCCGGCCGCAGGGCGCAGATCCCGCGGCACATGATGTCCGTCTTCACGCCGGCCCGGCTGGCCCGGTAGAGGGCTTGGACGATCACGGGTTCCAACAGGCCGTTCAACTTAAAGATGATGCGGCCCCCCTTGCCCGCCTTCTCGAACTCGGCCTCGCGGTCGATCATCTCCGTCATGAAGTTCTGCATGCGGGACGGGGCGACGATCAGCTTCTTCCACACCGGCAGTTCGCTGTAGCCGGTCAGGTAGTTGAACAGGGCGGACACGTCGTCCGCGAAGTCCGCGTTGCACGTAAAGTACCCGAGATCGGTGTACAGGCGGGCCGTCTGCGGGTTGTAGTTGCCGGTGCCGAGGTGGACGTAGCGGCGGATGCCGTCTTCCTCGCGGCGGACGACGAGCGCCACCTTGCAGTGCGTCTTGAGGCCGACGAACCCGAAGACGACGTGGACGCCGGACTTCTCCAGCTCGCGCGCCCACGCGATGTTCCGCTCCTCGTCCAGCCGGGCCTTGAGTTCGATGACGGCCGTCACTTGCTTGCCGGCGTCCGCGGCCCGCTGGAGGGCGCGCACGACGGGCGAGTCGCTGCTGGTGCGGTACAGCGTCTGCTTGATGGCCAGCACGCGGTCGTCGGCGGCGGCGGCCTCGATGAAGTCCACTACGGGCGTGAACGACTCATACGGGTGGTGCATCAGGATGTCGCGGGCGCGGATCGCCGACCAGATGTTGGCGGCGTTCACGATGTCCGGGACGGGCTGGGGCACGAACTGCGGGTCGCGCAAATTCAAGAACCCCGGCAGGCCGTACACCTGGAAGAGGCCCGTGAGGTCGATCAGGCCGGGGATGCGGAACACGTCCGCGGACGTGTCCACGTCCAGGGCGGCCGTGAGGAACTGCACCACTTCCTCCGGGGCGTCGGCCTCAATCTCCAGCCGGACGGCCGTACCCCGGCGCCGCTTGCGCACGGACTCCTCGATGGCCTTCAGCAAGTCTTCCACTTCCTCGTCTTCGATTTCGTACTCGCTGTCCCGCGTCACCCGGAAGACGGTGGCGTGGTCGATCTTCATGCCGGGGAACAGTTCGTTCAGGTGCAGCCGGATGACGGCCTCCAGCGGGGCGAACGCATACCCTTCTTCCACGGCCAGCGGCACGAACCGCCGCAGCACGGCCGGCACCTGCACGACGGCGTACAACCTGTCCGGGTGGGCCGGCCGCTCCAGCACGACGGCGAGGTTGAGCGACTTGTTGGCCAAGTGCGGGAACGGGTGGCCGGGGTCGATGGCCAACGGCGTCAGCACGGGGAACACTTCCCGCCGGAAGTTCTCCCGCAGGTGTTTCTTGTCCGCGTCCGTCAGTTGCTTCACGGCGGACTTCAGGACGATGCCCGCCTTCTCCAAGGCGGGCGTCACTTCCTCCGTCAGCACTTGGTACTGGTCTTGCACCATCTTGGAGACGAGCTGGGAAATCTTCTCCAGTTGCACCTTCGGCGTGGTGTGGTCCGCCCCGGACGACCGCGTGATGCCGGCGTGGACTTTTTGCATCAGCCCGCCGACGCGGACCATGAAGAACTCGTCCAGGTTCGACGCGACGATGGCGAGGAACTTGAGCCGCTCCATGAACGGCACGCGGGCGTCCTGCGCCTCTTCGAGGACGCGGCGGTTGAACTCCAGCCACGACAGTTCCCGGTTGATGTACAGGCTGGGGTCGTCGAGACTGACGGCCGCCGCGGGCGGGGCCGGCGGCGGGGAGACGGGAGACATGACGGTACCCTTCGGGGCGGGGCGAAGTCGCCCGGTGCGAGCAAACTATCCTGAATGAGATACGGCCCGGCCCGGGGTTTGACAGGTAATGTGGGCGAAGTTCGCGGCCGTCGCCAATTTCCGTCCACTTGAAGATTCCCTCCCCGGCCGGCGTCATGGTATGATCGGCCCACCGCCGGATTCTCTTCCCCTGTCACAGGACCGTTACCGATGCGTTGGATTTGCTCTTTGCTCATGGCCGCCGCCGTCGCCCTCGCGGCGACCGCCGACGGCCCGGCCGACAACAACTTTGAAAAGGTGCGGCCCGTGCCGCCGCCGCCGAAGGCGGCGCCGTCCGCGGAGGACAAGGCCGAGTTACAAAAGGGGATCGATACCCTCCGTGCGGAAATGGTCAACATGGATTTGGCGCTTAAGGGCAATCCGAGTTTGCGGGCGCTCTGGCCAGACGTGGCAATCTATCTGAAGGCGGTCAGCGACGCCGTCAACTACGACGAGTTGTTCGACCCGAAGAAAGATGTCCCAGCCGCCAAGAAGCAACTGCAAATCGGCATGGACCGGGCCAAGGCGTTGAAGGACGGCAAGGCCCCGTGGGCGACGCAGACAGGGAACGTGATCCGCGGCTACATTTCCAAGATCGACGGGTCCGTGCAGCCGTACAGCGTCTTCGTCCCCACGAATTACGACTTCAGCGGCAACGGCGCACACCGCCTTGACCTCTGGTGTCACGGCCGCGGGGAGACGCTCAGTGAGTTGAGCTTCATCCAGAGCGGGCCGGGCTGGCAGTCGCCGGCGGGGACGTTCGTGCTGAGTCTGTACGGCCGGTACTGCAACGCCAACAAGTTCGCCGGTGAAATCGACTGCTTTGAGGCGCTGGCCGCCGTGAAGAAGAATTACCGGATCGACGACGACCGGCTCGTGATGCGCGGCTTCTCGATGGGCGGGGCGGCGTGCTGGCAGTTCGCCGTCCACTACCCAGGCGCGTGGTGCGCCGCCGCCCCCGGCGCCGGCTTCTCCGAGACGGCCGACTTCCTCAAGGTGTTCCAGAAGGAGACGGTACAGCCGCGGCCGGACGAGAAAAAACTGTGGCACATGTACGACTGCACCGACTACGCCCTGAACCTGACCAACCTCCCCACCGTGGCCTACAGCGGCGAGATCGACAGCCAGAAGCAGGCCGCGGACATGATGGAAAAAGCCCTCAAGGCCGAGGGGATGACACTGACCCACCTCGTCGGGCCGAAGACGGGGCACGGTTATCACCCGGAAGTGAAGAAGGAACTCAACCGCCAGATCGATGAGCTCGCCGCCAAGGGCCGGCCGAAAGTGCCCCCGGTCGTGAAGTTCACGACATGGACGCTCCGCTACCCGACTTCCTACTGGGTGACGATCACGGGCATGGAACGCCACTGGGACCGGGCCAAAGTGGAAGCCGAGATCGTGGACAAGACGAACCTAAAGGTGACGACGTCGGGCGTCACGGATTTGCTCCTCGACATGCCGGGGGGCCACAACCCGTTCGAGCCGAGCAAGCCGGTCGCCATCGCCATCGACGGCACGATGGTCACGGTGCCGGGCCAAATGAAGTTCTCGGTCCGGCTGTCGAAGGTTGACGGCGTGTGGAAGCAGTCGGACGAGTCCGACAAAGGTCTTCACAAGCGGCATGGCCTGCAAGGGCCGATCGACGACGCCTTCATGGACACGTTTCTGATGGTCAAGCCGACCGGCAAGCCGATCAATGAGGCGGTCGGCAAGTGGGCCGAGGCCGAGATGGCCCACGCCGTCACGCACTGGCGCAGCCAGTTCCGCGGCGAGGCCCCCATCAAAGCCGACACGGACGTGACCGACGCCGACATCGCCGCCGGCAATCTGGTGTTGTGGGGCGACCCGTCGAGCAACGCGGTGTTGAAGAAAATTGCCGATAAGCTACCGATCAAGTGGACCGCCGACGGCGTGACCGTGGGGGACAAGACCTACGCGGCCGGCGAGACCGTCCCGGTGTTGATTTACCCCAACCCGCTGAACCCGAAGAAGTACGTCGTCCTGAACAGCGGCTTCACCTTCCGCGAGTACGACTACCTGAACAACGCCCGGCAAATCTCCAAGCTGCCCGACTGGGCGGTGGTCAACGTCACGCAGCCGATGACGCCGCGCTATCCGGGCAAGGTCGAGGCGGCCGGGTTCTTTGACGAGAAGTGGCAGTTGTCGAAGTGAGCAAGTCGCGGAAAGCCCATGGACGGCCGTCCATGGGCTTTTTGGGCTTACACCACTTTGAACGGCTTGAACCCGTCGCCCACAATCTCTTTCGACGGGACGCCGAGCCACTGGTCTAGGATGCCGGCGTACACCGAGCGGAAGTCCATCGTGTGTTTCAGGTTCCCCATCTCCAAGTCGGTCAGGTCCGGGTGCTTGCCGTGGACGCCGGCGTTGACCTTGCCGCCGACGAGGAACATCGGGGCGCCGCTGCCGTGGTCGGTCCCCTTGCTGCCGTTCTCCTTGGCCCGGCGGCCGAACTCGGAGAAGGTCATCACCATCAGCCGGTCCTTGTGCCCGCGGGCGGCCATGTCCTTGTAGAAGGCCGTGATCGCCCCGGACACTTCCGTCAGCAGGTTCGCGTGCGCCCCCTGCGGGCCGCCTTGGTTGGCGTGCGTGTCGAAGCCGTCGATGGAGACGTAGAAGAGCCGGGAGCCGAGGCCGGCGTCGATGAGTTGGGCGCAGAGTTTCAGGCGGGTGGCCAGCCCCGTCTGCGGGTACGGCGCCTTCGGTTGGTAGTTGTTGCCGAGTTCTTGCAGCTTCTTGCTGCTCTCGTAGGTGTTCGAGGCCGTCCGCTGCACGAAGTCCAAGAGCCGCGGCTGGGAGCCGGTGTTGGTCATCGGCAGCGCGGACTTCCGCACGATGTCCTTCTGGCCGGCTTGGTCGGCGAGCTTCAATTGGAAGTCCGCGAGGTTGGCGATCGAGGGCACGCGGGCCGGGGCGCCGGTAAGGGCGAGCGGGGCCGTCTCGTTGCCGCCGGCGACGTGGAACGCCGGGCAGTTCATCGTCTTAAGCGCCTTGCCGATCCACCCCTCCGGCAGGCTCTCGGCCGTGCTGCCCGCCTGCCAAATGTCCATTGACCGGAAGTGCGACTGGCTCGGGTTCGGGTAGCCGACGCCTTGGATCACGCTCAGGGCCTTGTCTTCCAACAGCCCGGCGAGGCCGTCCAGCGCGGGGTGCAGGCCGACGTGGTCGTTGAGCTTCTTGACGCGGTCTTCGGGCACCTTGATCGTCGGCCGGAACTTGGCGTACTCGGCGTTCTTAAACGGGATGACGGTGTTCAGCCCGTCGTTCCCGCCGGTGAGTTGGACGACGACGAGGATGGTGTCCTTCGCCCCCGGCTTGGCCGCGTCCGGGGCGGCGAACCCCGTGCGGGCGAGGAACGCCGGCACACTCGTCCCCAGCCCGACGAGCGAGGAGTATTGCATAAACTGGCGGCGGTTCGGCATGGCACGGCCCTCTCGGTGAAAGACATTTCACGCAAAGACGCGAAGAAGCAAAGGTCGCCAAGAAATCATGAATCAGTCCGGCCGTCGACGGCCGGTTTTCGGCCTGAAGGGCCGCTTAACATAGCCCAGCCCGAAAGGGCTGGGTTGTCGGTGTCCAAAATTCTTCTCGGTCTGAAGGACCGATTAAACCCGTCCCAAGTTAGTCGGCGTTCACGGAGCGGCGAAGAATAATCGGTCCTTCAGACCGAAAACCCTCGCCACGATTTACCCAGCCCTTTCGGGCTGGGCTATGTTAAGCGGCCCTTCAGGCCGGAAACCGGACACGTCAATCCGGCCCTTCAGGCCGGAAACCGGACACGTCAATCCGGCCCTTCAGGCCGGAAACCGGACACGTCAATCCGGCCCTTCAGGCCGAAAAACCAAAGTCGTTAATCCAGTTGGTATTCGGGGAGCGTCATCACCAGATGGCACAGGCTGACGGCCTGTTGTTCCGCCACGTCGTGTTCGGTCCAGAATCGCGGGGTCTTCTGCTTGGTCACATTCCCGGCGTAGTCGGTGAGGCGGGCGCGGGTCTCGGCCGGCACGTCGCCTTGCAGGAAAAGATCCACGAAGAAGGAGACCTGATCGGCCGGGGTCTGTCGCCCGTGGGCCTCGACCACCGCACGGGCGAGGGCGGGTTGGGCCGGGCCGGCGGGCTTGCGGGTGAGGTCGAGGGCGAGGTTCTGACGGAGCAGCAACGTCTGGCCGTTGAGCCACGCCGGGCCGCCGTCCCACCCCTTCACGGACGGGGGATGGAACACGTTCTGCCCGAGTGTCTCCAGCGCGGCCGTCAAGTTCAGGGAGCCGTTGATCGTCCCCATGCGGGCTTCGAGGGCGTGGGCCATGCCGAGGACGTAATCGACCGGTGCCTTGATGCGCGTGCGGTAGGCGTGTTCGCTGAAAAACAGGTTGGAGCGGACGACCGTTTCCACGAGTTTGCGAATGTCGAAGGTGTCCGCGAACGCCTTCACCAGCGGGGCGGCGAGGGCGGGGGTGATGTCCTCGGACTCGCTAATCAGGAAGCGGCACATCTTCTTAACGATGAACTTCGCGCAGGCCGGCTGTTTGGTGCAGAGCCGGACGACATCCTCGCCGGTGAAGTTGCCTTTTTGGCCGAAGACGGTCTTCGGCGTGTCGTCGAACTGGGCCTTGTTGGCGGCAAACTTGTTGTCCTGGATTTCCCACCCGGTGAATGCCCGCGCGGCCTCGCGGATGTCTTTTTCCGTGTAGTTGCCGATGCCGAGGGAGAAGAGTTCCATCAGCTCGCGGGCGTAGTTCTCGTTCGGCATCCCCTTCTTGCTCTGCACGGTGTCCAGCCAGACCATCATGGCCGGGTCTTTGGACATCTCTTGCAGCATGGCGTCGAAGCGGCCAAGGGCGTGCTTGTGCAACACGCGGTACTGCCGGACCATGTGGCCGACGTTTTGCACCTTGGCGTTGCTGGTGGCGAAGTGATTGTGCCAGAACAGCGTCAGCTTCTCGGCCGCCGGGGCCGGGCCGTGCAACATGCGGTACAGCCACCACCCGGCTGCCTGCGCGCCTTGGTTAAATTTCTCGGCGTTCGCGGCCAGATACTGTTCCGTCGCCGCGTCGTAAGACGGGGACGGCTTGCGGCCGGCGAACAGGTCGGTGACGAGTTGCTGCGGGTCGGCCTTCGCGCCGGCTTGCAGTTCCGCGTGGTCGGCCCCGAAGGCGAGGCGGCGGTACAGGTGGCCGACCTTCGCCGGCGTCCACGGCTGCTTCGGGCCGGGGGAGTACGGCTCCCACGCCCACGTCGGGTCGAGTGTCGTTGCCATGTTACTTGGTCAGCTTCCAGTGGATGTCGAAGTGGAACTCGGTGTCCGTGTATTCCGTCTTGACCGTGAGGACGCCGAGGGAGTCGAGGAACTTGTAAAATTCGGCCGTCTGTTTCTTGGCCACGTCCAACGGCACCCCCTGCGAGAGGATCATGGCGGCCAGCGGCAGTTCCGGCAGCACGTTGACAAACTCGCTGAAGCCCTTGGCGTTGGCCACCGTTTGCAGGTTGGCGTTGTCGGGCGACTTCTTGCCCTCGGCCCGGATGGCCTTGATGAGGTCGCGGCACAGCCCCTTGTTGGAGGCGAAAATGTACTGGCCCTCGACGGAAGCGAACGTCGGCTGGTAGTTGAACCGCAGCCCTTGCGGGTCGTCCGGGAACTTGCCCTTCTCCGGGAAGTCGTACCCGAAGGCCGTCACGCCTTCGATCTCCTCTTCCCACGACCGCACCGACGCCTGCGTCGAGACGGCCAACGCCCCGGCCTTGATGATGCTGTTCATGCTCTTGGCGAAGCTCGGGTCACGCATCGTCGTCACGAGGGCGACCGCGGGGAGCCGGGTCTCGGGCTGCCGGGGGTAGCTCGCCACCTTCTCGGGCTGCACGGCGACCACGCGGTGATGCACGCCGCTGGCGGCCAGGAACTTCGGCAACGACGTGTTAATCATCACCTTGGAAATCTGCTTCTCCGCCTCCTTCAAGTCCTTGGCCGTCTGCGGCGGGAAGATTTGCGCGCTCTTGGTGTAGAACGTCTCGAAGTCCATGTAGAAACTGTGGCACGCCAACATGCCCGGCAGGTCGAACGGCGGCAGCGACCCGCCGACCTTCGGGTCTTTGGGCAAGTGCAAATCCACGTCCGGGGCGGTGTCCTTGCGGCCGGCCGGCATGCGGACGGTGAACGTGAGGTCGTCCTTCTCGCGGAAGAAGCCGGCGGCGATGAAGTCGGCCCGCCGGGCCACGTCGAGAATGCCGGCTAACAGAACTGTCTGCACCACGTCGTTGCGCGGCGTGGTGAACGTCGCCTTCGCCTCGGGCAATTCCTTGACAGGCTTGAGGTTCACCCACGCCCACGCGAGCGGGTCGCCGCCAAGCAGCTTAGTCACGTCCTTCTTGACGTCGGCATTGGCCAAGTTCTTGGCTTTGGCGTCTTTGCCGTTGGCGACGTGTTGGTCGATCCCGGCTTTCAGGCGGTCGCCCTTGTTCGAGACGAGCAGGGCGCCCCCGACGCGGGCCATCAGCAAATCTTTGCTGAGTTCGACGGCCTCGACACCCTCATACTTTTTACGGGTGACACCTTCTTTGCCCCCGGCCCGCGTCCGCTCGTCTTCCACGAGACTCACGAGCAGATCGACCAACTTGGTCACTTGGGCTTCATCTCGGCCTTGCAGCACGGCGAGGACCGGGGCGTTGTTGTCGCCGAACTTACCGCCGACGGCGACGCCGTCCCCGGCGAGTTGGTCGAGCAATTCGGGCCACTTGGCGCCCAAGTCTTTTTCGTAGTAAGCGAGCAGTTGGAAGAGTTTTCGCAGGTCGGCGCTGTCGAGCAGTTCCTTCACCTGCGGCAGGGCCAAGGCGTCCTTGGCCCGCGGGTGGTTCAGGATCGCCTCGGCGAAGGCCCGCGGGTTCGGGACGACGCCGACGATTTGCGTGGTCTCAGCCGAAAAGAATCGCAGCGGGTCTTTGGGGGCCGACCGGCTTTCGGCGGCCAGCAATACGCCGCACAACAGGGAAAACGCGAGCGGCCGGCGCATGGGAGTCTCGGGGCGAGGTGGGCCAATAAGCTAGTTGGAGATTCTACCCGAACCCGGCGGCGGGTGTTTCAGGATTTCTGGAACGACGCCGCCCCGGAAACCCGCCCGACATGCCGCTTCCCCCGCTCGGCCCGACCGTCCCGCACACCACGCCGCTGTACCAGTCGGCCGTCTATGACGTGCCTGATTTGGACGCCTTGGACCGCGTGATGACCGGGCAAGAGCCGGGCTACTTTTACGCCCGCGACGCCCACCCGAACGCCAAACAACTCGCGGCGAAATTGGCCGTCTTGGAAGGCGCCCAATGGGCGTTCGTCACCGCGTCCGGCATGGCCGCCCTCTCCGCGAGTTTGCTGGCGTGCGTGTCGGCCGGGGGCCGAGTCGTGGCCAGCAATCGGCTGTACGGCCGCACCAACCGCTTATTGACGGACGAACTCGGCCGCTTCGGCGTCGAGACGGCGTTCGTCGATTGCAACGACTTGGCGGCCGTATCGGCGGCGTTGAAGACGCCGACCAAAGTCGTGATGGTCGAGACGATTTCCAACCCGCTGCTGCGGGTCGTTGACCTGCCGGCCTTGAGCGAGATTTGCCACCGTCACGGAGCCAAGCTGATCGTGGACAACACGTTCGCCACGCCGGTTTTATGTCACCCCTTGGCGATGGGGGCCGACATCGTGATGGAAAGTCTCACGAAAATGGTCAGCGGCCACGGCGACGTGACGCTGGGCCTGTTGGCGGGCAACGACGCCGCGACGGCCGTCACGTTGACGCAGCTCATCAGCACATGGGGCTTCTCGGCCAACCCGTTCGACTGCTGGCTGTGCGAGCGCGGGCTGCCGACGTTGGACCTGCGCCTGACGACCGCCGCCCGCAACGCGATGGAACTGGCCCGGTGGTTCGACACGCAACCCGGCATCACCGCGATCTATCACCCGAACCGGGCCGACCACCCGGAGTATTCGCTGGCCCAACGGCTGTTCCCGGCCGGGGCGGGGCACATGCTGTGCATCGAACTCGCCGGCGGGCGGGACGCCGTGAACAGATTCCTGCGGGCCGTACCGGAAATTACGTTCAGCCCGTCCCTCGGCGATGTGCATACGACGATCAGCCACCCGGACACGACGTCGCACCGCTACGAGCCGGCCGCCGAAAAATTGGCGGCCGGGATCACCCCCGGCCTGATCCGCGTGTCCGTGGGCATCGAACCGTTGGACCGCCTGCAAAATCTGTTCGCCCAAGGGCTTTTGGTCGCCAAGGGTTGAACCTCCCGTAAAATAGGGGAATGGGCTTGCGGGCCGCGCACGGGGAATTTCATGCGGATCGACTTGTACGGGCTGGTGTTCGAGGGGCCGGGGATCACCTTTTACCTGTGGTCCCCGTGGCGGGCCGCCGCGCTGGAACACAAGATGTTCGACGGCATCAAGGCCTTTCCCGGTGCCAAGGTCGAGAAGGCCCCGGACGAATTGCTCATCAACCTGCAAGACCCCAAGGCGTTCAAGCAGGCCGTGCAACTCGTGGAGCGGGTGCTGAAAGGCTGGCAGGAAGAGGGCAGCGACGCCGGCAACGAGCGCCGCACCTGGCGGTGGATGCTGGAGGCCGACGCCGATGCCCACGGCTACGACCACGCCGGCGAGCGGGCCAGCATGTGGGGCTTCCTGCGGCTGACCGTCGAGCGCGACGGCGCCGCCGGCGCCGCGGAACCCGCCCCGCGCGGCGAAGAAATCGACATGAACGGCTTCGGCTTCCGCATCTGGCGGCAAGACGAAACGGCGTGAATTCAAGAGAAGAGAAGATTTCACGCAAAGACGCGAAGAAGCAAAGGTCGCCAAGAGGCTCACGGGTTGTCACCAGATTTTCTGGGGGTAGACGCTGGGAGGAAAACCCCTTCACCCCGCCCCTTCTCCCGCGACCGGAGACAATCCGAGGCGGCAGCGTCAGCGACGCCCCACCCGTCACCCGGTTATTGCTCCGGGCCATTTCCCGCGTCCGGCTCGGGCGCCGCTGACGCTGTCGTCTCTGGCGGGCACCGCCGTTTTTCCTCTGGCATCCCGCCCGCAAATACCTGAGAATCACACGGAAGAAGTCGTCTCCGTCGTCGTTAGCCCTCACGGCCCCGATCTCCCTCCGCGGTGGAACCCCCATGTGCCGCCTCCTTGCCGTCGTGCTGTTGTTGCCGTCGCTGGCCTTCTCCCAAGACAAGAAGGGGACGAACTATGCCTTTCTGGTGTCGTGCGGGGAGAAGTACAACAAGGCGCAGTTGAAGCCTCTGCCGAAGTCGTTCCGGGACATGGACGACTACCGCAAGGCCCTGTTGGCCACCGGGTTCGACGACGACAACATTGTGTTCCTGCACGACCGGACGGCCGAGCCGGAGCGGTACCTGCCGGAGAAGGACAAGATTCTGGCGGAGTTGACGTTGCTCCTGAAGTCCGTGGGAGAGCGGGACACGCTGGTCGTCGCCCTGAACGGGCATGGGTTGCACTTCAAGGGGGACAAGACGAGCTACTTCTGCCCGCTGAAGGCCAAGGTCAGCGACAAGACAACGATGATCCCGATGGACGGGGACGGCGGGTTGTTCCCGCTGCTGAAGACCTGCAAGGCGAAGCGGAAGTTGCTGGTCGTCGGGGCGTGCCGGAACGACCCGAAGGAGGTGACGCAGGCGGCCGAGCAGATCGACTTGGACCTGTTCGACCCGGACGAAGTGCCGGAGGGGATCGTGGCGTTGTACTCATGCAAGGCCGGCCAGAAGACCTACTTCGAGGAGGACAAAGACCGCAGTTTCTTCTTCGATCATTTGGTCCGCGCGTGGCAGGGGGAGTACCACCCCGGCGAGGACAAGGTGAGCTTGGAGGCGATCTTCGACACGGTGAAGGCCAAGACGAGCGCCGCCGTCCGCAAGCAGTACGCGGAGGCCCAAGTGCCGGACGTGCGGCGGGAATACCAAGGGGAGTGGCTGGTGAGCCGGAGCGGCGTACGGCCGAAGACGGTGGCCGCCGACGACAACAAAACTCGCACGTTCGACCTCGACAACGGCGTGAAACTGGTGATGGTCCGCATTCCCGCCAAGGGCAAGAAATTCGTCATGGGTTCCCCGAAAGAGGAAGAGAAACGACGTGTCGACGAGGATGAACACGACGTCACCTTTGGCCACGATTACTCCATGGGCAAGTTCGAGGTGACGCAAGAACAATACGAGGCGGTCACGGGCGAAAACCCGGCCAAGTTCAAGGGGGCGAAGAACCCGGTGGAGAGCGTTTCGTGGGACGAGGCAAAAACGTTCATCGAGAAACTGAACGAGAAACTCAAGACTGAAAACGTGACATTTCGTCTGCCGAGCGAGGCCGAGTGGGAATACGCCTGCCGCGCCGGGACGACGACGCCATTCCACTTCGGCAAGGAGTTGAACGGCAAGCAGGCGAACAGCGACGGAAAATACCCGTATGGCACAATGGTCGAAGGCCCTTCGCTGGGGAAAACAACGCCGGTCGGCTCCAAAGACTACGTGGCCAACGACTTCGGCCTGCACGACATGCACGGCAACGTCTGGGAATGGTGCGAGGATTATTACGGGCCGTACTCGGCGGCCCCGAAGGATGGAAAAGCACAGACAACAAAACAGTCAAACGACGTTCGTGTTTTGCGCGGCGGGTCTTGGATCATCAACGCCGAGTACAGCCGGTCGGCGAACCGCAACTACGTCGCGGCCGGCAGCCGGGGCAGCAGCGACGGTTTCCGCGTCGCCTTGTCCCCCAGGACTGAGTAGCTATCCAGCGAGGGACCACCGGATTTGAGTAGAATAGGACGGAGTTCCGCAGTCCTTGTTTAACGGCGACGCGGAGGCTTGGTGGAGTTCAGAACGTTGTCGCGTCGATGAACAGGCTTTGCGTTTTACCTCACCCCCCGGCCCCTTACAGGGGTAGGTCAGGCGAGAGCGAAGAATTCAGGCGGAAGTCGCAATAGTGCGACCATGCCGCGTTTTCTCGATG
>JAYTTY010000612.1:0-3374 GCA_043744795.1 Zavarzinella sp. | reverse complement strand
CAGCGACCCCCGCCTAAATTTCCCTCTGCCCCGGCCGGAAACCTACCCTTGTAAGCCCCCCGGCCCCCTCTCCGCGGCGGAGAGGGGGAGCAAGTGGGCAGAAGTTCTTACCGTCGGGCAAGCGAGACGCTCGCCCGACATTCCGCGGCCGGTCCCCCTCTCCGCCGCGGAGAGGGGGTTCGGGGGTGAGGTTGCCTTTGCAACTTGGCATCGTGCCATATCCCCCAAGTGTGGTAGCCTACCCGCTCGATCCAAACCGTTGAAGGCCAGTTTGCCCGTGCCCGACCTTCGCCCGCCCGCCGGCCACTGGCGGAACGCCGTTTTGCTTGCCGGGATTTATGCGTACACCGCCGCGGTCGCCGGCGGGGCGCTGCTGTTCTTCCGATGGCGCGAGGGCCAAGTCCCGTGGTGGACGGACCTCCCCGTGGCGTTTCTGGCCATCGCCCTCATCGGCCCGGCGCAACATCGACTAATATTGTTGGGCCAAGACGCTTGCATGGGCGGCCTGTTCCGCAACCGGTGGCTCAACGAACTGGCCGGGGACTGGCTGATCCACTTCCCGTTCTCGACGGCTACACACCAAATGCGGCACGTCGCGCGGTCGCACTACGAGTTCCCGAACGACCCGGCCCGCGACGCGGAACTCATCATCGCCACGCGGGCCGGGTTCTGGCCCCTCAAGACGAGCCGCCTCTTCCGGTTGACCGCTCTGATTCGTTGGCACTCACTGCGGGCGAATTACAACTTCATGGCCAACCCGACCAACCCGTATCAGGAGCCGGGGGAGCGGCCGTCCAAAGTCGCGCTGAACATCGGCTCGGCCTACGTCCTTATCATGTTTTCCATCCTGATCGGCCTGTACCTCTCGCCCAATTGGTGGGTGCTCGTCATCGCCCCGCCGGGCATGTGGCTGATCGCCTGCGCCGTTTTTCTGGCGCTGCCCGGCCGCATGTTTCACTACAGTCGGTTAGAGTACGTCTACTCGCCGCGAGTCCGCACGCTCATGCAGATTACATTCATCACCGTTCTCAACCTCGGCCTCGGCTGGTCGAGCTACCTGACGGGCCGCTCCGGCATCTTGAACTACGTCGCCCTGTGGGTCGGGCCGATGGTCACGACGTGCACGTGGGCCATGCTCCTGCGCCAGTGGCGCCAACACGCGGGCCGTGGGCGGGAGGTTGCCAAATGCTCGGCCGATTTCCAGGCCGACTGGCTGCGCCGGCTCATCGTCTTCCCGCTGAATCAGCATTTGCACCAGACGAAACATGACCACCCGGCGGCCCCTTGGTATAATCTCCCGGAGCTTGCCCCGCCCCAACCCGCCGAGTCGTCGGCCCCGCCGCCCGCCTGATGGCCGATGCTTCCACCCGCCATTTTTCCACGGAGTTCCTGATGAATCGCTGGCTTCTATCTCTCACCCTGTTCTGTTCGGCGACAGCCTTCGCCGCCGACCCCGGCGCGGACGGCAACTGGCCCCAGTGGCGCGGCCCGAACCGCGACGACATCTCGAAGGAAACCGGCCTGCTCACCGATTGGCCGAAGGAAGGGCCGGAGCAACTCTGGAAAACGACGGGGCTTGGCGACGGCTACTCGACGCCGTCGTTCAGCGACGGGAAAATATTCGTGCTGGGGACCGTAGGGGAAGGAACGGTCAAGGTCAAGCGGAAGGACAAGGAAGAGGTCAAGAGCAAGGAAGAATACTTGATCGTCCTGAATCAGAAGGACGGGGCCAAACTCGGCGAAGTGAAAATTGGCCTCGCCGTCGGCGGGTACGAGGCGCCCAAGTCCACCCCCACGATTGACGGCGGGCTGGCGTACACGATCAGTTCCAACGGAAACTTCGTTTGCGTGGACATCAAGAAGATGGCGATTAAGTGGGAGAAAGACTTTAAGAAAGAGTTCAAAGGGCAATCCGGCGGGTGGGCCTATTCAGAAAGTCCGTTGATCGATGGCGACGTTGTCCTCGTCACTCCCGGCGGCGAAACGAATACCATCGTGGCAATGAACAAGGCCAACGGAGAAGTTATTTGGAAGGCGGCCGTCAAGGTCGCGGGCAACGGGGGATACGCCACGGCGGCCTACGCCTCCATGATTAAGGCTGAGATCGACGGCGTCCCGCAGTACGTCCAGTTCCTCCACGGCGGCGTCGTCGGCGTGGCCGCGAAGGACGGCACGTTGTTGTGGCACTACGACGCGCCGGCCAACGGGACCGCCAACTGTTCCACCCCGCTGTTCAAGGACAACGCCGTGTTCGCGGCCTCGGCCTACTCCACCGGCGGCGGGCGGGCCGACGTGACCAAGACGACGGACGGCTTCAAGGCCGAGCCGGCGTACTTCCTCAAGAAGTTCGAGAACCACCACGGCGGCATGGTGCTGGTCGGCGACTACGTGTACGGCACCGGGGGCGGCTCGCTCCTGTGCGTGGACTTCAAGACCGGCAAAATCGCGTGGGACGAGCGCGGCGTCGGCAAGGGGTCCGTGACCTACGCCGACGGCCACCTGTACGTCCGGGGCGAAGACGGCAAGGTCGCACTGGTCGAAGCCAACCCCAAGAAGTACGTCGAGACGGGGCGGTTCTCCCAACCGAACCGCAGCGGACAAGCCGCGTGGGCCCACCCGGTCGTCGTCGGCGGGAAGCTTTACCTGCGTGACTGGGACGTGATGTTTTGTTACGATGTGAAGAAGTAACATCGCCGCGTAGGACTCGTCGGCCGCGACGTGAGAACTTTCGTCGCGGCCGACAAATCCGGGCGTCATTTCTTGTCAACCGAACGGGGAGTGGACATGTCTTGGCACACCTCTGGAATCCTGATCCACGCCGACCACTCGAAGGACATTCCGTGGCTCTTGAACGCCCTCGGCTTCCCGAAAGCGGAACACCAAGACGAAACGGTTGACTTCGATGAAGCAACGTCGAGCGCCATGGACTGGATGGCCGTCGGCTACGTCGACGGATGGACGTGCGCGTTCGGCAACGTGATGGCCCTGATGGCCGAAGACGACGCCGTGGCGGAGATTTCAAAGTCGGCCGACGTGTTCTCGTTTCATTTGGAGGGTACGTGCGGGTCCGCCGGCTTCGAATGGTGGTCGGGCGGCAAGGCGCTGAGGAAATGGCGGTCCATGGAAGGCGAAGTGGACATCAACGAGGGCAAGCCCCTCGCCGCGGAGAAAAAAGTCTTTCACCAAGAAGAAGACGACGAACAGCGTGTCCTTCTGCTCATGGAAAAGTTGACGGTGCCGTTCAAGCGGCTCGCAAAAACCTCGTTCGACGTGTATGCGTGCGACGATTGACGTGATGCGTGCGGGCCGACACCGATTGCCACATGGCACACAAACGCAACGGCGAGCGTCGAGGCGTGAGCCCGACGTGTCTT
>JAYTTY010000611.1:0-3382 GCA_043744795.1 Zavarzinella sp. | reverse complement strand
CCCTCGAACCAGCCGGCCCCGAGGTCGGCCGGGACGCCGGGAGACAGCCGGCGGGACACTTCGCGGGCCAAGTCGTCGGTGGCGACCAGGCCCCGTTCCAGCAGGACGGCGCACGCGTAGCCGGACAAGAGGGGGTTGCGGTCGTCCGCGTCGGACAGCCGCCGCAGTTGCGCCACCCACAACTCCCCCTCGACCCGCTCGTGGTGTTCGAGCGACACGCGGTTGAGTTCTTCGATGGCCTCCGCCAGTTGGGCCGCCGCCTGGTTGTCGCAGTTCGCGGCCGGGAACAGGGCCAGCGCGCCTTGCACGAACAACTCGTCGATGAGCGGCAGCAGCGGGGCCGGGTCGAACTTGCGGATGTCGCCGTAGCGGGTCACTTGGCTCAGGGCCGTCGCCGCGTGGGCAATGGCGGCCAAGTCGGAACTGACGGCCGACAACTCTTGCAGCCGCTTGCGGGCCAGGTCCATCGACGCCGACAACCCGCACTGGCAAGCGTCTTTCACCACGTCGGCGGCGACCGCGATGCCCGTGGCGGCGTCGAGCAGTTGCTTGAACTTGTACGCCGTCGCCAGTTCCACCGTCTCGCCGAG
This sequence comes from Zavarzinella sp., assembly GCA_043744795.1. Taxonomy (GTDB): domain Bacteria; phylum Planctomycetota; class Planctomycetia; order Gemmatales; family Gemmataceae; genus Zavarzinella. The sequence continues at coordinate 2,792 of JAYTTY010000611.1, read as the reverse complement.
CAGGACCGCCTCGACCAGCGCGATCTCGTGCCCGGGGTCCCACTGAAGTTTCCACGCCTCGGCCCACGTCGTCTGCCGGTTGCCGCGGCCGAGTGGCTTGGCGAAGCCGATGTCCAGCACGCGCAGGCGGTGCAGGAACGCCGACCGGTTCAGGTCCAGGAACGCCGCCTCGTCCGTTTTTACATGCCGGTTCTCCCGCAGGTCGAGCGTCAGCTCCTCGGCCACCGTCTTCTTGAACTTCTCCAGTTTGAGCCGGGCCATCTGCCGGTCGAAGTCTTCTTGAATGGACGTTCGGCTGACGCCCTTCGGCAACTCGCCGATGGCCGTGCCCACGTCCACGCGGGCGAAGGCGTCGGCGACCGCGGCGTACTCCCCGCCGCCGACGAGCGTGACGGCCGCGTCGTGCAGGTCGCCGAGTGTCGGGGCCGAGCCGTCCTTCAGGGCCGCCAGGGTGCGGGCCAGCCGCACGCCCTCGATCACTTCGGCCGTCGACCGGGGGGTGCCGGCCCCGCGCATGTGCCGGACGACTTGGGTCAAGTATTGCGCCGGCAGGTCGGCGAGGCCGCCGGCGTTCAGTGTGTCCCAAAACAGGTCGAAGTACGCCGGGGCGTGGTTGCCGGCCCCGTACCCGCTCTGGCTCGACAGTTTGAAATACGAGTACGGCATCAGCGTCAACTTGCTCGGCCGCCGCCGCAGGGACGCGAGTTCGCCGTCCGTCATCGCCGGAAACTCGTCGCCCAACACCGGGGCGTGGAACGCGCCGACGACGGCGACGGCCTGGGTCGGCTTCACGCCGCCGGCGAGAATCTCGGTGATGCGCCGCCGCATGAACGCCTCGCGGACGAGGTTCTCGGCCCGCCACACCGGCTCGTCCGGCTCGGCCCGCAGTTCGCGGCCGAGTTCGTGGGCGGCCAGCCGGTAACTGTCGTGGTTCAGGTTGTGCTCGAACCGGCGTTCCCAGTAGGCATCGTAGTTGACCTCGCCGCACCGCTCAGCGATCCGGTGGTACACCGACCCGCCGTGCTCCGGCCGCCACGCCGCGTCCGGGGCCGGCGGCCGGCCCGGTTCGGCCGGGGCCGCCGCCCGCTTCGCCAAGCGTTCGATTTCCACGTCCTGCAAGCCGAGAAAAATGTCGGACGGCAAGTCGATGAACTCGACGCGGGCGTCGTTCTCCCTGGCCCACAGCATCGCCTGGTACTCGGGGCTGTACGCCGCCAGCGGGTAGACGAGCGTCCGCACCGGGACGGCGTCCGTGTAGGCGAGGATGGCGATCGGCGGCTTCGTCCCCTTCCTTGTGATGTCGCGGACGAGGTCGCCGGCGTCGGCCAGCCCCTCGATCATCACGACCTTCGGGCGGACCTTGTCGAGCAGGGCGCGCAAGTGCCACGCCCCGCCGGGGGACAGGTGGCGGACGCCGAAGACGTGCGGGCCGGTCACGAGTTCGACTCCGCGCAGGCCGTGTACAGCGGCCGCCACTCGGCCCCGCGCTTCTTCAGCACGTTCGACAGGTACTCCTGCCAGACGATCTTGTCCTTCTCCTCGTCCTTCACGACCGCCCCCTGCAAGCCGGCGGACAGATCGTGCGCCGCCACTTCGCCGGAGCCGAAGTGGCCGGCGAGGGCCATGCCGTTGGCCAGCACCGAGATGGCCTCGGCCGTGGAGAGGACGCCGCTCGGCACCTTTAGCTTGTTCTTGCCGTCGAGCGTCTGCCCGGCCCGCAGCTCGCGGAAGATGGTGACGACCTGCGTGACCGCGTCTTCGCTGGGCGGGGCCGCCTTCAGTTCGAGGTTGGCCCCGAGTTCCCCGACCCGCTTGCGGACGATCTCGACTTCCGTTTCGAGCGTGGCCGGCGTCGGCAGCACGACGGTGTTGAACCGCCGTTTGAGGGCGGCCGACATGTCGTTGACGCCGCGGTCGCGCGTGTTGGCCGTCCCAATGATCGAGAAGCCCTTGGCGGCCGGGACCTCGGTGGCCAATTCGGGAATGGCGACTCGCTTCTCGGACAGGAGCGAAATGAGGGCGTCCTGCACCTCGGCGGCGCAGCGGGTAATCTCCTCGAAGCGGGCGATGGTCCCGGACTCCATGGCCCGGAACACCGGCGACTTGATGAGGGCCTCGCGGCTCGGCCCGCGGGCGATCAGCATGGCGTAGTTCCACGTGTACCGGATCTGCTCCTCCGTCGTCCCGGCGGTGCCCTGCACGACCTTGGTGCTGTCCCCGTTGATGGCCGCCGCAAGATGTTCGCTCAACCACGACTTCGCCGTCCCCGGCTCGCCGATGAGCAGCAACGCCCGGTCGGTGACGAGGGTGCTGACGGCGATCTCGACCAACCGCTTGTGGCCGATGTACTTCGGCGAGATGGCCATCGTGCCGGCCTTGCCGCCGGAGATGTAGGTGGCGACGGCCCGCGGCGACATGCGCCAGTTCGGCGGCTTCGGGTGCGTGTCGGTCTTGATGAGCTGCTCCAACTCCTCGGCGTACAACACCTCGGCCGGGGCGCGCAGCATTTCCGTGACGGCCCCAGTAGTGGTCGTCGGTGGGGCGGGGGCGTCGTCTTTTTTCTTGGCCATGCGGGGAAACTCTCGGGAAGGAATGGATCGTTGTTCGCTCAGCCCCGGGGTTCGCAAAGCCTCACCCACGGGCTACAGTCCGTCGCCCCATCCGGGGCTGAAAACATGAGTGTATTAGCCCCGGATGGGGCGACGGACTGTAGCCCGTGGGTGAGGCTTTGCGACCCCCGGGGCTGAGCGAACAACGATCCATTCCTTCCCGAGAGTTTCCCCGCATGGCCA
>JAYTTY010000610.1:0-13333 GCA_043744795.1 Zavarzinella sp. | reverse complement strand
GGGGTCTCTGCGACTTCCCCCACAAACGGCAATTGTCGCCGATGACAGACGCCTCCCAAGCGGCCGTCCGGCGCGGCCGGTGGTGCCTGGTGCTGGCCGCCGTGCTGTGGAGCCTCAGCGGGCTGGGCACGCGGCTGCTGAAACACCCGACGGCCTTGGGCCTGGACGAGCCGGCCCTCACGCCGCTGCAAATCGCCTTCTTCCGCGGCCTGTTCGCCGGGCTGGTGCTGCTGCCGGCCGTCCCCGTCCGCAAGATCGGCGTCCGGCCGGTCATGGCGCCGATGATCGTCTGCTTCGCCGTGATGAACGCCCTGTTCATCTCGGCCATCACCCTGGGGTCGGCGGCCAACGCCATCCTGCTCCAGAACACGGCCCCGTTCTTCGTGTTCGCGTTCTCCATCGTCGTCCTCCGGGAAAAGGCGGACACCCGCAGTGTGGTCGCCATCACCCTCGGGATGTTGGGCATGGCCGTGATCGTCGGCGGGGACGGGGAGTTGTTCAACGGCGGGCGGATCGAGGTGACGATGATGGCCGTCGGCAGCGGCGTCACCTACGCGGCGGTGATCCTCTGCCTGCGCCACCTGCGGGACCAACCCGCCGCGTGGCTCTCCGTGCAGAACAATCTCGGCGGCGCCCTGTGCATCGCCGTCGCCGTCGCCGCCGTGAATGGCCCCCCTTTTTTCATCGATTGGGTAACGACGCCGTCGCTGCGCCAAATCGCCTTCTTGGTGATCTTCGGCGGCGTGCAAATGGCCCTGCCGTACTACCTCTTCGCCCGCGGCCTGCAAACCGTCAGCCCGCAAGAAGCCGGGGCCATCACCCTGCTAGAACCGCTGCTCAACCCGGTGTGGGCTTACATGATCTCCCCCGAGACCGACACGCCGACCTCAGCGACGTGGTTCGGCGGGGCGATGATTATCGGGGCATTGGCGTACCGCTACTGGCCGCGGGCTGAAGTAGGGAAAATGGAAACGAGGAAGGAAGAACCGCCAGAGCCGTTTGTGTGAGGAGCCTGTTTTGCGGCGCTGTCACGGATGAAGGCATCGAGCCGGGTCTTGGGGCATGCCGGCTTCAAGCCAGTCACCCACCGTTTCTGATTCTCGCGTCGGGTTTACCCAATGGATCGCCGCCAATTCATTGGAGAAGACAGTCGCTTGGCCGAAATGATGGCGGGCCGTTTCATCAAGGGAGGCGATCCGTTGGTCGGACGCCAACGCGGCCTCGACCAGATGAACGTCTTTGATGAGCAGGGCGACAATGCCCGCATCGTCGAAATTGTCCCGAATGGCATCCCGCAAGTCATCAATCGGCTCGTCGGGGACCACGCGCACCTTCCTCATGCGGAACATTGACACCAGCCACGCTTGAGCGAATTTTGACTGGTGCTTGTCCCATTCGGCTCGGACGACACCGTTGAAAACAGCCCGGTGCCCGACGCCGCGAAAGGCCATGAGGAAATTGCGGCAGACTGCCCCCACAGGGTGCGTAGAGCCGGGCGGGCCGGACGCACGGGCGATGGAGGCGTCGATCACCATGCTCGACGTGGGCACGACTTTATGGCTCATGGCTCAACATCTTCTCCGCGGCGTCGAGATACCGTTGTTGGGCGAACAGCGATACGTCATCAAAATCTTCCGGCCAATTCCCGAAACTGCCGGCAGCGTCAAGATCGGCGCTGCTGATCGCCGTGGCCCCGGTCTTCCCGTCCCGCTGGAACCAGTGCAGCTTGACCTTGCCCGGGTCCAACTCGCCGGTGGCCACCAGACTCTGAATGCCCAAGAGCAGGATCGAACTGTGCGTCTCGATGACAACTTGCACGCCCCGCATGGCGGCGCGAGCGAGGAGTTTCGCCATCGCGTGTTGGGCGCGCGGGTGAAGATGAATTTCCGGCTGCTCGACGTAAACAAGTTGCCCAGGTTGGGCTGTCAGCAGGGCGACGACGACCGGGAGTGTTTGGGAGACGCCGAGGCCGACGTCAGCGATGCCGACCATGTCGTGAGTGCCGCCGCGAGACGGCTTCGGCAGCCGGCCAACTTTGAGTTCCACTTGCGTATCGTCAACTGATCCAGCTTCAACCGACCAAGCGAGTCCAAGTTCGTTGAGATCATCGCCCAAATCGGTCAAAAAATCGCCCGTCTTGTTGGCCGCAATAATGGATGCCGCGTACTCCTCAAACGTTCCGGGGAAACGGCTCCCCACGGCAGTTAATTTGTAATTGCGTTGCGGATTTCCTCGCAATCCAGGCACATGGATGATGGAAGTGATGGCTTGCTCGAAATCTTCGAGCCCAACCCCCAAATTCACATCGTGTAAGCCACGTGCTTGCGTGGTGATTTTGACATCTACAAAGCACCTGTTCCTAATCACCCGAAATCGTGCCTTGAGCCTCAACATGTCTCGCGCGAAATCTGGAGGAAACCAAGTTTCCGCTTCGTTCAAAGTCAAATCACTTTCGCCCTCGTAGAGTTTCCGATATTGGCCCTCCGAACCGATGTCGATGTACGCTAACTCAAGCGGACTGTTTCCACCCTGTCGGATGTGAATCGTGCACGTTTTCCCATCAGCCAAAGATACGCCAAATGAAAGGTGGCTACGTTCGGAATCAGACCGCGAAGCGCATAAAAATTGTTCAACCTTGGTAAATTTCGCGTTCGGCCCGTTCAACAAAAGCGGCCCCGGATCGTACGGCGCCTCCAAAGTCTGTTTCAGCAGCAACAGCGGCTGCATCATGCTGCTTTTGCCGGAACTGTTGACCCCGGCCAAGATGGTGAGCGGGCGCACCTCGATCTCTTGACGGGCATCGATGGACTTGAAGCCTTCGACGGAAATTGCCGTAATCGGACGAAGCGGAGGGGACGCCGACGATTGTCGGCCGTTCGATGATTTTGCCACGTCACCCTCTGCATTCGTCGTTGCTGATCTGCACCATATCGGAATCGTCCCCGCCCGTGAACGGGGAAATGTCCGAATCAGTTCTCCTCGGACCACACCGTCCGCGGTTCGCGACTGTTGTTGTCTTGTCAAAAACCCGGTGAGCGGGGGACGTGAGTCCCCCGATTCGGGCGCATCGGTAAAGAATCAGGGGACTCACGGCCCCCGCTCGCCGGGTTTTCTTCGTGGGATTTCGACAAAGTATGCTGTTGTCCCAACGTCAGCTGGCCCATTCCCCCCCGCCTTTGTCCCTTTTATGTTTGACGCAACCCGTTCGACAATTTACACTTACCCCATGACTCTCCCGCCGGCCGGGCGGCGCCCCGGTGAAGATTTTTTCCCTGACTCGTCAATTAGGTTGGCCAATTTCCGGCCAGCCGTGGGAGAATGATGCGCATGACCCGACTCATCCAAGCCCTTTGGGCCGCCGCCGTCGTGGCGGTCATCGTCCCGTTTTCCCACAGTCGGGCCGACGAGGCCAAGGTGGACGTTCAGGAGAACATCCGCAAGGGCTTGGAGTGGCTGGCCAAGAATCAGAACAAGACGGACGGCAATTGGGAGGCCAACGGCGGCCAGTACCCGACCACGATGACGGCCGTCGCCGGCATGGCAATGCTCATGGAAGGGAGCACCATGCGGGAGGGCAAGTACAGCCAGAACATCAAGAAGGCCGTCGAGTGGTTCATGAAGCGGTCGCAGGCCAACGGCCTGCTCGGCAACCCGAACAACCCGACCGAAGCCAGCCGCTACCTGTACGGGCACGGCTTCGGCCTCCTATTCCTCGCCAGTGTCTACGGCGAAGAGGAAGACGAGAAGCGCCGCAAAGACTTGGAGAAGCTGCTCACCAAGGCCGTCGACTTCTGCGGCAAGGCCCAGACCGATAAAGGGGGCTGGGGCTACGTCTCGGCCAGCGAAGGCGGCAACTTCGACGAAGGCTCCGTGACCGTCACCCAATTGCAGGGGCTACGGGCCGCCCGCAACGCCGGCATCCTCGTGCCGAAGTCGATCATCGACAAGTCCGTGGACTACCTGAAGAAGTCCACCACCCCGGCCGGCGGCATCATCTACTCGCTGGCCAACGGCTTCGCGGCCAACGGCGGGGAGCGCCCGCCGCTGACGGCCGCCGCCGTCGCCAGCGCCTTCAGCCAGGGGGAGTACAAGTCCGAGTACGCCGTCAAGTGGCTCAAGTATTGCCAGAAGAACATCCCCTTCGCCAAGGGCCGCATGGCCCACGACGAGTACCAGAATTACTACTTCTCCCAAGCCATGTACGTCCTCGGGGACGACGGCTGGGAGAAGATCGTCGGCACCAAGGACGGCCTCAAGTGGAGCGAGTTCCGCAAGAGCATGTTCGAGTACATCAAGAGCACCCAAGGCGCCGACGGCGCCTGGACCGGCGGCTACATCGGCCCGGTGTTCGCCACGTCGATCAATCTGACGATTCTGCAACTGGAGAACGCGACGCTGCCGATCTACCAGCGGTGAGCGGGTGATTGTGGTATTCAGCCCCAACGGGGCGGTCGGATGTAGCCAGGCCCGGAAGGGCCTGGAACACACGGCCAAAAATGGTTTTAGCCCCAAGGGGGCGGCCGGAATTGTGTCCCGGCTCCGGCCGCCCCCTTGGGGCTTGAAGAAAAGGTTGAACCGGAGCCCAGGCCTTCCGGGCCTGGCTACAACCGGGCGGTCCGTTGGACCTGAAAACCAAAAACATAAGACATCGGAACTCAGACCTCCTCACCCCCCAAGAAATACACATGGCAGAAGTTTCTTCCACGCTCGCCGGCAACGACCTCGAAGCCGTCGCCCGGATCAAGTCGGCCTTCAAGGACTTGAAAGGCCAACTCGCCCGCGTGATCGTCGGGCAGGACCAGGTCATCGAAGAGTTGCTGATCGCCCTGTTCAGCAAGGGGCACTGCATCCTCGAAGGCGTGCCCGGCCTCGCCAAGACGTTGATGATCTCCTCGCTGGCCAAGTGCCTGTCGCTCGACTTCAGCCGCATCCAGTTCACGCCCGACTTGATGCCCGCGGACATCACCGGGACGGAAGTGATCGAGGAGAACCGCTCGACCGGCTCCCGCGAGTTCAAGTTCCTCCCCGGCCCGCTGTTCGCCAACATGGTGCTGGCCGACGAAATCAACCGCACCCCGCCGAAGACGCAGGCCGCCCTCCTCGAAGCCATGCAAGAACGGCAGGTCACGGTCGGCCGCGTCCGGCACAAGCTCACCAACCCGTTCTTCGTGCTGGCCACGATGAACCCGATCGAACAGGAAGGGACCTACCCCCTGCCGGAAGCCCAGCAGGACCGCTTCATGTTCAAGGTCTTCGTGAAGTACCCGAGCTTCACCGAGGAAATGGAGATCGCCCGCCGGACCACCGCCCTCACGATGGAGGAGCCGAAGGCGGTCCTCAGCGGCGAGCAGATCCTGGAACTGCAAAACCTCGTCCGCCGGGTGCCCATCGCCGACGAAGTCATCAAGTACACGCTGGCCATCGTCCGGCAGACGCGCGTCACGGAGCCGGGCGTGCCGAAATTCGTCAAGGAATACTTGGCGTGGGGGGCCGGCCCGCGGGCCGTGCAGAACCTCGTGCTGGGGGCCAAAGCCCGCGCCCTGCTCTACGGCCGCGAGAGCGTGGCCCACGAGGACATCCAGGCCGTCGCCCTGCCGGTGCTGCGGCACCGCATCCTGGCCAACTTCACCGCCGCGTCCGAGGGCGTCACCACGGACAAGATCGTCACTAAACTGCTCAACGAGACCCCGACGCGGGTCGGCGATTTGGAGAGCGACGAGCGGTTCAAGAAAATCTTCACGTCTTGAGGAAAAAGACATTCACCACAAAGGCACGAAGATCACACAAAGACGCACAGAGAAGAAGAGTTTTTTAAGACATCCCGCGTCGGCGGCCCTTTGTGAAACTTTGTGTGTTCTTTGTGCCTTTGTGGTGAGTGTCTTTTCCGGATACCAGCATGACCCGCAACGAAGACGACGCCCGACGCTTCTTTGACCCGAAAGTCATCGCGCGCATTTCCCAACTGGACTTGCGGGCGAAGACGGTGGTGGAGGGGTTCATCACCGGGATGCACCGCAGCCCGTTCTTCGGGCACTCCGTCGAGTTCGCGCAGCACCGGGAGTACGTCCGCGGGGACGACCTGCGCCACCTCGACTGGAAGGTGTGGTCCAAGACGGACAAGTTCTACATCAAGCAGTACGAGGCCGAGACCAACCTGCGGGCCACGATGGTGGTAGACGTGTCCGAGTCCATGCACTACGGCGCGGACAAGCACCGCAAGGCCGGCACGATGAACAAGTACGAGTACGCCAGCACGGCCGCCGCCTGCCTGGCGTACATGGCGATCAAGCAGGGGGACTCGGCCGGGCTGATCGCCTTCGACGAGGACATCCGCGCCCAACTCCCGGCCCGGTCCTCGGACCTGCACCTCGACAGCATCGCCCAAATCCTGCACACCAGCACGCCGAAGAAGAAGACCGACCCGCTCAAGATCATGCGCAAGGTGGCCGAGGCCGCCCACGGCCGCGGGCTGATCGTGCTGTTCTCCGACCTGCTGTGCGACCGCGAGCCGCTGCTGAAGGGGTTGGAGATGCTCCGCAGCCGCCGGCACGACGTGATGGTCTTCCACGTCATGGACGACGACGAGGTGGACTTCCCCTTCGGCGGGACCACCAAGTTCGAGGGCATGGAAGAACTCCCCGACCTGCTGTGCGACCCGAAGGCCCTCCGGGACGGGTATCTGGAAGCGTTGGAAGAATACCTGGTCGAAGTCCGCCGCGGGTGCAGCCGCATGGGCATCGACTACTCGCTGGTGAAGACCAGCGACTACATGGACGCGATCTTGTCGAAGTTCCTGCACAAGCGCATGGCCGCGAGGGCGGGCGGCAAGGCCCCGGCGGCGCAGGGGTGACACGGTGAGCCGAGCGGCGTAAGCCGCCGGGTGGCCCCCGCCCGCGAGTTGGTTTTTCGGCCTGAAGGGCCGTTTAACATAGCCCAGCCCGACAGGGCTGGGTTCGACGCCGGACAAGGTTTTGCGGTCTGAAGGACCGCTTAACCTGCCCCAACCCGCGAGGGTGGGGCGTTGGACGGGACCGGCGGCCGATAATCGGTCCTTCAGACCGAGGCTTTTGACGGGACATGGTCCCAGCCCTTGCGGGCTGGGCTATGTTAAGCGGCCCTTCAGGCCGAAAGACCTACGACGGATGACGGACACCCAAGGACAGAAAACCGACGCATGTTGAGCCTCTTCGCCAACCCGTTCGCCATGATCTTCGGGGCGTTGTTGATCTCCGCCCCGATCATCATCCACCTCATTAACCGGATGAAGTTCAAGCGCGTCCGGTGGGCGGCGATGGAGTTCCTCCTCAAGTCGCAGAAGCGCGCGCGCCGCAAGCTCATCATCGAGCAGATGATCCTCCTGCTGCTCCGCATCCTGCTCATGCTGCTCGTCGGCCTGCTGCTCGCCCGCTTCATCGGCTGCGATAAGGGCCGCGAGGGGCAGACGACGCTGCACGTCATCCTGCTGGACGACACCCTCAGCACGTCGGACATGATCCGGTCCGACGACGGCCAGACCCGCGAAGTGTACCAGGACGCCAAGACGCTCGTCGTGGACCGCATCGCCGGGTCGGCCGTGCAGGCCGGCAGCCCGCAGTTCGTCACGCTCCTGCGCCTGTCGGACGTGGACAACCCCCGGTCCTTCGGCCGGCTGAACACCGCGTCCCAGGACGAAATGCGGAACGCCCTCGCCCCGACCAAGGCGTCCCTGCAACACGCGGATTTGGTGACGGGCCTGCGGGCGGCGAAGAAGCTGTTCGAGGGGGACGCCGTCATGCGGCCGGTGCTGCACGTCGTCAGCGACTTCCGGGCCGCCGACTGGGGGGAGCAGAACCGCGTTCGACTCACCGAGGCGTTTGAAGAATTGAAAAAGGCCGGCGTCGATGTCCACTTGCTGGACGCCGTCGCCCCCGAGCGGTCGGAGCAGACGAAGTCGCCGCTGTCCGCGGACAATATGGCGATCACGGAACTCAGCCCGGACGCCAAGATCGTCGCCAAGTTCCAGCCGGTCGAGTTCACGGTGAAGGTCAAGAACTACTCGAACAGCGAGAAGAAGGCCGTCAACGTCCGCGTCCGCGTCAACGGGGCCGAGCGGCCGGAGGGGATGGTCGTCATCCCCTCCGTCCCGCCGAACGGGGAGACGGTCTCCAAGTTCGTGCTGAACTTCGACCGCACAGGGTCGGACGACGACGTGACGGCCGCCGTGGACAAGCTGACCGACGCCAAGCAGACCCTCCCCAACGAGGAGCGCGAGACGCTGCAGGCGACGGTGGCCGGGCGGTTCCCGGTCGTGAGCTGCCACCTCGAAGGGGAAGTCGGCGGCATCGCCGCGGACAACGTGCGCTACGCCGCCATCGAGATCCGCGACCGCGTCCCGCTGCTGATCGTGGACAGCAACACGGCGGCCCAGCGCGGCACGAAGGAGGCCGAGTCGTTCTTCCTGCAAAAGCTCTTCACGGAGCCGATCAAGGGGTACGACGTGCAGATCAAGAACGCCGCCGACCTGGAGACGCTGAACCTGCAACAGTACGTCGGCATCTTCGTCTGCGACGTGCCCCGGTTCACCCCGGCCGCTTTGCGGAACCTCGAAGCCTACGCCAAGGGCGGCGGCGGCGTCTCCTTCTTCATGGGGCCGTCCGTGAAGGCCGACGTGATCCCCGAGTACAACGAGAAACTCTACCGGGACGGCAAGGGTATCTTCCCCGTGCCGCTCGACAAGGGCGTCGGCATGGACATCCCGGAGGACAAGCGGGCCGCCCTCAAGTTCGCCCGCAGCCTGACGTACAACAAGAAGCTGCTCACCAGCAAGAAGACCCGCTCGCACCCGGCCCTCGAAAAGCTGTACACGGACAACCGCGGCCAAGCCGTCAGCGAGGACGAGTACGAAAAGTTCTTCATCTTCGTGGTGATCGACCGCTACATCCGCGTGAACACGCAGGCCATGCAGGGGGGCAACACGGACCTGAACACGCTGGTCTACCTCCAGAACACCGCCCCGATGGAGGCGTACACCGACCGCGTCAACAAGCTGACGGACGAGTTCCCGATCACGGAGCCGAAGTTCTCGAAGTTCTCGGAGTCGCTGACGGACTACCGCACGCAGTTGCGGAAGATGGCCGCCAGCACGAACGAGCTGTTCAACCTCGGCAAGGTGCTGGAAAGCCTGCTGGACGACCCGGGCAACGAGGCCCTCAAGCGGCCGAGCCTGGTGACGTTCTGGGCCGCCGCCGAGAACGCCCTGCTCAAGGAGAAGGTCGAAAAGCTGCGGGACGAAGTCTCTTTCGGCGACCCGCTGTACCTCGCCAAGAGTTACGGCAAGGGCCGCGTGACGGCGTTCATGACCTCGGCCGGCGCGTCGTGGAACGACATGGAGGGCTTCGGCAAGGCCTACTACCCGCCGATGATGATTAACATGCTCGGCTACATGGCCAGCGCCGGGACGGACGCCAACCCGCTGCTCGGCCAGCCGTGGACGTTCACGTTCGACAAGTCCGCCTACGACCTCAAGTACCGGGCCGCCCAACTCTCCGAGGACGTGAAGGCCAACAAGATCGGCTTCACCTCGCTCGGCGAAAACCTGATGGCCGTGGACGTGGTCGCCAAGGAGCCGCCGCCCGAGGGGGCGAAGGAAAAAGACAAGGACAAGGAAAAGGACAAGCCGGAGGAGCAGTACCGCCTGGCGTTCGACCGCGGCCGGGAGCCGGGGACGTACCTGTTCCGCTTCGCCGAGCGCCGGGCCGAGGCCGGCAAGGCCACGCCGGACGCCCCGGCCAAGGCCGACTTCCGCACGCTGGCCTACAACGTGGACGTGGCCGCCGAGGGGAACCTGCTGCGGGCCAACTCGGACGACATCACGCAAGTCGCCCGCGCCCCGCTGCACACCGCCACCGACGACAAGCTGGTGGACTCGCTCTTGGCCCGCAAGCGCGACTTGTCGGAAAATCCGTGGTTCTATTTCGTGATGCTGCTGGTGTTGATCGCCGAGCAGGCGATGAGCGTCCGGTTGAGCTTCCACACGCGGACGGAGGCGGGGGCGGCGTGACGTGCATTGTTTAGCCGCGACGCGACGCTTCGGAGTGGAGCGCGGGCCGGCCGAGTAAAATCGCCGGCCGCGTTGGGGATGTGATTGATGGTTGGAAGCCCGCGCTCCACTCCGAAGCGTCGCGTCGCGGCTAAACGGGTTTTGCTTGGTTCAGACAGAGACTTCGACCATATGAACGACACCGGCGTGCAGCAGGAATCCGAGTTCGTGTTTCGGCGCTTGACCGAGACCTTCAAGCCCTACGGCCTCGCCAAGGAGGTCAACGGGCACTGGTGGCTGCTCGTCCTCGGGGCCGTGCTGTTCGTCGGCGTCGCGCTCGTCATCTTCATGTACCGCAAGGACGCGCGCACCGTCCGCTGGTACTGGGCCACCCCGCTCGCGATTCTGCGCATCAGCGTGTATGCGTGCTTGGCCATCATGTTCCTGATGCCGGCCCGGCAGGACTACGACCGCGTCGAGAAGTCGTCCCGCGTGTTGATCCTCATTGACGTATCGGACAGCATGGCCCAAGTCAGCGACGAAGTCTCCAGCAAGCCGGTCACGCGGCTTTCCAAGGTGCTGGACTTCCTGAGCGACGAGAAGGTCGGGTTCGTCAACAAGCTGTTGGAAAAGAACCCGGTGTACGTGTACCGCTTCGGCAACCGGCTCGACGAGGAGCCGCAGCCGTTCGAGAAGACGGCCGACGGGGCCGCCCCGGTGTACCGCGTGCCGGACGCCGAGGGGGCGCTCACCCGCGTGGTCGGCAAGTCGTGGGGCCAGGCCGAGTGGCAGGCCTACGGGTACGACTTCAAGCCGTGGGTGACGCGCGGCCTGTCCGACGCCGGCGCGGCGGCCCTCAAGGCCAGCCCGGCGTGGGACGGCGACAAGCCCGGCACCGCCGAGTGGGCGCAGGCGTGGTTCGACAAGAAGGACGACGTCTACCCGGCCGGCATTTCCCCGGCCGACCGGGCGGCGCTGGCCCACAACCGCGACAAGCTGTTGGCCCGCGTGGACCTCGCCCGCAGTCTGGCGTCGGCCACCAACGTCCCGGACTCGGCGCTGGCCCTCATCAACAAGGAGGCCGGCAACATGGTCGAGGGCATGGTCGTCTTCAGCGACGGCCAGAGCAACCTCGGCAACGAGGTCGTGCTGGCCGACCTGCGGGCGCGGGCCACGGCCGAGCACATACCCGTCTTCACCGTCGGCATCGGGTCCGACCAGAAGACCGTCAACGTCCGCATCACCGACCTGCAGGCCCCGGAACTCACCCCGCCCGACGAGGCCTTCAAGGTCATCATCGAGCAGGACGGCGACGGGCTGGCCGGCGTGAAGGCCAAGATCGAACTGGAAGTGCAGCCGCCCAAGAGCGACGCGACGTTCCGCGTGGCGACCGAGGCCGTGTACCTGCCGGGCGAGCCGGCCCACGCCCAGGCCGAGATCGTGCTGGACCCGGCGGCGGCCAACGACCTGATGAAGGACAAGGACAACCCCAAGGCCTTCGCCGAGGGGGAGTACCGCGTCCGGGCCGTCACCCCGCGCGTCGAGGGGGAGCGGTTCCAGGACAAGGAACACGTCGGCGAGTGGACCGTCGTGAGCATTAAGCGCAAGGCCCAGCGCGTGCTGGTCATGTGCAGCGCCCCGAACCGGGACTTCCAGTTCCTCGTCACGCAACTGCTGCGGGACAAGGCCGACATGAGCCTGTTCGTCCAGAACGAGGCCGGCACCGCCGGCAAGATCAACCTGCTCGAAGACGGCGAACGGCAACTGACGCGGTTCCCGGACCGCATCCGCGTCGAGGAAAGCCCGACCGAGAAGCCGGAAGACAAGTGGTACAACATCGCCCGGTACGACGTGATCATCGCCTTCGACGTGGACTGGTCGATGATGACCACGGAGCAGATTTTGATGCTCCGCACGTGGGTCGACCTGCAAGCCGGCGGCCTGCTGTTCATGGCCGGGCACATTCACACGAAGCACTTGGCCCGCCCGGAAGAGGTGGACAAGTTCAAGCCGCTCAACGACCTGCTGCCCGTCGTCCCCGGCGACCCGGACCTCGCGGCCGCCAAGCGCACCGCCAACCTGCCGTGGCGGCTGGAGTTCGAGAACCTCGGCGGCGACCTCGACTTCATGAAGCTCGACGACACGCAGTCGAACGTCGAAGTCGGCTGGGAGCGCTTCTTCACCGGCCGCGACGACCGGGACGAGAAGGCCCGCGTCCTCCGCGGCTTCTACAACTACTTCCCGCTCCGCGAGCTGAAGGCCGTCGCCACCCCGATCGCCCGCTTCCCGGACCCGAACGCCATCAAGATGCCGGACGGCAAGGCCCCGCCGTGGATGGCGACCATGCAGTACGGCCAGGGCAAGACGATGTGGATCGGCTCCCCGGAAATCTGGCGGCTGCGCCAGTACCGGGACGACTACTACGAGCGCTTCTGGACCAAGCTGGTCCGCTACATGGGCTCGGGCAGCCGCCGCAAGCAGACGCAGCGCGGCCGCATCCTGATGACGAAGGAAGTCCCCGTCGGCGGGTACATCCGCGTCACGTCGCAACTGCTCGACGCGGCCCTCGGGTTCGTGCCGGCGAACTCCGACCCGAAGATCACCTTCCGGCCGGTGGAACTGGACAAGTACCCGCCGGAGATCGACAAGCTGACCGGCCCGGAGCAGATCGCCGCCGCCAAGGCCAAGTACCACGCCAAGTACGTGTACGACTACCGCATGACGGCCAAGAAGGGCGCCGAGGCGTGGCAAGGCTACTTCCAGCGGGCGCAACTGGCCGCCAGCGACAAGTTCCCCACGGGCATCTGGCGCGCGGAGGTGGAAATCCCGAGCAGCGCCGAGACGCTGAAGCAGAAGTTCAACATCCGGCAGTCCAACCCGGAGCTCGACGTGACCCGGCCGGACTTCAACGCCCTCTACCGCATGGCGACGCCGCTGGCCGAGGTGTCCGGCCGCATCGCGGACACGACGCTGGCCGCCAACCTCCAACGATCAGCCGCCGGCGGCCCGGAGGGGAAGCGCCTGGCCTTCAAGTTCGGGGACGAGGAGTCCCTGAAGCTGATCCCCGAGGTCATCAAGCAGGACGCCAAGACCATCCGCAACAAGGGCAAGGTGGAAGACTACTGGGACAAGGGCATCGACATGCCCAAGTGGTCCACGGAATGGCTCACCGGCAAGACCGACCGGCCGATGCGCGTCGGCGTCATGTTATTGCTGTGCGGGGCGCTGCTGTCGGCCGAGTGGCTGACAAGGAAGTTGTTAAAGCTGGCGTGAGCGATGTCAGAAAGACATTTTTAGCCACGGATCGAACACGGA
>JAYTTY010000609.1:0-13336 GCA_043744795.1 Zavarzinella sp. | reverse complement strand
GTCGCCCCTCCGGGGCTAATACCCGGTCTTTGGTTTTCAGCCCCGGAGGGGCGACGGACTGTAGCCCGCGGGTGAGGCTCGGCGAACCCCGGGTTTTGAATTCGGCGTTTCCCTCTCCGAACCCCATCCCGCCGCCGCGACATCCAAATGTCAGCCGCTTGGACCCGCCGCCCCGATCCGCTAACTTGAAGGGGGCGGGCGTAAGCCGTTTTCGGCCGCCGGACACGGCTCACCGGAATGGATTTCGAGGCCCCGCGACACCACGATGATCTTCCTGTTCCCGACTTTCGACACCCTGCGGCTCGCCCTCGGCGGCGGGCAGATCCCGGCGGACATTGCCGGCGGCCCGGCCGAGGCGGTCATCGACGGCCATCGGGTATCCGTTCGGTCCGTCAACGGGGCGCCGTCCAAGATCGTCGTTGCCAATCTCAAAAAACTCGGTGGCGTCACGGTCAAGGAACACCTGCCGGGCAAGCCGGCGACCTTTCTCAACTGGCCGCAACTGTTGCCGGCCGTCAAGGCGACGCAGGCGCCGGAACTCACGGCCAACACGCCGGTCCTCTTCGAGATGTCCGCGGAGGAGTTCCCGGAACTCGTCAACGAGATGTTGCGGCTCGGCAACGACCGCCAGAGTTACCGCACGATGGCCGGTATTGATGGCCTGTCGCCGCGAATCCTGCTGAAAGTCCTCGGGCCGCCGTACTACACGCTGCTGCGGGCCATCGACCGCGTCGGCGCGTCCACGGTGGCCGCGTATGCCGAGGGCGCGCCGGGCCTGTGGGTCCAGTACGGCTACACGCACCCGCTGGTCGGCCAGATGAAGGCGCCGGCCGGGCAGCAAATGCTGATCCGGGCCGGGCGGGACTGGACGGCCATCGACGACGCCCCGTTCGCCGACATCTACGACGCCCTCGACGTGGAGTTGCCGGACGCCCCGGTCGAGTGGCAAGAGTCCACGCTGAAGGGGAAGTTGGTCGTCCCCCTGCGGCTCGTCCTTGGCAACGCGGCGGACGGGCCGGAGTTTTGGGTCGTCACCGCGGACGCCGTCAACCAGTTGGACGCCTTGGTGCGGACGGCCGACGACCGGCTGATGCAACGGCTGGCCTTCGCCATCGCCCAGAACAACGCCGGCCCGCCGACGATTGTGCTGAAGACACGGCCGTCCAAACTCCAGCCGCCGGTGTTGGCGCTGGACGACGCGCTCGGCTTCAAGGCGTATTGGAAGTTGCCGAACCTCTTCCTCCCCGTGGGCAAGCGGCTCATCCCGACCTTGCGGCGCGAGGCCGTGCGCCGGCTGCTGGCCGAAGACCCGGCCCAAGTTGTGTGGCTGATGCCGACGGCCGGGGGAGACTTCACTCCGGAGACGCTGCCGGACACCGCGTTCCGGCCGCTGGAAGACTGGGTCGATTACGTGATCGACCACGACCGCGAGGCCCTCGAATCGTGGGTGCGGGCCACGCGCTTCGACTTCGAGTCGTTCCTGTGCCGGGAAGACAACACCGAGCCGCCGAAAGACCCGCCGCCCGCGAAGAAGGCCAAGGGGCGCAAAGACGCGAACAAAGACGTGTCCGGCATCGACGACTCGCCGGACAACCCGGCCGCCGTCGCGGCCCCGGCGCCGTTCCGCAGCAGCTTGGAACGCCCGGCCGAACTCCCCGCGGCGGCCGACCAGTTGCGGGCGGCGCGGGAACAGCGGGAGCGGGACTTCTTGGCCGTCCCCGGCCCGTTGGACGCCCCCGAGCGCCTGGCCCTGTGGCCGGAACTTGGCCGCCTGAATGGCCGCTTGGGCGACTTGACCGAAGCGGCCGTGTGCTGGGCCAATGCCCTGTGGGACACGGAAGAAGAACCGACGGCGGCTGCGTGGGACTGGCTGCGCACGGAAGACAAGCACGCCCACCCGACGCCGACGGCCGCCGAGTTCGACGCGGCCCTGACCGCCGCCGCCCCCAGCACGCAGCAAGTGCGCGAACTGGCCGTGCGGACGATCCACGCCTGCGGGCTGGACCCGCTGCCGCCGGCGCTCGTGGGGTGGATGCCGGCGGTGCGAATGTTCCTCGAAAAGAACGAGGGCGTGCTGGCGGCCCGGACCGTCTGGCTGGCGTGGCATGCCCTCGCCCAGGCGGCGGGCGGTGCGGCCGACTTGTTGGCCCTCGCGCGCGTGCGGGACCGCCTGCTGCACCGCCTCTTCACCGAGGGGCTGAACAAGGAGCGGGACTTGCCCGCCTTCCTCCGCGTCGGCGGCGAACACTCCGGCGAGCGCATGCGCGGCCTGCGCGAGCGGGCCATGCACCTGTTTCACTTGGTTGAGAAGTGGCACCACCACGACGACGTGAAGGTGAACCGCCCCTACGTGGAACTGATGTTCGCCTTCGGATTCGCCAAGCTCGGGGAGACCACCACGGCCCGCGAGTTGATGAACACCGCCCGCACGCAGTTGCTCGCGGACAAGGCGAAGGCCGGCCCGGACCCGGTGCATGAGTTTCTCGCCAAGGCGTTCTCCTGGCGCGTGGAGAATGTCATCAAGGGCGAACCGCACGCCGGCCCGCTGCCGGACGACCTGATGGCCCGGCTGGCCGCGCTGGACAAGGACCGGGGGAACACGGCCAGCGCCAAGTACGTCGTGGACCGGATGCGGGAAGAGTACTGGACGCTGGAGCCGGACCAGAAGACGCGGGCCTACGCGACGTGGTACGGCAAGAGCATGGAACTGCTGCGGGCCGTCGCCGACCTCGCCGCCGTGAAAGACCCGGCCCGGTTGGAAGAGGCGATCCGCAAACTCATCAAGTCCGCCGGGACGCCGGAGGCCCGCCTGGCCGTGTACGCCGGCGCGCTGCCGCACGCCGCCCGCGTCGGCGAGGCACTGGCGACTGAACTGCTGGCCCGCGTGCCGGCCGTCCTCTCGGAGGGCCAGCGCGGGGACCAGGCGGCCACGCTGACGGCCGTGCAGTGCCAACTGCTGGAGCGGGCCATCCACGTCGCCGGCCACTTCCACCGCACGGAATTGCTGCAACACTTATTCGCCCACTTCCTCGACTTCGTGACCCGGCAGAAGACCCCGCAGGCCCAGTACGAGGCCATCAACCAGATCGCCGGGGAGGGCATCCGCAGCCTGCGCAAGCTCGGCCTGCGCGACGAGATCGACCGCTTCCTGAAGCACGTCGCCGACGCCCTGCTCGGCGGCAAGCCGGTCGAAGTCGTCCGCCGCACGGCCGCCGCCGCATGGCCGGACCTGTTGACGGCCCTCCTCAACCTCGCCGAGGGCTGGCAGTTCTTCGGGGCGTTCGAGCAGGCTAAGCCGATCTTGGACGAGGCCCGGCAAACGCTGTTCGCCAACGCCAAGGAGCCGAAAGAGAAGCGCCCGCTCGGCCCGCGCCAAGTGACCAAGGTGGCCCAAGCCTATATCGCCGCCGCCGCCCACGGCCCCATCCACGACGCCCTGTGCCGCATCGAGGAACTGTTCCAACACTTGGAGAAGTTGCCCAACAGCTTCACGACCGCCTCCCATTTCTCCCGCCTGCACCTAGACATCGTGGAAGAGATCGTCCGCTCCCTCATCCACGACAACCTCGCCGACACCGGCGCCGCCCGCCGCTGGCTGGACGAGGACGAGTATTTGGTACGGCGCCGCATCCACGCGGATTTCCAAGCGGTGCTGGAGAAGAGTAAGCTGTCGTAAGCCGCTGTTTTGTTCCTTTCGTGCAAGACGGTATGATGCTCACAGGACACTAGAACCCGGAGACGCCGCATGAGCGCCCCCCTTCAAGACTTCAAAACCGCCACGGCTGCGTTGCCCGCGGAAGACCGGGCCGAGTTAGCCCAGTTTCTGCTTCGGTCCCTCGATGGCGGGGAAGATGCCGAGGTGCGGGCTGAATGGCTCGCGGTCGGCGAGCGGCGCATGGCCGACGTCAAGGCGGGCAAGGTGACGGGCATCCCCGCCGAAGTAGTTCTGCGGACGTTGTTGGACCCGCGACCGTGACCCCCATCGACTTCCACCCGGAGGCGGCCGCCGAAGCCCGCGAGGCCGCCGGCCGGTACGAGAACCTCCGGGCCGGCTTGGGAGAGGATTTCAGGGCCGAGTTAGATGCCGCGCTCGCCCGCATCCAGGCGAACCCGCATTTGTACGCGGTCGAGGCGGGGGCCGTCCGGATGGCCCCTCTTCACCGTTTTCCCTACTCCGTGGTCTACGAGCAGTTGTCCGACCGCCTATGGGTGGCGGCCGTCGGGCACCACAGCCGCCGACCGGGTTATTGGTCCTACCGCCGCCACGATGATCCATGAGCGAGTTGCCTGCCCAGCCGCCGTACCCCGTCACCCCCGACGGCCGCTATTTCGTCGTCCGCGGCCGGCTGTGGCGGACGACCAACCCGGCCCTGCCCACGGGCGATCGGCAACGGCTCCAGCGGGAGTTGATGTGCGCCCGCTCGGCGCTCGGGCGCGCCCGGCGAGCCAACGACGACGCGGGCCGCCTCCCGGCCCGCCGCGACATCGACGCGGCCAAGGTCGCGCTCGGGGAGCGCGGGCCGCCGTGGTGGGCCGACGGGGCGCCGGACTACAACCGGCATCTGGCGAAGAACACGCCGTACCGCGAGTGGTTTGCAAGTCTCCCGGGCGGGGCATAATGTCCGGTCGCCCGAACGCGGCCGCATATGCCGTGAGACAAGACCATGAATGCCTGACGAGTCCGCCCCGTGAACGTGGTTTAACCCTGTCGCGGGCGTATTCATTCCGTCAGAGCCGGCACGGTGGAAACGTACCCCACATTTCGACGGCATTTTGCCTACTCGCTCCCCCTCTCCGCTTCGGAGAGGGGGCCGGGGAGTGAGGTTGCCTTTGCGTGACTACACGTTCACCACCAACACCGGCCGGCAGAAAGCCCCGGTGTGGCCTTTGAGATTGATCGGCAGCGCCATGAACGGGCACGGCGACGGGGCGGCGAACGCCTCGGGCGGGAAGCGGAGTTCTTCCACGACCCAGACGTTATTCGAGAGCAAGACGGTGTGCGTCTCCGGGTTCACCGGGTCGTGGATGCCGGCGATGGAGTAGTGGTCGATCCCCACGCCGCGGATGCCGGCCGCCACCAGCCACGCGGCCCCGTCGGGCGTCAGGACTGGGGACTCGTACAGCCACTCTTGAGTCTTGGCCCGCTTGTCGCCCCAGCCGGTGCAGAGCAAGACAATTTCATCCCGCTTCAAGCCCGGCAACGCCTTCTCCAACATGGCCGGCGTGATGCCGGCGTTGGCGGCGATGCCGCGCAGGTCCGCGATGCGGGCCATGCCGGTGAAGCGGTCCAGCGGGATGTCGTCCAAGCTGGCGCCGCCGGCGACCTTGTGCAGCGGGGCATCGACGTGCGAGCCGGTGTGGTTGGTAAGCGTCAGCATTTCCACCCGCCAGCCGGACTCCGGGTGGTCCGTCTTGAGGACGGAGGACACTGACGGGTCGAGCGGGCAGTTCGGGCTGCCGTGGTAGATCGGCTGGGACAGGTCGATCAATTTCATGTTGGTCACTTCTTCCGCTGATCGACGACCTCGGTCGCGAAGCCGGTCATCTTATTGTCTTGCAGCGTCATTTCGCCGGTCTTCGGGCCGAAGCGGAAGCCGACGCGCTTGGCCGGGTCGCGCTTCTCGCGGAGTTCGTTGCGGAGGAAGGTGAGGTTTTCGGTCTCCCCTTCCACGTCCACGGCAATGCCCTCGGGGCCGCCGGTGTCTTCGATAATGTTGCTCTCCACGGTGTTGCGGTGGCCGGCGAACTCCTTGCCGCGCTCGGCCCGGAACAGCAGGCCGACGCGGCCGCTGCGCTTGACGCTGTTGGAGACGATCAGGTTGTCCGTGTCGCGGTGGCCGACGGAGATGCCGACGCGGCAGTCCTCGATGATGTTTCGCTCCGCGAGGCCGTGCTTGACGCCCCAGCAGAAGAACAGGCCGATCTCGTTGTTCTTCAGCACGTTGCCGCGCATGACCGGCCGCTGCGACCCGGAGCCGGGGTGCAGGCCCAAGCCGGCGTGGTCGTGGCTGTGGCACTCCTCCACGCGCACGTCGTGGCAAATCTGCCAACTGATGCCGTCACCGTTGTTGTTGCGGGCGGTCACGCGGGTGATGGTCACGTCGCGGCAGTCTTGCAGGAAGATGCACCCGGCATAGTTGCCGTCGAGGTTTTCGTTGTTGGCCTTGTTGCCGTCGAGCACCAAATTTTCGACGTGCAGGCCGTGCGTGTTCTCACTGGTGACGAGCGGGAACAGCGTGGCCGCGTAGGCGTCCCCCATCAGCCAAGCGTTCTCCCGCAGGCCCTTGTCGAGTTTGAGGCGGTTGCCCGATTGGGCCACGATGGTCCGCTTGATGACGGTCGCCCCGCCGTTGTGCGGGTTCTTGGCCCGCAGGCAAATGCCGTCACCGACGGCGAACCCCTTGGCGTCCGCGACGGTGATTTCCTGGTCGAACCAGTCCGAGTCCACGACCAGCTTGCTCTTGGCCATCGACTCCTTCAGAAGGATCGTCTCCGGTCCGCTGCCGACGAGGCGAACGCCGCTATTGAGGACCACGGAGTTCCGCAGCTTGTACGTCCCCTCTAACAGCTTCACCGTGCCGCCGCCGTAGCGCGTGACGTAATCGACGGCTGCTTGGATCGCCTTCTCGTCCGTGCCGACGATCTGCCCCTTCTTGGGGCCGACGATGACGGCCATCTTCTCGTCCCAATCCGGCTCGGCGGCCACGTCCCCCGCGGTCGCCCGCGGGTCTTTGACGGCCGGCCGCTCGGCGGCTTCCGCTTCACGATTGGAAATGGCCGTGAGGGCGAGCGCCCCGCCCGCCGCCCCGAGAAATAAGCGGCGACTGAGTTCGTGACCGGACGAGTCGGGCATGGTACGATCCTGTGATAATGTCGAGACGTTTAACGTCATCATCAGATTCCACGGAGGTCCGCGTGTCAACCATTTCCCGCCGAGAATTTCTCGCGGCCACGGCCGTCGCCGGCGTCGCGGGCGGCGTCCGGGCCGATGTCCCCAAGTTGACGGTCTCCACGTTCACGGTGGAAGTGACGCCGCCGATTGGGCACCCGTGCATGGGGGGCGGCATCGCGCCGGTGAAGGAGATCATCGACCCGCTGTACGCCTTCGGCGTCGTGATCCGCGGATTGGAAAAACCGGTGGTGATCGTCACCGTCGATTGGTGTGAAATTCGCAACGACGCCTACGACCGCTGGCGGGAGGCGGTTGCCCAAGCCGTCGGGACGACGCGGGATCGCGTGATGGTCTCCGCGCTGCACCAGCACGACACGCCGATTGCTGACCTGACGGCCCAGAAGTTTTTGGAAGCCGCCAAGGCCAAGGGGGCAATCTGCGACTTGGCGTTCCACGAGAAGACCGTAACGCGCGTGGCCGCCGCCGCGAAGGCGTGCCTGGAAAAGTCGCGCCCACTGACGCACATTGGCATCGGCCAAGCGGAGGTGAAAGAGGTGGCGTCCAATCGCCGGTACTTGGATGAGGCCGGCGTGCCGCGCTACAATCGCCTGAGCGCGTCCCGCGACCCGAAAGTCCGGGCCGGGGAAATCGGCACGATTGACCCGATGTTGAAGACCCTCAGCCTGTGGGATGGCGACGCGCCGCTGGTCGCCTTCAATGCCTACGCCACGCACCCAATGAGCTTTTACGGCAAGGGCGGCAGCACCGCGGACTTTGTCGGCATGGCCCGACGCATGCGGCAGAGCGAAGACCCGAAGACGCTGCAAATCTACGTCTCCGGGTGCAGCGGCAACGTGACGGCCGGCAAGTTCAACGACGGCTCCCCCGACAACCGCCCCGTACTGGCAAAGAAAATTCACGCCGCCATGACGGCCGCGTGGGAGAACACCAAGCGCCAGCCAATCACGGAATGCACCTTCAAGTCCGTCCCGCTGAAACTGGAAGCCCGCAGCCAACCGGCGTTCGCGGAAGCTGAGTTGAAGAAGCAAATTGCCGAGAACCCCAAGCCCTTCGGCCAATGCCTCGCCGCCCTCGGCCTGAGTTGGCTCAAGCGCGTGACCGCCGGCCAACCCGTGGACGTGTGCTGCCTCGACTTCGGCGCGGCTGCCTATCTGCTGATGCCGGCCGAGTCTTACGTCGAGTACCAACTGATGGCCCAACAGGCCCGGCCCAAGGATTTCGTGCTGGTCGCCGGCTACGGCGAGAGCGGCCCCGGCTACATCCCCATCGAGCGGGCGTGGAAAGAGAACGACGGCAACCTGACCGACTGGTGCTGGGTCAACCCCGGCAGCGAAGAGTTGATGCGAACGGCAATTGGAAAGGCTCTGAAATCAAAATGACCAATGGCCAAGGCCGAATTGTGATGGTCTGCCAAATCCCCTCCCAATGCGAGACAACGTTTTGCCCAATTCCCGGCAATCCGAGCACTTTGAACTGGCGGCGCGCGAACCGGCCAACTATCCCCATGCGTTGGTTAGGGTGTAGTGGACCCCAATTAGTGGACCGCCAGTTAAGCCACCCTGGCGGCGCCCGGAGGAAGTCCCGATGGCAGTGAACCGGGAGACTCACACGGCGTTCAAGGCCCAGGTGGCCCGGCGGTTAAGGGGGACCGGACCATCAACGAGTTGGCGGCCCACCTCGGCGTCCACCCGACCCTGATCCACGGGTGGAAGAAGCAGCCCCTCGCCCGAGCCGAGGCCACGTTCACGGGCGGGGCGGCCCGAAGGGTTGGCGAAACAATTGCTTGAATTCGCCAAGTTTTGATCTTGCGAACGGGGCCCGCTGCACTCCAGTGCAGAATCCGGGGCATCCCAGGGCAACTCGATTTGCCCCTACTCTCGGGTCAGGGAAGCGGCAGCCCATTGAAGACATAGTTGGTCGGTCCCGTCCCGACGTTACCGGTCGCCCCCTGGAAGCCAAAGTCGACTCGGCCGCCGTTGGCCGTGATGCGCCGGTTCCACGGCGCGGCGCGAAGCACGTAGCGCGATCCGACGTGACTCATGATCTCGGCGTTCCAGATGTTGGTGATGTTCCGGTCCAGGTCGAACTCCAAAGTCCAACCAGTGATGTCCGCCGGCCGGTTATTGGTGATCGACATGTCGGCCACGAAGCCGGCCCCCCAGTCGGACCGCGCGTTGAACGCGGCCACGATGCCGGCCGGCAATGGGGAGTCGTTGTCCACGATGGTCCCGGAGGCGTGGTCGGCCGCCAGCGTCGCATTCGTTGGGTTCGACAGGACGACCTGAAACGTTTCCAGATCTTCCGCGGCCAGATCGCCGACGATCGGCACCGTAATCGACTGAGTCGTCACTCCCGGCGCGAAGGTGAGCGTCCCGCTCACGGGCAAATAGTCGCCGCTCGCCGTCGCCGTAACGTCGGTCGTTGCGTAGTGGACCGTCACCGGTTGCGTGGAGGGGGCCGACAGGCTGACCTTGAACACCATGGCCGTGGTGCCGCTGTCCCCCTCGGTGCCCCGTACATCGCCGGCAAGGATGGCGGGCGGAGGCGGATCGATCACGTCGCGGACGGTGGCCAGACCCTCGGCATCGGCGAGGGTGGAATAACGCGGGTTCGACAGCCGCAGGTGGAACGACTCCGGCGACTCGGTGAGGTCGTCGGCCAGGACTTGGACGCTGATGGTCTTGCTCGTCTGACCGGGCAGGAAATTCAGTTTGCCGGACTTGGCCAGGTAGTCGAGCCCTGCGGTTGCGGTCCCATCGGCGGTGGCATAGTTGACGCAGACGGCTCGGCCGCTCGGGGCGGACAGGGTGACCGTGAATGTAGCCATGGCCGGCCGGGGGGCGTCGCCGAATTGAACGGGAGTCAATCGGTCGAGTTTCGCCTGCCGGACGTGGATCCAATCGTCCTGGAGGATTCCACCCGTGTCCCCCGAATCGGGGTTCCAGCTCCACCACGTCCAGCTTACACCCTGTTGGCCGGCCCCCAGGTCATTGGCGCCATTCCCGTCGAGGTCGCCGGACAGGTAGTTGATCATCGTGTCCGCCCACAGGGTGTCGGACGTCGTTTCCAACTTGCTGCCGAATTCGCCGAGCAGAATCGGCGCGGTGCCCTGGCGGAACAGGTAGCCCCAGTGTGCGTCCCACACGGCGTACAAGTTGTGCGGGTAATTCGGCGCGCTAAACCACGGCTGCGGGTAGACCGATGCCGGGTAGTCGTGCGGCGAATAGACGAGCCGGCCGGGAACGTCGAGACGCACCGGGTACATCCCGGCGTTCGAAAGGTTGCCACCCCACCAGGTTGACCCGGAGCTGGCCTGCTGGACGCCTTCGGTGATGATGAGCCAGTCGGCGTTCACGGCGAGGATGGCGTTGCCGGCTCGTTCGGCGGCGAGCCGCCAGTCGGTCGCCCCGCCGCCGCCCCAGTTGGCGGTACTGTGCGGCTCGTTGTGCAAGTCGGCCGCGATCACGGTCGGATTGCCCGCATAGCGCTCGGCCAGCATTCGCCAATCGGCAATCCACCGGGCTTCGGGATACGCGCCCGTGTACCACAGGCCATTCCCTTCGGCGCCATCGCCCGCTTCTGATCGGTGATGATCCAGGATAATGCGCACGCCAATTTGGCCGGCGTAGCTGATGATGCGGTCCATGACCCCCAGGCCGTTGAGCCCCTGAACATCCGGGTTGAGCGCGAAATTGATGCCGACGGGAGTGCTGCCCGCGTCGAAGAGCTGGCTGGAGAACGGCAGGCGGATCACGTTGAATCCGAGATCGCGCATCTGGTCCATCATGGCCCGATAGCCACGGACGCCGAGGCCGCCGGGTGCAAACGTGGCGCCTTCCATGCCGAACCAGTTGACGCCGGACAGCCGAACCGTTCGGTTGCGGGCGTCCAGGATCTGGTTCCCGCTCGTGTGCAAGGGGCCGGCGGCGATGGCATTGCCATCGGGTTCGACCACGGTCACGTCGGAGACGCTGAACGCGGGCAATGGGTCGTTATCCACGATGGTCGCGGTGGCCCGAGCCGTCCCGAGCGTGGCCCCGACGGGACTAGAAATTGTGAGGTAGAACGTCTCGTCGCACTCGTTGAGCAGGTCGCCGAGGACGTTGACCGGAATGACCTTGGTCGTCTCGCCCGGCTGGAATGTGAGCGCGCCGCTCGCCGCCTCGAAGTCGATGCCGCTCTTGGCTCGTCCGCTGCTCGTCGCATAGTTGACCATGACGGGGCCCGTCGACGCGGCGGACAGGGTGACGCCAAAGCCGGCGACGACCGGTGTCGTGTCTGCTTCGGTAACGGAAACATCCGCGACGGATACGCTCGTCGCCGGGCCGCCGGCCAGTGGCACGCCGTTCAACAGGTAATTAGCCGGGAAATTGGTGACGTTGCCCGGGGAGCCGACGAATCCAAAGTCGGCCGCCTGACCGGGGTTGATGGTGCGGTTGTAACCGGCGTCGTCGATGACGTAATGGTTGCCGGCGTGGCCCGCGATGACGCCATTCCAGATTTGGGTGATCTGGTGGGGGAAATCGAATTCGAGCCGCCAGCCGTCGATGGGGGCCGGCTGGTCGTTGGCCAGTCGAATGGCGCCGACAAACCCGGCGCCCCAATCGCTGGAGAGCTGGAAGGTGGCCACGGCAGGAGTGAGCCGGTCTTCAAATGTTTCGAGCCGAAGGCACCGGCGAGCAGGGCCACGCCGGGCGGTACGGCGAGACAGAAGATGATGCACGGATAGTCCTGAAGGGGTCGGAAAGTGCTCAAGGCTAGAGCAACCGTCTCGACCATTCGGACCCGATGAGGCCGCACAACCTACATAATTGGCGAATAGGCGGAAAGCTCTTCCGCGCACGAAGATCTTGCGGGCGCTGTGCCTTCGGGTCGACGAGGCCCGAGACCCGACCAATCACACCTGCATAAAGAAAAAATCTCCGGCCAAGCCAACGTACGCGGCCGCCTTATCAGTGCTGGCGAAACAGCAGCTTAAATTCGCTAAGTTTTGGCCTTGCAAATGTGGTCCACTGTAGTGGTCATTGGTCATTACGATTTCACCCCTGCCTGTCCCGAAGCCGTACTTTCACCCGGTTCATCACGTCGAGGTGGTCGAACGCCAGCGGCGGCAGTCCATCAAGAGGGAACCACTGCACCTCGGCCGCGTCGTCGCCGGCCTTGGGGGTCAGCAGTTGCGGCCAGACGTGGGCCATGTAGACCACGCTGACGGTCCAGCCGCGCGGGTCGCGGCCGGGGTCGCCGAAGGTGTGCAGTTGTTCCAGGTCGGCTTGGTCGAGGCCGGTCTCTTCCTTCAACTCGCGGCGGGCGGCGTCGATCAGCCGTTCGTTCTCGTCCACGAAGCCGCCGGGCAAGGCCCAGTGCCCCGCGTAGGGGGCATTGCGGCGGCGGATCAGCAGCACGCGCGGGTGGTCGTCCGTCGTGACGAGGACGATGTCCACGGTCACGCTCGGCCGGGGGTGGGCGTAGGTGTGTTGGCCGGTCGTCGGAGTGCTCATGGCTTCGGGTCGGGGAGTGGCTTGTCCAGCAAGTGCCGCAGGGCGTTTTCTAGCAGCGGGTGCCGGAATTCGTAGCCCAGCGCCTTCGCCTTGGCCGGGATCACGCGCTGCCCGTGCGTGACCAATTCGGCCCGCTCGCCGAGCAACAGCCGCAGGCCGAGCCGCGGGGCCGGCAGCCACGCCGGCTTCCCCATCACCGCCCCAAGCGTCTTGGCGAAGCCCCAGTTGGTCAACGGCTCCGGGGCCGTCCCGTTGATCGGCCCCTGCGCCTCCGGGTTGTCGAGGGCGTGGATGAACAGGCCGACGATGTCGTCGATGTGAATCCAACTGATCCACTGTTTGCCGCCGCCGGCCGGCCCGCCGAGGAACAGCGAGAACGGCGTGCGCATCGCCGGCAAGGCCCCGCCGTCCCCGGCCAG
Organism: Zavarzinella sp.; assembly: GCA_043744795.1. Classification (GTDB taxonomy): domain Bacteria; phylum Planctomycetota; class Planctomycetia; order Gemmatales; family Gemmataceae; genus Zavarzinella. The sequence continues at coordinate 506 of JAYTTY010000609.1, read as the reverse complement.
CACGACGCCGACGCGGACGTTGGCCACCCGCACGCCACCGAGGCGGGCCGGTTCCGTGGCCCGCTCCCACTGCACGCACACGTCCGCGAGGAAGCCGCTGCCCGGCAAGTCCGCCTCGATGAACTCCGTGGCGTTGCTCTCAAACATGCCGTAGTACCCGACGGCTGATGCGCAGATAAATGCCTTGGGCGAACCGTCGGCCCGCGTCGGCCGTTCGGCCAACTTGTCCGCGATCAGGGCGGCGGACTGCACCCGGCTGTCCAGCACGCGCTTCTTAAACTCGGCCGTCCACCGCCCGGCCGCGATCGACTCCCCGGCCAGGTGAATGACCGCATCGCAGGTGAGGACTTCATCCGCCCACGCGCCGGGCTGCGCCGGGTCTCCAACAATGAGCGTCGTCCGAGTCGGCAACTTTGACAGAGACTTTTCGGACCGGGAGACGACAAGAACCGTGTCCCCGCGCTCCGCGAGAATCTTGGCGATGCGGGAGCCGATGAGGCCGGTGC
>JAYTTY010000608.1:0-13373 GCA_043744795.1 Zavarzinella sp. | reverse complement strand
CTCCGGCGTCCCGCCAGTCGTTTGTTCCTCGACGACCGGCGGGACGCCGGTCCCACCGCAACACCGAAACTGAAAATGCTCTAGACGGAAGAAAACCGAGATGAGACACGGACAAGACATACGGGCTTGCCTGTTCCGTGCTGATCCGTGCCTTTCATCTGTCTTCGAGTTTAGATTTGTCTTCTGTCTTTATCCGTGTTTGTTCCGTGTTCGATCCGTGGCTAAAAAATGCTTTCTCTTCATTTCCCCATCACCCGCACACTGATTCCCGATGCCCCTTCCCCGCCGCGGTACACCCGGTGGGTCGCCTTTTGGAAGTCGGCCTCCTTGGCGAAGTTGATGTCCACGAACTTCTGCGGGTTGCGGTCGGCCAGCGGGAACCAGGTGCTTTGCACTTGCACCATCAGGCGGTGGCCGGGGCGGAGCGTGTGGAAGATGTCCGGCATCGTGAATTTGACCGTCGCCAGTTTGCCCGGCTCGAACGGCTCCGGCTTCTCGAACGAGTTGCGGAACTTGCCGCGGAACGGCTCGCCGCGGATTAACTGTTGGTAGTTGCCCATGCGGACGCCCGTGGGGTTCGGGTCCCAGTCGGGGAACTCGGCCGGGTACACGTCAATCACTTTCACGATCCAGTCCGCGTCCGTGCCGGTCGTGGAGACGGTGAGGTTTACTTCGATCGGCCCGGCGAGCGTCGTGTCCGTCTCGAACGGCTCCGTCTGGTACACCAGCACGTCGGGCCGGCGGCCGGCGAAGCGCTGGTCGCCGACCATGTACTCCTTGTCCATGCCGATGTTGGTCTTGTCGATGTACGGCACCGGCTTGGCTGGGTCGCTGACGAACTCGTCGTGGCCCGCGTCCTTCTCGGAGGCCGTCAGCAGTTGTTGCCGGTCGCCGAAGTAAAACTTGCTCGCGGCGGCCTGCTTCGGCGGCCACGCGTCGAACTTGCGCCAGACGTTGGTGCCGGTCTCGAACACCCACGCCTCGGGGAACTTGCCGGCGCCCTTCCCCTTCAGGTAATACTCGAAGAACGGCAATTCGATCTGCTCGCGGTAATACGGCCCGGTCTTGGCGTTGAACTTCACCGGCCCGAGGCGGTCGGCGTCGTCATGCGACCAACCGCCGTGGTCCCACGGCCCCATGACGAGGAAGTTGCCGCCGTTCTCGGGACTCATTTTCTCGGTGTTCTTGTACGTCTCGAGCGCGCCGAAGAGGTTCTCGGCGTCGAACCACCCGCCGACGGTCATCACGGCCGGCTTGACGGCCTTCATGTGTTGCCGCAGGTTGCGGGACTTCCAAAAGTCGTCGTAGTTCGGGTGCTTCATCACCTCCGTCCAGAAGGCCACGTCCCCGCGGTAATACTTCGCGTCCGCGTTGTAGACCGGGCCCATGTTGAGGAAGAAGTCGTACCCGTCCTTCGAATTGTGGTCGAATTTCAGAAACTGGTCTTTGGTGACCGGCCCCGGGCGCGGCTTGCCGAAGTTGGCCATGAAGTTGAAGCAGTGCGGCAAGAACAGCACGCCGTTGTGGTGGAAGTCGTCCCCGACGAACCAGTCCGAAATCGGGGCCTGCGGCGACGCGGCCTTGAGGGCCGGGTGGGCGTCGATCATCCCGGCCGAGACGTAAAAGCCGGGGTAAGAGATGCCGTAGGTGCCGACCTTGCCGTTGTTGTTCGGCACGTTCTTGACGAGCCAGTCGATGGTGTCGAAGGTGTCCGAACTCTCATCAATATCCTTGCCGGCCTTCTTCGGGTTGTGCGGCCGCATGTTGACGAACTCCCCCTCGGAGTTCCAGCGCCCGCGCACGTCTTGGTAGACGAAGATGTACCCCTCCTTGGGGAACAACGCCGACGGCCCCAGCGTGTCCGGGTAAGAATCGGCGCCATACGGGGCGACGCTGTACGGCGTGCGCTTCAACAAGATCGGCGCCGGCTTGGAGTCGTCCTTCGGCACATACACGCTGGTAAACAGCTTGACGCCGTCCCGCATGGGGATGCGGTACTCGTACTTGGTGTAGCCGGCGAGGATGACTTCCTTGCCCTGCGGGTGGGCGAAGGCGGGGAGGGCCAGACAGATGATGAAGATCAGGAGCGGGCGGTTCACGATGGAGGTTTCCTTGTGGTGGATCGAGTCTATGGGTTAACGCGAAATGCCCCGGGGTTCGCAAAGCCTCACCCACGGGCTACAGTCCGTCGCCCCATCCGGGGCTAAAACCCGGCTTTTGGTATTCAGCCCCGGAGGGGCGCCGGAATGTAGCCTGGGGTGAGGCTCGGCGAACCCCAGGACGAATGGGTGAGGCTTTGCGAACCCCGGGATCTTGATGGCGAACTCCGGCATTGCTCTTCACTTCACGGCCGCCAAATACGCCAACAAATCGGCCATCGCCGGCACGTCAATCTGTTTCTCCAACCCCTCCGGCATGTACGACAGGCCGCTGGAGCGGAGCTGGTCGATCTGCGGGCGGGCGATGGCTTCCGTCGAACCGTCGGGCCGGCGGATTGTGAGGCCGGTGGCGGTTTCTTGCGTAATCATGCCGGTGACGAGGCGGCCGTTTTTCAACTCGACGGCGTAGGTCAGGAATTGCGGCTTCACTTCGCGGTTGGGGTCGAGGATGTTGAGCAGGACCGATTCGAGGCCGCGGTCCTTCACGGCTTTCAGGTCGGCGCCGACCTCTTCACCGACATTCTCCAACTTGTGGCACGCACTGCAATTGTTCTTGAACACGACTTTGCCGCGGCCGGCGTCTCCCTTCATGTCCAACGCCTTGCGGTAGGTCTCGAAGACTTGTTGCCGGTTGGACGCGGGGGAGCCGAACAGTTTGGCCGTCCGCACGCCGACGACGCGGGCCGGGGACTTCTTCAGCAACTCCACGCGGGCGGGGTCCACGTCGCCGCGGGCGATCTTCTTGGCCTCAACCGCGTCAAGAAAAGCGGTAATCCACTCACTGCGGGACAGGAAGACTTCGGTGGCCGTCGCCCGCACTTGCGGACTCATGCCGGCCCAACCGTCGAGGATGATGGCCGGCGTCTTGTCGTTGGCGAATAGCCCCAAAGTTTCGAGGGCCGCCCGCTGCACCTCCGGCGGTTGAGCGGTTTGCAGGCACTCCTTGATGATCGGCAGCGCGTCGTCGAACGAGGCCATCGTCAGGTCTTTGACGGCGGTGGCCCGCTGGTCGGCCGGCTGTTTCGCGTCGCGGGCCGTAATGACGGCTTGGCCGAGCAGGCGGTCGGCCAAGGCTTTTACACTCGGAGCCACGTTCGGGTCCAAGAGGCAGTCGATGGTGCGAATCGATGCCCGACCGCGGAACGCCCGGTACAAGTCCCGAGCCAAAGGCGCGTCCCCGATGGCTGCCGTGGAGATGTTTTTGAGGACGACCATCGCGCTGTACCCCGTCGGGTCTGCCCCCAGTATGTCAGCCATCTGCACCAACAGCGTTCGGCCATGCGGCGTCGTTCGGAACTCGCGAGAACGGACTAACTCGGTAAATGTCTCGGCGCGCGCCCGATTATCTTGGCCTACGAGGATGGCGAATCGCATCCACGGGTCGGCGGCGTCAGTAAATGCCAACTGTGAATAACTGGCCGTCATCTGGCGCGTCCCATCGTTCCTACCGCACACGAAGGCGTACCGATAGCGACACGCCATGTCAGGGTCACGGTGGCCTTCCGGGTATGCAAGCCGGAAGGCCAAGGAATTGTAAGTGTCTCTCGGTGTCGCGGACTCTTTCCCATGAACGTTCTGCGAGGCAAAAGCGGCCATCATATGTTCACGGAGATGCGGCGACTTCTCCATCATTTCTTTGTTGGAACCGAATTTGAAATGACCTTCCATTCGGTCGGACAGGTGCAAAGCCATCACTTGAGTTTGCACCGAAGGGGCGTTGATGAGGTTGGTGATCGCGGGCAAGACAGTCTTATCATATCGTTGGTACAGCACCCTACTCGCAACATCGCGGTGCCAACCATTCGGGTGCTCCAGCAACTTGACCACTTCGGCCGAAGTCATCTTGGTCAACACCGGGTTGGCACGGCGTTTATGCCCCTCGGGGACGATGCGCCAGATGCGACCTTTGTCAAAGCCGGAAGACGGGTCCACGTTCTTCAGCACTTGCGGCGGCAGGAAGGCGGCGCCTTCGATGAGTTCGCGGTACATGTCCACGACGTACAGGCAGCCGTCCGGGGCGTTGGCCATTTGCACGGGGCGGAACCACACGTCTTTCGAGGCGAGGAACTCTTTCGTCTCGTCGGCCCGCACGGCTTCGTAGCCGACGCCCTTCGGTTTCAACTTCGCCCGGAATAGCAGATTGTTGGCCGCCTCGCCCACGAAGATGTTGCCGCGAACATCGTCCGGGAACACATCGCCACGATACACGGTGATGCCGGTCGCGGCGGTGAAGAAGCCCGAGGGGGTTCCCCCCTCGTCCGAGCCGGGGACGGCGCCGCTCTTGCGCAGGTGCGTGCGGAGTTGCCGCCACGGCTCGATTTCGCTGATGCGGTTGAGTTTGGTGAACTTGCCACTGGGGAGGATGTTCATCGCGGCGGGCGGGGCCGGCACCGTCGGGTTGCGCAGCAGGTAGCGGGCGTCGTACATCAGCATTTGGATCGGGTCGCTGTTGCCGCACACGAAGACGTGGCCCCAGTCGTCGAGCGTCATGCCGTGCTGGCCGCCGCCGCTGGTCAGTTCAAACGTGTTCGTGCGCGGGTCGAGCAGGATGTTCATGTTCCGCACGGAGACGGACTTTATCTCCGGCTTGCCGGGGACGGATATTTCCCCGCCGTCCAGCCCGGTCGAGATCAGAATGCGCTGCTCCAGCGTCCAGCGGAAGGAGTTGAGTTGGCCCTCGCCGGCCTTGTCCTTGCCGAAGCCGGTGAGGACCACGTCGCGCGTGTCGGCCTTGCCGTCGCCGTCGGTGTCCTTCATGTAGAGGAGGTCGGGGGCGACGCCGACGTACACGCCGCCGTTCCAGCAGGCCAACCCGGTCGGATAATCGAGGTTGTCCGCGAAGACGGTTCGCGTGTCGTACTTGCCGTCGCCGTCCGTATCCGTGAGGACAACGACGCGGCCCTTCCCCTGCGGTTTCGTGGCGGCGTAGGCGTTGTACTCGGGGAGTTCGATCACCCACATCCGGCCGTCTTCGTCGAACTCGACGAACATCGGCGACTGCACCAGCGGCTCGGCCGCCACGAGTTCGACCGCGAAGCCCGGCTGGACGACGAACGATTGACGCTCTTCCTCCGGCGTCTTCGGCGGCACGCGAAGAGACGGTTCAGCCTTCGTCGCTTGGGCGACGGCGGACGCACACAGGAGCAAGGAAATCAGGAAGCGCGGCATCTCGTGTCATCTCGTGAGGAGATTGCAAGATACCGCACCTGGCGGGCGGGGGAAACGAAAAAACGCGGGGCCGTCGCCCCGCGTTTCCGAATCGTTCACGTTCGCGGGCCGATTTAGGCGACCAGGGACGGCTTCCGCTTCGCCATGTAGCGGACGCCCAGCGCCAGCGGAATGCCGGCGGCGAGCAGCAAGAAGGAAGACGGTTCCGGCACGCCGGGGGGGGGCGGCGTGTCGCCGCCGGCCGGGCCCTTCGTGGAGGTGATGGCGTCGTAAGGGACCAAGTTCCCGAACTTGTCTTCCACGTGCGTCTTGCTGGTGAAGTCCGCGTTCACGGAGGCTTCCGGCTTGGTCGAGAGGGCCGAGAAGTCGCCGATGGCGGCTTCGCCGATCAGCGGCGTGGCGCCGGTGTAGGTCCACACCAAGTTATCGACGGCGGGGTTGTCCGTCGGCGTCGTCCGGCCGTGGTCCGGCGTCGTCTTGACGGTCGTGAAGTTGAAGTCCATCGGCTGATCGCTCGACCCCGGCACCAAGCCGGCGAAGTCGTAGATCACGAAGCTGTCGCCCGGCTGCAAGAAGTTCTTGGAGCTGAGCGTCACCGAATATGTGTAGCGGTAGTTGCTGCCTTCGGTGTCCACCGCCGCGTTGATCGGCACCAAGCCGGCCGTCGCGGTCGAGCCGAGCAGCCCGGCGACCAACGAGGCCAACCCAAATTTGCGAAGCAAGTTCATGATCCCGTCCTCCGTGCAAAAGTGGGCGGGGAATCCCCCGACGACCCGCCCGTTGAAAACACATCCCGGCCCCGCGGGCCGCCATCACGTCCGGCAACATAAACAACATCGGATTTCAGTCAAGCGTGATTTACTCGATATTCCGGAAGTCACACTTGTGCAGACTGTGCCAATTGCCGATCTTCTCCGGCCGAATTTGAAATCGCCCCGCGGAGGCGGTATCCTGACAACCCGGATTACCCACCCACATGCCAATGACCCGCCCCGCAGAACCCGCCGGATCCGCAAAAGCCCGCTGGGTCGCCCTGACGGCCGCCCTCCTCGGCTGGATGTTCGACGGCCTCGAAATGGGCCTCTTCCCGCTGGTGGCCCGGCCGGCCCTCGGCGACCTGCTCGGCACGGCCGACCGGGCGTTGGTCAGCACGTGGATCGGCGTCATCACGGCCATGTTCCTCGTCGGGGCGGCCACGGGCGGCGTGCTGTTCGGCTGGCTGGGCGACCGCGTCGGCCGGGTGAAGGCCATGACGCTCAGCGTGCTGGCCTACGCCCTGTTCAGCGGCCTGTGCGGGTTGGCGACCGAAGCGTGGCACGTGGCCGGCCTGCGCTTCCTCGCCGCCCTCGGCATGGGGGGGGAGTGGTCGCTCGGCGTCGCCCTCGTCATGGAACTGTGGCCGGACCGGTCACGGGCCTGGCTCGCCGGCGTCATCGGGGCGGCGGCCAACTTCGGGTACATGATCATCGCCGTCGTCAGCCTCGGGTTGACGCAGATCACCGAAGACCTCGGCGGACTCATCCAACAGATCGGCGTCGGCCCGGAGAGTTCAACGTGGCTGTTGAAGAACGACGGGTGGCGCGTCCTCATGCTGGTCGGCGCCCTGCCCGCCGTGCTGACGTTTCTGATCCGGCTGTTCGTGCCGGAATCGGAGAAGTGGGAACAGGAACGGGAGAAGGGAACCACGACCAATTGGCGAACGAAAGACTTGATCGGCGTCCTGGTCGGAGCCGTCGCCGCGGGGAACTTGATTTGGGTCTGGGCCGCCGCGGGCGTGCCTCTGGCCCTGAGGATGGTCTTATCGGTCGTCCTCTTCATGGTCGTGCTGGCCGGGTACATTTACCCGATCTTGCAGTTTTTGACCAGATCCGCGGCCGTCACGTCGGCCGCCGAGCGTCGGGAGACGGTCAGCCGTTTGCTGCTCGCCGCCGCCCTGTCCGGCGTGGCCCTCCTCGGGACGTGGGGGTGCCTGCAGTGGGCGCCGACGTGGGCCGACGAACTCACGGGCGGCAAGATGCGGGACGTGAAGGCGTACACGCAGATGTGTACGGCCGGCGGGGCCGTCGTCGGCTGCGTTCTCGCCGCCTTGGTCGGCGGGTGGATCGGCCGCCGGCTCACGTACTTCCTCTTGTGCGTCGGGTCGCTGGTCGTGATCTGGAACCTGTTCAAGTGGACGGACGGCGTCAACTGGTACTTCTACCTGTCGAGTTTCATGGGCGGGTGCGTGACGGCCGCCTATTACGGGTGGCTGCCGCTCTATCTGCCGGAACTGTTCCGCACGAAAGTGCGGGCGACGGGGCAAGGCTTCGGCTTCAACTTCGGCCGGGTGTTGGCGGCGGTCGGCGTCCTGCAACTCGGGACGATCATGCGGGAAATGAACGTTGGCTGGCCCGAGGCGTGTACGGCCCTCAGTGCGATCTACTTTGTCGGCATGGTCCTGATCTGGTTCGCCCCGGAGACCAAGGGGAAGCCGCTGCCCGAGTGAGGTCAGCAGAAGTTGTCGAGTTCCGCGTACGGGATCCGCTTGCGGAAGCGCATCCCGGCGCGGAAAGTTCCTTCCCCTTGCGCGACACACGACCGCACTTCGCACGCCAGTTTCAGGGGCTTGCCGCGGCCGACGCCGGCGAGGATCACCTCGGCGTCTTCGCCGTGTTTCAATTCGACCTTCACCATCAGGCACGCGCCGCATTCCGAAATGTCCACGACGCCGACCGCCACGTCGGCCCCCAAGCCCATTTGGCCGCGGCGGCACTGGGCGACCACGCCGCGCTTCACGGGCTTGCGGCGGCTCAGGCGCTTGTCGCGCTCCGGCAAGACGGCGGGGGGGTCAAAAACGGTCGATGGCATGGCGGGTGTTCAACGGTACGGTCGGGCGAGCAATGAACCTTAGGACACGAAGCCGGGGCGTGTCGCGCCGACCGGGAGAATTTTAACGCTTTTTCGGCCGGGACGGTCCTGCCGTAAGTTCCGGTCCGGCAAGGGAAACGGCTGTCCTTTTGCCCGTTCGTCCGCTAAGATAGGTGTACCAGAACAAGCACTCATCCTGACTGACACCGGGGCGCCATTACGATGACCGCGAACCGCGGACCGGCACCCGTTTCCTCCCCGGAAGCGGCCTCGACCGATGAGCTGCGGGCGGCCCTCAACGACCTCTCCCGGTTTGTGTCGTTCGCGGACTCCCCCGCCGTGCTTCCCCCCCTGCCCCCTCAGAACTTGGGCGACGCCGCATTCCGCACCACGCACGGCCTTCAATTCAACTACGTCACCGGGGCGATGGCCAACGGCATCGCGTCCGCGGACATCGTGGAAGAAATCGGCCGGGCCGGGATGCTCGGGTTCTTCGGGGCGGCCGGCTTGCCGCTGGAGCGCATCGACGCCGCCGTCACACGCATTCAACAGAACCTGGGGACTCTCCCCTACGGCGTGAACCTGATCCACAGTCCGAACGAGCAGGACCACGAGGCCGCGACCGTCGATTTGCTGCTCAAGCGGCGGGTACAATTCGTCGAAGCCTCGGCCTACTTGGATCTCACGCCGCACGTCGCCCGCTACCGGCTGACAGGCATTCACCGGGACGACCGCGGCAACATCGTCACGCCGAACCGGGTGATGGCTAAAGTCTCGCGCGTGGAAGTGGCTCAGAAGTTTCTGTCGCCCGTGTCGGACCGCATATTGGCAGAGCTAATGAGCCAAGGCGCACTCACGGCGGCCCAAGGCGAATTGGCCAAACAGATTCCGCTCGCGGAAGACTGCACCGCGGAGGCCGACTCCGGCGGGCACACGGACAACCGGCCGGCGATCACGCTGCTGCCGACAATCTTGGCCCTGCGCGACCGGTTGCAAGCGCAATTTAAGTACCGCACGCCGGTCCGCGTCGGCCTCGGCGGCGGCATCGCCACGCCGGCCTCGGCGGCGGGGGCCTTCGCGATGGGGGCGGCCTACGTCGTCACCGGGTCGATCAACCAGGCGTGCGTCGAGTCCGGCAGTTCGGACGCCGTGCGGCAAATGCTCGCGGAGGCCGGGCAGGCCGACGTGACGATGGCCCCGGCCGCCGACATGTTCGAGATGGGCGTGAAGGTGCAAGTGCTGAAGCGCGGCACCATGTTCGCCATGCGCGGGGCGAAACTCTACGAGCTTTATCGGGCGTATCCGTCGATGGAAGCGATCCCCGCCGCCGAGCGTGTCCAGCTTGAGAAGACAATGTTCCGACTCCCGCTGGAAGAAATTTGGAGCCAGACGCGGGACTACTTCACCCGACGCGATCCGAATCAGGTGACGAAGGCCGAGGCCGACCCGAAGCACAAGATGGCCCTCGTGTTCCGCTGGTACTTGGGCCAGGCCAGTCGGTGGGCGAACGCCGGCGTGCCGGACCGCAAGATCGACTACCAAGTGTGGTGCGGCCCGGCGATGGGGGCCTTCAACGAGTGGGCCAAGGGGTCGTTCTTGGAGCAGGCGGCCAACCGCAAAGTGGCGACGGTGGCCATGAACGTCCTGCACGGGGCCGCCTTGATTCTGCGGCGGCAACAACTGCACTGGCAGGGCGTGACGGGGTTGGACGACGTGTTTGACCTGCGGCCCAAGACCCGCGAGGAATTGACCGCCGCAATGGCGTGATCCGACGACGAGAGAGGCGCTGGGCATATGGCTGTCGAGAATGTTCCGCTGGCAATCGTGGGGATCGGCTGCCTGTTCCCGCGCGCCGACGGGCATCGGGCCTTTTGGGCGAACGTCAAGCACGGCGAAGACGCCGTCGGCCCCGTGCCGGCCACGCACTGGAAGCCGGAAGACTATTTCGACGCCGACCCGAAGGCGCCGGACATGACGTACGCCGCCCGCGGGGCGTTCCTCGACCCGTACGACTTCAACCCGCTGGAGTTCGGCATCTCTCCCGTGGACCTCGAAGCCACGGACACGTCGCAACTGTTGGGGCTGGTCGCCGCCCGCCAAGCCTTGACCGACGCCGGGTACGGCGCCGGTGACAAGAAGTACGACAAGAACCGCGTCAGCGTGATCCTCGGCGTGACGGGCACCTTGGAACTGGTGATCCCCCTCGGCGCGCGCCTCGGCCACCCGAAATGGCGCAAAGCCCTCGCGGACCACGGCGTGGACAAGGAGACCGCCGACCGCGTCGTGCGGGACATTTCCGACTCTTACGTCCCGTGGCAAGAGAACTCCTTCCCCGGCCTGTTGGGCAACGTCGTCGCCGGCCGCATCGCCAACAAGCTCGACCTCGGCGGGACGAACTGTGTGGTGGACGCGGCGTGCGCCAGTTCACTGAGCGCCGTCCACTTGGCCGGGCTGGAACTGGCGGCCGGCAAGTGCGACATGGCCGTGACCGGCGGGGCCGACACGTTTAACGACATCTTCATGTACATGTGCTTCAGCAAGACCCCGGCCCTCTCGAAGACCGGGGACGCGAAGCCGTTCGACGCGGACGGCGACGGCACGATCCTGGGCGAAGGCTTGGGGATGGTCGTCCTCAAGCGCCTCGAAGACGCGGAGCGGGACAAGGACCGCGTGTACGCCGTCATCAAGGCCATCGGCACGTCCAGCGACGGCAAGGGGAACGCGGTGTACGCCCCGTCGGCCGAGGGGCAGGTGCGCTGCCTGCGGAACGCCTACCGGCAGGCCGAGATTTCCCCGGCGACGGTCGAACTCGTCGAAGCGCACGGCACCGGCACCAAGGTCGGGGACACGGTCGAGGCGACGGCCCTTGCCGAAGTGTTCAACCAGACGCGGCGGGACGGGACGTGGTGCGCCGTCGGCTCCGTGAAGTCCATGATCGGGCACGCGAAGGCGGCGGCCGGCGCGGCGGGCCTCATCAAGGCGGCGCTGTCGCTCTACCATAAAGTGCTGCCGCCGACGCTCAAGGTGAAGAACCCCGTCGAGCCGTTGCAGCCGGGCAAATCCCCCCTGTACATCAATCTGGAAAAACGCCCGTGGCTGCCGCGGGCCGAACACCCGCGCCGGGCGGGCCTGAGCGCCTTCGGCTTCGGCGGGAGCAATTTCCACGCGGTTCTCGAAGAGCACTCCGCGAAAAAGAAGACCGCCGACTGGGACGGCAGGACGCAATTGCTATGCGTGTCGGCAACGACTCCCAACGACGTTGAAAAGCAGTTGGCCGACGTGCCCGCCGACAAGCCGTGGGGCGATTTCTGCCGGCTCGCCGCCGCGTCACGGGCGAAGTTCCAAGTCGATCATCCGTATCGGCTGCTCTTGGTCGTGCGGCACAGCGAGGAAGTCGCCAAGCGAATCGCCTCCGCGGCGGCCAAATTAAAGACCGACTCGGCGAAGGGGTGGTCGCTTCCCGAAGGCGCTTATTACGGCGTCGGCCCGGCGGCCGGCAAACTCGGCGTGCTGTTCCCCGGCCAAGGGTCGCAGTACGCCGGCATGTTGCGGGAGGCGGCTTGCACCTTCCCCGAAATGCTGGACGCCCTGACTCTCGCGGACAAAGACCGCGAGTACGCCGACCGCCTCGCGGAGGCCATCTACCCGCACTCCCCGTTCACCCCGGAGCAACGGGCCGAGCAGGAGACCCGCCTGCGGGCGACCGACGTGGCCCAGCCCGCCATCGGGGCCGTTTCCGCCGGGATGTGGGACACGCTGAAGTCGTTCGGCGTCAGCGCCGACGCCTTCGCCGGCCACAGCTACGGCGAACTGACCGCCCTCTGGGCCGCCGGGGCGTATGACACCGAAACATTTAACCGCATTTCGGCCGAGCGCGGCCGGCTCATGGCCGCGTTCAAGGACCGCGACGCCGGCGGCATGTTGGCCGTCCACGCCCCGCTCGCGGACATCGAAGCGATGCTGCGGGACGGCGGAGTGGACTTAGTTTTCGCCAACCGCAACTCGCCGACGCAAGGCGTCCTGTCCGGCCCGACCGCCGAGGTCGCCCGCGCCGAGGGGGTATGCCAGCGGCGCGGCCTCCGCTTCACGCGGCTGCCTGTCGCCGCGGCGTTTCACAGTTCGCTGGTCGCCTCCGCGAGCGCGCCCTTCCGCCAAGCGTTGGAGACGGTCCGGTTCCACGCGACGAAAGCCCCGGTGTTCGGCAATCGCGACGGCCAGCCCTACCCCACCGCACACGCGGCGATGCGGGGCCAACTCGCCGCGCAACTGGCCGAGCCGGTGGACTTCGTGCGGCAAATCGAAGCGATGCGCCGACACGGGGTGACGACATTCTTGGAAGTCGGCCCCGGCCACGTGCTGACGAAATTGGCCGCCGCCATTTTGGACAAGGATGCCGACGTCGAATGCTTCGCCACGGACGCTTCCAACGGCCGTAAGCCCGGCCTGTGGGACTTGGCGACCGCTTTAGCCCGGCTTGCGGCCCGTGGCCACGCGGTCAATCTTTCAACGTGGGAAGCCGGCCAAACCTACCCGGTTTCAACGGCCAAGCCGGGTTTGACGGTCCCGATCTGCGGGGCCAACTACGTCCGGCCGAAGCCGGCCAAGCCTGTGACCATTGTCAAAAACCAAGGCGAGCGGGGGGCATTAGCCCCTTGGGCTTCGCCAACGGACAGGGGGCTGACGCCCCCCGCTCGCCAAGAATTGAAGCCCACGCCCCCCACTCAACCTCTCACCGGGCCAAAATTGCCGATGAGCCAACCTGACCCGACCGTCCATCCGGCCGCCGCCAACGCCGCGTTCGGCATGGCGCAGCAAAGCCTGTTCGCCTTCCAGCGCATGCAGGAGGAGACGGCCCGCCTGCACAAGCAGTTCCTGGACAACCAGCAGGCCGCCTTGGCCACCTTGCAGGCGCTCATTGGCCAGCAACAGGCCATCATGGGCGGCGCGCCTAGCCCAGCGTATTCCCCGCCGCCGGCCACGATTCCGGCTTATGTCCCACCGCCGCAACCCGCGGTTGTCACTCCCTTGGCCCCGGCTCCCATTGCCAAACCAGCGGTGCAATCGGCCGCAACCGGGCCGGACGCGGGGGCCATCCTTCTCTCCGTCGTGGCGGAGAAGACGGGCTACCCGGCCGACATGCTCGGCCTCGACATGCAGCTCGACGCCGACCTCGGCATCGACTCCATCAAGCGCGTCGAA
>JAYTTY010000607.1:0-13390 GCA_043744795.1 Zavarzinella sp. | reverse complement strand
CTTCCCGCCCGGGAGGGCGGTCGCCCGTGGGGGGAGGCCAGACTTTTCGCGGAGCGAAAAGCGACGATGGGGCCGCCCGCGGGGCGAAGGTCAAGACTTTTCGCGGAGCGAAAAGCGACGATGCTCACGCCCGGCTCATTGTTCCCGCCCGCGCGAAATGGCGCGCTCTGTGCCGACTTTGCCGCCTGCGCCGTTCGGGCAATCAATTCCTTCCGTCAACCCGCGTGATCCCCTCTTGGGCCGGGTTGTCTTGCGGGCGATAATGTCCGTGCGACATGACCGGGTTGGTCGGGGGTTGACCGATGAAGAAGCTACTGTTGCTGGCCGTCGTGGCGGTCGTCGGGGCGGCCGGGTGCCAGAGCATTGCCGGGCCGTTCAAGAACAAGCAGAAGGACCGCGAGCGCCCCGCGGACCCGCTGCTGAACCCGGACCTCGATGAACAGCAGAAGTACGGCCGGTCCCGGTACTCCTACGTCGAAGACAGCCGCGACATCGGCCCGAAGGGCTATTCCGACCGCCCGTCGCCGTCCGGCCGCTGAAACCGGACGGCCGTTCGCGGGTATCACTTCCCATGCGAACAGGAATGTTCCCCGAACCGCCGCCGTTGCCCCGCCAGTTCCCGGCGAACCTGCCGCCGTTGCCCGAACCGGAATCGTTCGCCGTCGAACCGCCGCCGCTCCCCGTCGCCCGCCGCGAGCCGCCCCCGCTGCCGGCCGACGATTGGCCGGCCGAACCGAAGAAGCCCTACGGCTTCTTCGACCTGATCCGCACCGTCTTCTCGGCCGTCGAATGGCTGTTCGGCCTCGCCAGTTTGCTGCTCGCCCTCGCGGTGTTGGCCGCCGTCCCGGTCCTGCAATTCCTGAGCCTCGGGTACATGCTGGAGGCCGCCGCCCGCGTCGCCCGCACCGGCAAACTGCGGCACGGCTTCATCGGCATTCGCCTCGTCGGCCGGCTCGTCGGCATCGTGGCCGCGAGTTGGCTGTTGCTGCTGCCCATCCGGCTGCTCGCGGACATCGCCCGCTCGGCCGAGATCATCGACCCGGACGGCCCGAACGCGGCCCAGTGGCGCCTCGGCGTGTACGCCCTTGCGGCCGCCACCGCGTTCCACATTAGCATGGCCGTCGCCCGCGGGGGGAAACTGCGCTACTTCCTGTGGCCGTTCAACTTCATCAACGTGCTGATCCGCGTCGTCCGCGGCGGGGCCTACGCCGCGGCGCGGGACGCGACGTGGGACTTGGTGACGTCCCTGCGGCTGCCGTACTACTTCTGGCTCGGGCTGCGCGGGTTCGCCGGCGCGTTCCTGTGGCTGTTCGTCCCGGTCAGCTTCCTGGCGATGGGGCACGCGAAGTTCGCGCTGGCCCCGCTGTTCGGGTTCTTGGGAGCGATGATGTTGGCCGTCGTGCTGATTTACCTGCCGCTCTTGCAACTGCGGTTGGCGACGGAGAACCGCTTCCGGTCCGGCTTCGAGTGGCTGGCCGTGCGCCGCACCTATGCCCGCGCCCCGTGGGCGATCAGCTTCGCGTTCGTCATCTCACTGGCGTTCGCGGTGCCGTTGTACCTGTTCAAGATCGAAGTGTTCCCCAGCGAGGCCCAATGGCTCCCGGCCCTGGTGTTCATCACCTTCATCTTCCCGGCCCGCCTGCTCATGGGCTGGGCCGTCGGCCGGGCCAACCGCCGCGACGAGTACCAGTACCGCCACTGGTTCTTCCGCGTCACCGGCAAACTGCCGCTCTTGCCCATCGCCGGGTTCTACGTGCTGATCGTGTTCTTCAGCCAATACACAAGCTGGAACGGCGTGCTGAGTTTGTACGAGCAACACGCCTTTCTGCTGCCGGTGCCGTTCTTCGGGATGTGAGAGTGATCTGGTTGTCTTGGATTTCGCCCCAACGGGGCGGGGGAGAATAGCCCGGGGCGGTTTCCGCCCCGGGTTGAGGCCGTCAACCTGTTTTTCTTGGCCCCAACGGGGCGCCGGTCGAACAACCGGCGCCCCGTTGGGGCCAAAACCATTTCCGAGACGTGCGTGGTCCCGGGGCGGAAGCCGCCCCGGGCTATTTCCCTCCGCCCCGTTGGGGCGAATACCAAGACGCGGCCGCGCTCATTGCCCGACGACAATTGGCTCGTCCGTGTCGTCGGGCGAACTGTGCGAGTAGTGCTTTCCCAAATCCCACGTGAACGACCGGCCGAGCATCTGACACCCTCTGGCGGTAGTGCTGGGCAAATGCGCGTAGATTTTGACAAGCGTCACGCGAATCTGGACGAGCCGCCGGCCCAAGCGACTTTCCACGTTCTGCAAACCGTCTTCCATCCCGCGCCGGACGTCGGGGAACCATTGGACCGTGTCCGCGTCGGGGTCGGCGCCGATTTCAATGACCGTGCCGTTGACGGTGGCGTCCGGCGCCATCTCATAATCGAACGCGCAAAACGGCGGCGGATTGCTTGTGTTGAGGAGCAGTCGCTCTCGCCCCGTCTTACGATCGGTGAGTGTCCAGCGTTCCAGGTCATTCACACCTGCGCCGCCGGATTCAACGCCCCGTCAATCCGCTCCAACACCTCCGCGAACTGCCGGTCACTCAACACCGGCTCTCCATTAGCGGGCCATTCCTTCTCCAAGTCCACCCATGTTTTGCAGCCGTCGTACTCCGGCTTGTTGATGACCGTCACCAAGTTCGGGACGCGGAAGACTCTGGCCGGCAACACGAATAAGCCCGGCTCGCGGTAGGCGAAGCGCATCCGCACGGTCGCCTCGGACCACACGTGCAGTGGGTCGAGGTCTAACAGCGATTCGAGCCGGGCCGAGCGGAACGGCCGGGCGACTTCGACGTAGTGCGTGAACGTCACCGTGCCGTCGGCCGGCTTCTCGGCCTCCAACCGCGGCAACCACGCGGCCGCGGCGGGCTTCAACCCGTCGGCCTTCTGGTGCAAATAAGTGGGGAACAGCCAAAACCGCGCGTGGTCCGGCCGGAACTCCCCGGCCTCTTCGGCGATGCCGCCCTTGCGCAAAATCAGCGACTGCTCCCCCCGCCCGAGGGCCTCACAAATCGCCGCCCACTCCTTGAACGCAAATCGGATCATGATGAAACCCGCAAAGACATTTTTCGCCACGGATGAACACGGACAAACACGGATAAAACCGAAAGCAGAAGACGGATATAAAACCGGATTCGCACGGGAAGGCCAAGCCACGAAACTTGATCGCCGACCGTGTCAATCCGGTTTTATATCCGTCTTCTGCTTTCGGTTTTGCTTTCTGTCTTCATCCGTGCTGATCCGTGTTCATCCGTGGCTAAAAACTCTTCTCTTCTCTTCACCCCGTCACCGGAACTTCTCGCTTCCCGACTTGCGGGCCATCAGCATGTTGACCCCCTGGGCGGCCGGGACGCCTTCGTAGAGGATGCCGTGGACGCAGGCGATGATCGGCATTTCCAGGCCCATCACCGTCGTGCGCTCGTGGACGGCTTTCGCCGTCGTCACCCCTTCCACGATGGCGGGCATGGAGGCGAGGATTTGACTCAGCGACTCGCCGCGGCCGAGGCGCTCGCCGACGCGGCGGTTACGGCCGTGCTGGCTGAAGCACGTCGTGATGAGGTCGCCCATGCCGGCGAGGCCGTGGAAGGTGTCCGGCTCGGCGCCCATCGCCGCCCCGAATCGCGAAATTTCCACGAGGCCGCGCGTGAGCAGGGCGGACTTGGCGTTGTCGCCGTAGCCGAGGCCGTCGCCGATGCCGGCCGCGATGCCGATCACGTTCTTCAAGGCCCCGGCGATCTCGACGCCGACGATGTCGGAATTCGTGTAGACGCGGAAGCGGTCCGTGGAGAACAGGCGTTGCACTTCGGCCGTCAGCCCGGCGTCCAGGCCGGCGACGATGGCGGCCGTCGGCATCCCCCGGCAGACTTCCTCCGCGTGCGTCGGCCCGCTGAGGGCGGCGACGCGGGCCGTCCCCAACATCTCCTCGATGATCTGGGCCGGCCGGCGAAACGTGGCGAGTTCGATGCCCTTGGTAAGACTGACGACCGGCGTGGCCGGCGTGGCGAGTTGGGCGAAGCGGGCGATGGTCTCGCGGAGATACACCGTGGGGATGACGCTCACCCATAAATCCGCGCCGGCGACGGCCTCGGCCGGGTCGGCGGTCAGCGTCACGGCTTCCGGGATCCGCACGCCCGGCAGAAGCCGGGCATTTTCGCGCCGGTCGCGCAGCAGGGCCGCGCTCTCCGGCCGGGCGCTCCACAGGCGCACGCGCACGGCCGGCTGCCCGGCGAGCAGGAGGGCGACGGCCGTCCCCCAAGCCCCGTCCCCGAGTACGGCGATCGTCGTCCCCATCGTCGGCCGGCCCCGCGCAGGTTTTCCCGTTCGGGACACTTTACCAAGTCCGCGCCGGGCCGGGAGATTATCGGGCGAATTGCTGCACGCGCCCGGAAGCGGAAGTCGATTCCAGATGTGTCCCATTACCGCCCGCTTCTCGGGCGGCGGGACGCGGCGACCCGCGGTGTCTCTGTCCCGGCCGGACCTCGGAATCGGCCGCCCGCACCGCACAACAGGGAGGTACACACGGATGGCCCCACGACTGCGCCTCTACACCGGCCACGACGACGACTTCATCGAGCCGGCCCCGGCCCCGCCGCCGGCGGTCCACATCCGCCTGCGGGACTTGATCCCGCTGGTGGCCATGGCCCAGAAGAACCACTTCATCTGGCTGAAGGACTTCCTCGACGACGAGGTGAGCGTCTCCGACGACCTGCACGACGTGCTGATGGCCTTCCGCGCCACCCGCCCGGCGTAAATGGCTGGCGCCGCCCGCCCCGCCCCGCCTACGATAACCGTTGGGGGGCCGGGCCATGCTGAGCGAACTCGTCGGCGAAAAAGTGGTGATCGACCTGCAAAGCCATTACGTGTGCCTCGGCACGCTTCTGCGCGTGGACGAGCACTTGATGGAACTGAAAAACGCCGACCTCCACGACCTGCGCGACACCGACACGACGCGGGAAAACTACGTCGCCTCGTCGGTGTCCACGGGCATCAAGCGGAACCGCAAGCGCATCATCGTCTTCAAGTCCGACGTGGTGGCCGTCTCCCGCCTGGAAGACGTGATCGACGTGTGACGCCCCCTTGCCCCCGCCCCGGAAACGCCCTAACGTAATCTCTCAGCCGGAGTGGCGGAATGGCAGACGCGGCGGACTCAAAATCCGCTATCCGAAAGGTTGTGTGGGTTCAAGTCCCTCCTCCGGCAGTTAAATCATCTCTTGAGCATTCCACGCGAGACCACAATTACTCAACCGAATCAGAGCCGTCGTCTGATTCGTCAGGCGTAGATTCCTGACTGGCGAGACCATTTCCGTTTGCATCCGGCGACGGCCGCGCGTTAAGTTCGTTGCTGTTCGCGATAAGCGAGAGGATGATCGCCCGAGTTGAGTCTGACCTCAATGCGTTTTGCACAAGCCGCGTCATTTGAGCGTCGTCGTAGGCTGTTGGATACACGGTCATGTAGCGGCCGCTGAGGGCGACCGCCAGACTTGTCTCATCTTCGCGCTTTTGTCTTGTTTCTAAACCTTCTGCACGCACTTCCACAGGGTACGGCAATTTTGGATGCTGAAGTGCCGTGATCAATGTATGGCGGTAGCCGTTGTACGCCGGGGCAATCACGACAAGTCGGTTCTGTAATCGCTCCTTAGTAGTCTCCGTTTCGACCGTCCCTTGCAGGATTCCTCGCGTCATCTTGCCCAAGAGCCCGGCCTGTACTTGAAGGATTGAGTACGGCGACTGCACGTCCACCTTGAAATCTTCCGGCCACAGATTTGGAATGGTGTCAGTCATCGGAAACCTCATTCAAGATTCAAACGGAAGGCCAGTGGCAAGTGGTCGGAAGCGATCATCGTGTCCGGCCGTCCGGTCGGCGCCGTCAACAGCGATTGCCCGCCGATACAGTCCAGGATCGCCAAATCGTGAAGGGAGTCCATCAGGGCCGGGCGGAGCAGAACTTGGTCGAGCATGTGCCAGAACAGTTCCGCGTCCGTCGCGGATCGGTGGTAGTACGTCCCGGCGGGGCCGCCCGTCCGGTCGCCGAAGAACCCCCACATTGGATTGTAGAAGAAGCGTCGAGACTTGCCTTGGACGATTCTATCCTCCCTTTGAGCGAGTTGGCGAGTCATCACGGCGTGCAAAGCGTGGGAGGAAATCACCCCGTCGTCGAACGGGTTCATGTTGAGATCCCCGACGAACAGCGTCCGTTGGTGGCCGAGGTAATCTTCGAGCCGAAAGATCTCCGTGGATATTTCGGCCGCCAGATGAGCTTGGCCGAAAATGGTTTCATGACTTTTGCTGACCAAGTGTGCGGTGGCAAGAATGATTCCCGGCGGCCTGCCGATCTCGGCGCTCCAGACAGTTGACCTCGCGTTCGTGGGGTCTTGTTGCCGCCGAATCCATTTGGCGTTCGTCAGCCGCGTGAACAGCCGCACTTTGTCCGACTCTTGCGAAAGTGCGGCGTAGTCGCGTCCGGTCGAAGTCTTCAACGCCGCCGACACTTCCGCGTCCGAAGTCCCAGATTCCGCCAGCATGAGGATATCCACGTCGCGTTCGACGACCGCGGCGGCGACCAACGCGCGCAAGTCCTTTCTCATGATGTTCCAGAAGAGAAATGACGTCATCGGGCGTTTAGGCTCCGTGGTCGGCAACGCGGCGGTGCCGCGCGGGCAATTTCGCACAACTTAGCGACCCCGTCGCCATGCCGCAAGAAGATTCCCCATCGGTCACACGCCCTTTTCACGGCACGCAGCCGGCCGGGTTTGTCTCACCGCTTCGGCCGGCCCGTGTACAACAGTCTCCAGTCCCCGCAGACTTCTTTGCTCGCCACCGACCCTCCGTAGGAATCACCCATGCGTCGCTCCCTCGTCTGCGGCTCCGGGCTGGCGGCCGGTCTCGTGGGGTTGATCGTGGCCCTTGTGCCGGCGGCGCCGCCGGTTGTCGCGGACGCCGCGCTGCGGTCGGCGATCGCCAAGGCGGACTTGGACCCGGCGGCGTGTGCGGCGTTCCGCGGGACAGTGAAGCGGGCGGCCGACGCGGACACGGTGGCCGTCGCGCTGGGCTTGCCGGGGCGGGCGCCGGCGAAGTGGGAGGCGCCGCCGCGGAAGGATGATGCGGAGGGGCTTGTGCGGTTCCTCGTCGGGTTCAAGGAAGAGAAGGCGGTCGGGTCCGTGCTGGCGCCGGCGGGCTTCGATGTGCGATTGCTCAAGCCGGGGCACGTCGGGGCGGTTGACCCGTTCGCGGACGCTCAGTGGGTCGTTCCCGAAGCGCCGGCGCGGCAGTCGGGCGGGGTGTTGGCGCCGTTGCCGGCCGGGACGCGGACGCGGGCCGTGCTGTTCACGGCCGTCGCCGGCGACAATCCTCGGGGCGAGATTCACGGCGCCCGCGTGTTCGCGGAGCGGCTGCTGAACGCGGTGCCGTTCGCCCTCGCCTACGCGGACCGCGAGTACCGGCCGCCGAACACCAAGTTCAACCCGTGGCCGGCCTCGAACATCACCTCCGGGACCGGCGAGTGGGTCAACGTCGGCAAGGACAATTCCGGCAACGTCCCGGCCCCGCCGGTCACGGACGTCAACCCGTCGTGGGTCATCGTGTCGTGGCCCGCGGAGCGGACGATTGAAGGCTTGTACCTTGTCTCGAATATCGACAAACTTGATGTGGCGGCCTTCGCCGGGGCCGACGGCGTCAACCCGCGGGCCGGCACGCCGGACGAGTGGCGCACGATCAAGGATGCGACCGACACTTCGGACGGGCAAGGCGGCCGGTGGGTGCGGTTCGCCGCCCCGGTCCGCACGCGCGGGCTGCGCTTCACAATCACGCGCACGACCGAAGGCCCCATCGCCAAGATCCACGGCCTGCACGCCCTGACGAAGCTCGGAGCCGACCCCGTCCCGCCGCCGCCGGCCGGCGCGGCCGACCCGGCGCCGTTCGCGATCCCGTACACGCTCGCGGAAGACGGCGTCGTCTCGCTGGGCGTGTACGGCCCGGACGGCCGCCGCGTCCGCAACCTGGCGGCCCGGCAGACGCAGAAGGCGGGCGCGCACTCCGTGTCGTGGGACTTGAAAGATACGGACGGGAACTTCGTGGCGCCGGGGACGTACCGCTGGACGGCCCTGACCGGGCCGGAATTGCGGACGAAGTACGAGATGACCGTGTACCCGAACGTGGAGATGCACGCCCCCGGCAATTCGCCGTGGCTCAACGGGCACGACGGCCCCGGCGGGTGGATGGCCGACCACACGCCGCCGTCGTCGGTCGCCGCCGCGGGGAGCCGGGTGTTCCTCGGGTCGCCCGTCTCCGAGAGCGGCGTGTCGCTCATTGAGGTGGACGCGGACGGCAAGAAGACGTGGGGCCACCACTCGTTCGCCGCGTGGACGGGCGCCGCGTTCCTGGCCAGCGACGGCAAGGAAGTCTTCGCCGCGATGCCGGTCGTCGGCACGGCCACCGATTCCGTGTGGGGCGTCGATCTCGAAACCCGCAAGGTGCGGACGGTCTTTCAACTCAACCCGACCGCGACGCGCGCCCGCGGCATGACGGGCTTCACGGCCCGCGACGGCAAGCTGTACGTGTCCGTGAAGGGCGCCGACCCGTGGCTCGCCAACACGGCGGCCGACGGGGACGTGGACCTGACCGCGAACGTCCCGCTTTACCCGCCGCGGCGCAAGCAGAAGGGCGCGGAGATGCCCCCGAACCCACAGGGGGACTTCCTGAAACTGTTCCGGCTGACCGGCACGCCGCCCGGCCAAGGGGGCCAAGCCGACCTGACGGTGTTGGAACCCAGCCCCGGCAAGAAGGGGTTGCAGCACATCGTGCTGGCGTTCAAGAAGCCGGTGCCCATCGGCTCGGCGGTGTTCCCGCGGCCGACCGAGCCGGGCGTGGCGATGACGTTCAGCACACTGAAGCCGACGGCGCCGTTCCCGCCGGACGCGGACGACGCCAACCAGTGGCAGGCGTGGGCCGGCGCCGCCAAGGCGCCGTGGGACGCCGTCCCCGCCCCTGCCGGGACGGAGACCCGCGCCCTGCGGCTGACGTTCAGCAAGGGCGGCAAGCCGGCCGAGGACGACCCGTTGGATACGGCCGCCGGGACGCCGAAACCGAAGGACGACTTCAACGACCTGACGCGCACCGCCCCGGACAAGAACAACCTCTTGGAGTTCGGCGGCAAGGATCGCTGGCGCGCCCGGCTGGAAGGCATGCGGCTGCTGCGGCGGCGGTACGAGAACGTGGCCGGCGCGGCGACCGTGCGCGTCAGTTCCGGGACCGTGGAAACCGACGGCTCGTGGGACGCCAAGCGGACGGCCCCGATCACGGAGGCCGATCCCGGCGTGTACCTGATGGAGTGGAAGGCCGAGCAGTCGCTGCGCGGCCTGGCCGTCAAGGAGATCGATGGCGAACTCACGAAGGTGGACGTGTGGGCCGGCCCGGCCGGTTCCTCCCCTTCGGTGACAGGGACGGACGGCTGGCAGACGGTGGCCGAGTACACGCAGCAACGGCGCGAGTGGTACCACCCGGACGACGCGCACAACAGCCGGGCCAGGTACTTGGACGGCGTCATCGACTTCGGCAAGGAAGTGCGGACGACGGCCGTGCGCCTGCGCGTGGTGAAGCAGTGGGGCGACCTCGGCCCGCGCGCCACGCTGGGCCAGCGGCCCGACCTCGGCGGGCAGACGATCAGCCCGACGCGCTGCCGGGTGTACGGCGTCGCGGCCCTCAAGTACCTCGGCGGCGAGCCCCCCGTCGAGGCGGGGGCGGCCGAGCGCATCGACATTCACGACGCCGCCACAGGGAAGGTCGTCAACGAGATTCCGGTGAAGAGTCCCGGCGCGCTGGCGTTCGACCCGGCCGGCCGCTTGTACGCGACGCTGGGCAACCAGATCGTGAAGATCGACGTGGCCGGAGGAAAGCACGAGCCGGTCGTCACCGACCTGATCGCCCCGGCCGGGCTGGCGATTGACTCGGCCGGCCGGCTGTACGTGTTCGACAATGACAAGGACCGCCGGGCCGTCCGCGTGTACGACTCGGCCGGCAAGTTCCTGCGCGCCGTCGGCACGCCGGGCGGCTTTGTCGCCGGCGCGTGGGACGCGACCAAGATGGGCCACGTCGTCGCCCTGGCCGTCGATGGCAAGGATCAACTTTGGTGCGTCGAAGACCAGTTCTTCCCGAAGCGGGTGACGGTGTGGGCCGCGGACGGCACGTTCCGCAAGGAGCTGCTTGGCAACACGTCTTACGGCGGCGGCGGCGCCCTCGACCCGGCCGACAAGACGCGCCTGTTCTACGGCCCGCTGCAATTCGAAATCGACTGGGCGACGGGCCAATCGAAGTTGAAGGCCCTCACCTATGCCGGCGACATGCCGGCCGGCGACCTGCCCGTGCGGGCGAACGGCCGGCAATATCTCGTGACGCGCCCCAGTATCCACATGATGGACTGTTCGTGCGTGTTCCGCCACGAGGACGGCAAGGCGATCCCCGCGGCCGCGTTCGGCAAGGCGGCCGCGTTCGACCCGCTCAAGCGGCCGAATCTGACCGCCGCGTTCGGCGCCAAGGCGTTGACCGACTACCGCTTCATCTGGGCCGACCGCAACGGCGACGGCGACGTGCAGGCCGACGAGGTGGCGTTCACGGCCGTCGGCAAATTCCACGGCCTCACGTCGTTCGACGCCGACCTCGGCGCGCAGGGCGGGAACATCCGCTACGCCGTCAAGGAATTCCTGCCGACCGGCGTGCCCGTGTACGAGGAGAAGGTGTCGCCGGGCGTGGTCGGGCAGTACGTCCACCAGTCCGCGGACGGCACGTTCTACCGCATGGGGTCCGAACAGTTGAAGGAGGCCGGGCTGGCGGCCGACGGGTCGGTTTTGTGGTCGTACCAGCAGGAAGGCAACCCCGGCACGCACGCGCTGGAGCACGCGAAGCCGTACACGCCGGACCAGATCGTCTCGCAGTTCATGCGCGTCGGCCGGGCGACGGCCCCCGGCGGCCTGGGCGACTTCTCCGTGGTGAACACCAACGTCGGCTGTTGGAACGTGTGGTCGTCGGACGGGCTGCTGGCGGGGACGCTGTTCCGCGACTTCCGCGGCGGCCGGTCGCGGCCGTGGAGCATGCGCGAGCACGCCCGCGGGACGGCGTGGGACGACCTGACCGTCGGCCAGGAGCACTTCAACGGCTACTTCTGCAAGACGGCCGACGGCAAGTATTACGCCGTCGCCGGGCACAACCACGTCAGCGTGTTGGAAGTGCTGGGCCTCGACCAGTACAAGCGCCTCGGCGGCGAGATCACCGTGACGGCCGCGGACTTAGCCAAGGCCAAGGCGTGGGACTCCCGGCGGGCGGCGGCGGCGGTGTACGCCAAGGCCCCGGTGCTGGACGTGTACCAGCTCAAGCGGCCGCCGGCGTTCGACGGCCGCTTCACCGGCTTCGGCCCGCCGGCCGCCCGCCTCGACGGCCCGGCCGACGGCGGCATCGACTTCTACGCCGGGTACGACGACAAGTTCCTGTACGTCGGCTATGCGGCGTCGCAGATGGGGCCGCTGAAGAACGCCGGCGCCGAGTTCGAGCGCCTGTTCAAGACCGGGGCGGCCGCGGACCTGTACCTCGAAACGGACCCGAAGGCCGACCGCACCCGGCAAGCCCCGGCCGCCGGCGACGTGCGCCTTTTGATGACGCAGTCGCCGGCCGGCCCGAAGGCGGTGCTGTACCGCCCGGTCGTCCCCGGCGCCGACCCGGCCAAGGCGTGGCGCGTGCGCTCGCCTGTGGGCGAAGTGAGCATCGACGAGGTGAAACTCGTCCCCGGCGTGCGCCTGTCCGCAGCCGGCAACGCCGACCACTACACGCTCGAAGCCGCCATCCCGCTGGCCGAGCTGGGCCTGAAGCCGGCCGCCGGCACGCGCCTGAAACTCGACTGGGGCGCTCTGGTGTCCGGCCCGGAGGGGACGGAA
This sequence comes from Zavarzinella sp., assembly GCA_043744795.1. Classification (GTDB taxonomy): domain Bacteria; phylum Planctomycetota; class Planctomycetia; order Gemmatales; family Gemmataceae; genus Zavarzinella. The sequence goes on along the minus strand of JAYTTY010000607.1, from coordinate 1,445 downwards.
GTGATGAAGCGAGTGTACTGGGCGAACCAAGCCGCCCAGATCGTCGCCGACGCCCCGTCCGAAGCCCGGCTGAACCCCCATTTGTGGGGCCACGCTGTTTTCCACGGCCCCCGCGGCGAAGACACGAGACTGGACACCGTCGGCGAGAAGAAGACCGACAAGGACTTGACCGACATCCTGGACGACCTGAAGCCGAAGTCAAAGAAGTGATCGATTGTGAAGGAATTGTGAAGCCCTGCCAAATTGTCTGCCATTGCGCGCGACCCATTTGGCGAATTCTTGGCAAAGCGCGCGGTTCGGGATAGCGGGCGGGCGGCGAGTGGATTATTTGGTTGTAGTGGTTGACTTCCGGTGATGATCGGCAGCTCGAGGAAGTCTTCCACGACCCGCCGCGTCACGGCGGCTACGCCTTTCCGGGCGACTGGAGCGACACGTGAGCAAGTCCAAACAAACGACCCCGGCGGCGTATGACCGCATCCGGGAGATTCTGGAGTCGGCCCAGGCCCAGGTGGCCCGGACGGTGAACACGACGCAAGTGGTCGCCAACTGGCTGATCGGCCGCGAGATCGTGGAAGAGGAGCAGCACGGCCAGGCGCGGGCGGGGTACGGCAAGCAACTCGTCGAAGACCTGTCGGCGCGGCTGTCAGCGGATTTCGGCCGGGGCTACTCGGCGCTGAATCTCTGGTTCTTCCGCCGCTTTCACTCGGAATATCCCGGCTTGATCGACAGCCAGATTCTTTACGCAGCGCGTAAAGAATTGCCGGACGGACAATCCGACACTCCACCCCGAAAATCAACTGCGGGCAGCAGGACGCCAATTCCCTACGCAGCGCGTAGAGAATTGGCGGCGTCCGAGATTTTTTCAATTCGCTACGCAGCGCGTAGCGAATCTTGGAAACCGGGCCAACTGCACCCGAATCTCTCGTGGACGCACTACCGGACGCTCCTGAAGGTCGACAAGCCCGAGGCGCGGGCGTTCTATGAGATCGAGGCCACCGACAACAATTGGTCGGCCCGCGAACTCGAACGGCAGATCAACAGCCTGCTGTACGAGCGGCTGGCGCTGAGCCGGGACAAGAAGGGGCTGATGCGGCTGGCCAAGAAAGGCCAAGAGGTCCAGACGGCGGCGGACGTCTTTAAAGACCCGGTAGTGATCGAATTCCTCGGCCTGCCGGAGGCGGCGCAACTGGCCGAGACCGACCTGGAGGCGGCGCTGATCGGCCACCTGCAGACGTTCCTGCTGGAACTCGGCAAGGGGTTCGCCTTCGTCGCCCGGCAGCAGCGCCTCACCCTCGACGGGGACCACTTCTACGCCGACCTGGTCTTTTACCACACCGTCCTGAAGTGCTTCGTGCTGATCGACCTGAAGGTGGGCAAGCTGACGCACCAGGACCTCGGCCAACTCCAGTTGTACGTGAACTACTACGACCGCGAGAAGCGCACGC
>JAYTTY010000606.1:0-13426 GCA_043744795.1 Zavarzinella sp. | reverse complement strand
CCACCTTTGTGCCTTTGTGGTTCATCTTGTTTTCAGTGTTGAGTCCCGCCGATGTCCCGTCTCCTCGTTGCCGATTCCGTCCTGTTGATCGTGGACGTGCAGGACAAGCTCCTGGCCGCGATCCCCGAGGCGGGCGCGCTGGTACGGGACATTGCGTTTCTGGCCAAGGCCGCGCGGCTGCTCCACGTGCCGGTGATCGGCACCGAGCAGTACCCCAAGGGCCTCGGCTCCACCAGCGCTGACTTGTTGCCGCTGCTCAGTCAACCGCCCGTCGCCAAGGTGGCGTTTAGCTGTTTGGGGGCCGAGCCGTTCGCGGACCTACTGACGACGCTGACGGCCCGGCAAGTCGTGGTCGTTGGCATCGAGTCCCACGTCTGCGTGCTGCAAACCGTCCTTGATTTGATCGACGCCGGCCGGGAAGTCTTCTTGGCCGTGGACGTGGTGCGCTCCCGTCGGGCCATCGACCGCGAAACCGCCGTCCGCCGCTGCGAGCGGGCCGGGGCCGTCCTCACCAGCGCCGAGACCGTCGCCTTCGAATGGCTGCGCGGGGCCGACCACCCGAGCTTTAAGGCGGTCAGCCAACTGGTGAAAGACCGGCCGATTTGATGGCGCGGCGAGCCAACTCTTCCAAGTCACCTGAACGCAGAGTTCCAATGGGATGTGACGGCGGTCTTTCGGCCTGACGGGCCGCTTACCATAGCCCAGCCCGCCAGGGCTGGGAACCGGCTGCCACGGACGCGGCGGCAAATAATCGGTCCGTCAGACCGAGGTCATTCGGTGGCCCGGACCCCCAGCCCTCGCGGGCTGGGCTATGGTAAGCGGCCCGTCAGGCCGGAAAACCGACCGCCGTGAAAAACTCTTACGCCATGAGCCAGTCGATCGGAATCCGCCACCCCGGCACGGCCGGCTCGGCGTCCGCTTCGGCCCCGGCTCCGAACTCTGTCGGCATCAGTTCGCCGGGCCGGTAACGACGGACCACTCTGGCCTCCGGGTCCACGTCCCAGACGACTTGCGTTCCGGCTTCGAAGTACTCGGCCCGCTTCATCGCCAGTTCCGCCTCGGCCGCCGGCCCGTAATCCCCCTCGCTGCGCACTTCGACGGCGAAGTCCGGGGCGCCGGGGGCGAACCGCATTCGCCGGCCCGGCAGGGGGCCGGTGTAGAAGGCCGCGTCGGGCGAGAACGACTCGCGGCCCGTGGAGAGTTCGGGGACCGTGAACCCCATGTTGTCCGTGTACGCCACGCCCCGGCCGGCGGCGTCGGCGTAGTCGGCGAGCCGGCGAAAGATCCGCCCGGCGACGACGTTGGGCTGGTGGCCAGTCGGCATGATCGGGACCACCCGGCCCCCGACCAGTTCGGCCTTGCCGTCCGCCCGCGCCAAGTCGGCAAGGGTGGCGCGAGCGGCCGCGACGGCGAGGCTCATGGGGAACTCCAAAACGAGGGCGACGCGGTTATGGTACCGCGACGGCCGTGTGGCCGCAAGCGAGGGCGCCGCGCCAGTTCCGCCCCTCTTCACGAACTGGCCAGCGCCACCGCCAGCCGGCAGCCTTCCAGGAACTCCGGCACGTCCACCCATTCCTTGACGGTGTGGATGTCGTTCTGGCCGGCCCCGATGGTCACGGTCGGGATGTCGTGCTTGACCATCCAGTTCGCGTCCAAGCCGCCGTTGGTCACTTTGCAACTCGGCTCGCGGCCGATCTTCTGGACGGCCGCGATGGCGTGGGCCACGGCCGGGCTATCTTCCTTCAAGCGGAACGGGAAGTAGTCCGTGCGGGCGGTGAACTTCACCTTGCCGGTCTTCCCCTCGTGGTCCGTCACCTTGGCGACGGCGTTTTGGAATGCGGCCTTGTACGCGGCCGTGATCTCGCGGAAGAACTTCGTGTCGTGGCTGCGCGACTCCCCCTTGATGTGGGCGAAGTCCGTCACCACGTTGGTCGCCTCGCCGGCCGCCTTGCCCGCCGCGTCGCCGACGGAGCCGATGTTGCTGGTCCCTTCCTTGCCGTCCTTTTTCACGAGGCCGAACCAGCCGCCGGCGTGGATCTCCGCCAGCGCCAGCGCGAAGATCATCGTCGCCGAGATGCCGCGGTGCGGGTGGACCCCCGCGTGCGACGCCTTGCCGTGAATATCGACTTCCCAGCGGTCGGCCCCGACCGCCCCGATGTTCAAGTCGGACGCCGAGCGGCCGTCGATGTTGAAGGCCATCACCGGGTTCAGCAGCACGGCCGGGTCCACATAGCGCGCCCCGAACAGGCCGGACTCTTCCCGCACCGTGAACAGCAGCGTCAGCGGCGGGTGCGGCAGGTCGGTCTTGAGCAGCGTGGACACCATGTTGACGAGGGCGGCGCACCCCGTCCGGTTGTCCCCGCCGAGGGCCGTCACGCCTTCGGGGACGATCTTGTTCCCCTTCTTCACCGGCACGGCCTTGGCGCACAACGGCACCGTGTCCATATGCGTCATAAACAACAGCCGCGGCCCCGGAACGGTCCCCGGCAGGTAAGCGATCAGGTTCCCCGTCTGCGTCGGCAGCGGGATGCGCGTGTTGGCGTCGTCGAACTTGATGTTCTTGGAGGGGACGCCCACTTCCTTGAGGGCCGCCACGATCTCCTTGCCGATGGCCCGCTCCTGGCCCGTGACGCCCTCGATTTTGAGGAACCGCATCAGTGTGCTGACGGCAAACTCGGCGTCGATCTGCATGGGTGTGTCCGGCGGCGAGGGGTGGGGTTCACGATATGGATCGCTGCGCGTCTGAAACGGCGAAACGGGTGATGCGGTTGCGTGGTAGTGGGCCGGAATGTAAACTGAACTTGTCCACTCAAGGAAAGTCAAATGTCTCTCACGATCACAGACGCCGACGTGTTGGCCCGGCTGCTGGCCGGCGATTCATTGGAAGTGAAAGACGGCGACGGCCGGACGGTCGGCCGCGTCTTAATGGACAATTCGGGGAAATTGCCCCCCGGGGTGCGCTCGCCGTTGACTGAAGCCGAGATTGACGCGCGGTTTGCGGAACCGGCCGTCGGCCGGCCGCTGTCAGAAATTTTGCGCGACTTGCAGGCCCGCGGATGACTTACCGCGTCGTCTGGCATCCGCGGGCGGACAACGACCTGGCCGTCGTCTGGTTGGCGGCAACCGACCGAACGGCCGTGACTCTGGCCGCTGCGGAATTAGAAAAACGCCTCACGTCAGAGCCGCAGCGCTTCGGCGAATCCCGGCGGTCACAAGCGGAGCGCGTCGGCTTCCAGTCTCCGCTCGGCGTGTATTTTGAAATCATCGAAGACGACAAGAAAGTCGTCGTCCGGCACGTCTTCGCCGTCTGCTAACGAAGGCACTACCGTGTAAAAAGGAGGATGAGTCATGGCCATTACGATCACCGACCCCCAATTGTTGGCCCTGCTGGCCGGCAAGGAAGCGGTCGAACTCAAAGACCCGGCTGGGCGAGTCATCGGGGACTTAGTCCCCCGGTTGTTCGTCCCGCCGCCGGGTTTCAAATCCCCGTTCTCGGACGAGGAGATGGCGCTGCGCTACGCCGAACCCGCCGAAGGGCAGTCGCTCGCCGAAGTCCTCCGCGAAATTCAGGCCCAAGGATGACCGCGTATACCGTCATTTGGCACCGGCGGGCCGTCCTGGAACTTGCCGCAGTGTGGCTCCATTCCACGGACCGCAACGGGGTGACGCAGGCGACCGCGGAGGTTGATCGGCAATTGGCGGCCCACCCGCTGCTGATCGGCGCGCCGCGGGCGTCATCCGTACAGCGGATTGCGCTATGTCCCCCGGTCGGCGTCGAATATGAGGTCATCGAAGACGACAAGAAGGTCGTCGTCCGCAGCGCATTCGCCGCCCACTAATTCGTCTCCCCCCTTCGCCCGCTCCCTCCGTAAAACATCCCCCGCCCACCCCCATCGGAGCTTCCCCCGTGGCCGAACCCGCCGCCGACCGATTGCCGACCCGTGCCGAGGTCAACCCCGCGGACACGTGGGACTTGTCCAGCCTGTTCGCGGATGACGCGGCGTGGGAAAAGTCTTTCGCCGAGTACGAGTCGAAGATTGGCGGGTACTCGACGTTCGCCGGGAAACTCGGGGACGGGCCGGGCGTGTTGGTCGAGTGTCTCAACTTCGACACGGACATGGACCGGCTCGCGGACCGCATCGGCACCTACGCCTTCCTGAAGACGACCGAGGACGTGGCCAACTCCGCGTATCAGGGGCTGAAAGCCCGGTACGTCGGCGTCGCCAGCCGGGCGGGGGAACTGGCCAGCTACATCCGGCCGGAATTGCTGTCGCTGCCGGCCGAGAAGCTCAAGACCTACGCGACGGCCCCGGAGATGGCGCCGTACAAGCTCACGCTGGAGCGCATCATGCGCTACCAGCCGCACACGCTGACGCAGGCCGAGGAACGGCTGCTGGCGATGCAGGCTGAGACGACGCAGACGGCCCACAACGTCTTCGACCAATTACTGAACGCCGACCTGAAGTTCGGCACGATTGAACTGGGCGAAGGGAAGCGGTTGCAACTCAGCCACGGCTCCTACGCGGCCTGCCTGGAGAACCCCGACCGCGACATCCGCCGCACCGCCTTCACGCAGTATTACCGCGAGTACGAGGACCACGCCAACACCTTCGCGGCCACGCTGGCCGGGTCCGTGAAGCAGGACGTGTACCACGCCCGCGTGCGGAACTACCCCAGCGCCCGCGAGGCGGCCCTGTTCCCCGACAACGTGCCGGTCAGCGTGTACGACAACCTGATCGCCGCCGTCCGGGCCAACCTGCCGACCGTCCACCGCTACTACCAATTGCGCAAGAACCTGATGGGCCTGTCGGACATCCACTTCTACGACACCTACGCCCCGATCATCCCCGACGTGTCCGCGAACATCCCGTGGGACGCGGGCGTGGACATGGTCATCGAATCGTTGAAGCCGCTCGGGCCGGATTACGTCAACGCCGTGACGAAGGGGCTGCGCGGCCGGTGGTGCGACCGCTACGAGAACAAGGGGAAGCACAGCGGGGCCTTTTCGAGCGGGTGCTACGACAGCGAGCCGTACATCCTCATGAACTACCGGGCCGACGTGCCGGACCACGTCTTCACGCTGGCGCACGAGGCCGGGCACTCGATGCACTCGCACTACTCCAAAATTGCCCAGCCGCCGCAGTACGCGAATTACACGATCTTCGTCGCCGAGGTCGCCAGCACGTTCAACGAGCAGTTCCTCGGCCGACATCTGATGAAGCACGCGACCGACAAGAAGACGCGCGCCTACTACTTGAACCGCGAGATCGACGACCTGCGCCGCACCATCGTCCGGCAGACGATGTTCGCCGAGTTCGAGAAGGTCACGCACGAGTTGGCTGAGAAGAACGAGCCGTTGACGCTCGAATCCCTGCGGGCCGAATACCAGAAGCTGTTGGATGCCTACTTCGGCCCGGACTTCGTGCTGGACGAGCAACTCTCGCTGGAAGGGATGCGCATCCCGCACTTCTACCGGGCGTTCTACGTGTACAAGTACGCCACCGGCCTGTCGGCCGCCATCGCCCTCGCCGAGCGCGTCGCCGACGGCGGCAAGGCCGAACTGGACGCCTACCTCGGCTTCCTCAACGGCGGCTGCTCCAAAGACCCGCTCGACCTGTTGCGGGACGCCGGCGTGGACATGGAAAAGCCCGAGCCGGTCAATCGGGCGTTTGAACGCTTCGGCCGACTCGTCGATGAATTAGAAAAGACGATGTCGTAACGGCCGGTTTTCGTCTGCGTTGGAGTCCCGGCTTCAGCCGGTCTTCGGCGATCGGCGGAACGCATCAGGGATCGGCCACTCGATGGCGGCAGTCTCGAAGACCGGCTGAAGCCGGGACTCCAACGCAGGCGAAAACCGGCCGCTGACAGCGTGTCTTGAGGGTACCGCCATGCTCCCCGCCGAACAGGCTCGACAAGTTCGCCGGATTCGCCTCCTCGCCCGGCGGGCGGTCCAGACGCTGCTCGGCGGGGAGTACCAGTCCGTCTTCAAGGGGAGCGGCCTGAGCTTCGACGAGGTGCGCGAGTACCAGCCCGGCGACGACATCCGCACGATTGACTGGAACGTGACGGCCCGCATGGGCGCCCCGTTCGTCAAGCGGTACGTCGAGGAGCGGGAACTCACGGTGATCCTCGCCGCCGACATCAGCCGCAGCTTACACTTCGGCACCGGGCCGTCCACGAAGCGGTCGGCGATGGCCGAGATCGCCGCCCTCGTCGCCTTCAGCGCGCTGGCCAACCGCGACCGCGTGGGTTTGCTCGCGTTCGCCGGGGACGCGGAGCTGTACCTGCCCGCGTCGCACGGCACGCGGCACGCCCTGCGCATCCTGCGGGAAGTCTTGGACCGCGAACCCACGACCCGCGGCACGTCCGTCGCCAAGGCGTGCGACTACCTCAGCGAAGTGTTGCCGCGCCGGGCCATCGTCTTCTTCCTCGGGGACTGGCAATCGTCCGGGTACGAGGCGTCGTTCCGCCTGCTGGCCCGCAAGCACGACCTAATTGCCGTCCGCGTGACCGACCCGCGCGAACTCTCGTTGCCGAACGTGGGGCTGGCCCGGTTCCAAGACGCCGAGACCGGCCAACAAGTGTTGCTCGACACCCGCCGGGCCGACGTGCGCTCGCGGTTCGCCGAACAAGTGCGCGACCGCCGGGCCGCGTTCGACTTGCTCGCCCGCGCCACGCGGACGGACGTGATCGACGTGGGCACCGACGGCGACCACCTCGACGAGTTGGTGCGATTCTTCCGGGCCAGAAACGCCCGCCGGAGGAGCCGCCGATGATCGCCCTGTTGTACGTCATCGGCTGGTTCGGCGTCCCGATGCCGACCATTTACGAGGCCCGTCGGACCGACAACCCGGCCCTGACGATCCACGCCCAGGCGACGGTCGATGCCGTCCAGATTCGGCTGTCCGGCGACGTGCGCGTCCGGCTGACCGTCGAAGGGCCGGCGCCGTTGGAAGTCACCGGCCCCAAGCCGTTGTTGGCCTCAACCGGCCTGTGGCGCGTCCGCGAAGACGGGCTGCCCGTGCGGCAAGTCCTGCTCGGCAATCACCAGGAGTGGGTGCAGGAATACCGCCTGTCCCCGCTGGTCCCCGGTGACGCCGTGCCGATCAACCTCGCCCCACTGACCGTGGAAGCCGGCGTCCCCGGCAAGGTGGTGATCGAGTTCAAAGCGTCGCTGCCGGTGAAAGTCACGACGACGATCACCCAGCCCAGCCCCGACGACCTACGCCCGGTAACGGGTATTGAGGAAACGCCCCCGCCCGTCGAGAAGCCGGCCCCGCCGACGCCGTGGCGGTGGCTTGCCGGCGCCGCGGCGCTGACCGTGCTGGCCGTCGTAATCGACCGGCTTCGCCGCCGACCCGCGGAGATTCCCGAGGCCCACGACGCCGCGTGGGCGGAACAACAATCGGCGACGGCCGCCGACCCCGACCGCTTGGCGGCCGTCGTGCGCGAGTTCTTGGAACACCGCTACGGCCAGCGCTTCGCCTCGCGCACGCCCGGTGAACTGGCGGAAGAGCTTCGCCAATTTCCGGACTGCCCGCCGGAAGCCGTCACGGCGGTCCATGCCTTCCTGACCGCGTGCGACGCCGCCCGCTTCTCGGGGACGGCGGCCGACCTGCCGGGGTTGAAGGATGAGTTGCGGATCGCAGTGCGATTGACGGATATGACCCAGATGAACCGTTAGCAGTTTTCGTTCCGCTTCTGCGGGTAGATTCCGTGTTTTCAGCTCCAACGGAGCGTCCGGTTGTAGCCAGCCCCGGTAGGGGCTGGAACCACCGTCATTAAATGTTTTCAAGCCCTGAAGGGGCGGCCGGAACAGTGTCCCAGTTTCGGCCGCCCCTTCAGGGCTTGAAGAAGGGGTCCGCCGTTGACCAGCCCCTTCCGGGGCTGGCTACAACCGGACGCTCCGTTGGAGCTGAAAACACAAACAGAGTCAGCCCTCGCCCAGCGTGACCGCCGCCAAGATGGCGTAGATCTTGCGGATTTGTTGGATCGGGTACTCCACGGAGTCCACATAGACCGTGCTCCCGTCGAGTTTCAGAAACCGCCACACGGTGCCCGTCGTCACGGCGCCGTAGACGGGGGTGTCCGGCTGGCCTTCGCGCTGGTTGAAGACGCGGGCGGCCTGCATCTCGGCCAAGGCTTGCGGAATGCCGGCGACGATGTTCTCGTTCTTCGCCTCCACCAAAACACAAACGGGGGCGGTCAGTGTCAACTGCTCCGGGTTGCGGGAGAGGATGTAATCACACCGCCCCTTCAGCCCGGCCGCCTCGTCCACCGTGAAGTCGATGCCGGAGAAGAGACTCACTCGGTCCCGGTGATCCAACTTGAACTCCACCAGCACTGGGGCGATGAGCAATTCCGAGCGGGCCTTTTCCGTGCTGAGGTTCAAGGCCAGTGGCAGATACCGGGCGAGCGTGGCGGTCAAGGACGCCGGCAGGTCGGCTTCGGGCACGGCCGCGAACAAGTCCGTCGATTCGTTCACCGTCAGCCCAAAGCGTTGCCGGACCACCGTTAATGTGAAGTCGCTGTACGCCATGACCGAGTCCTCCACGACCGTTACGCCGAAGTTACAGATTCAAACCTCACCCGCGGCCGTCTTCTCGGGTAGGATACGGGACGTTCGCACATTTCACGCGGGGAGGATTCTCATGTCGGTCACACGCATCCTTGGCGGCTCGCTGGCCGCCGTGTTTCTCACCGTCGCCGCCGGGTCGGCGGCGCCGGTCAACCGGCCCGACCGGAAGCCGCAAGTCGAAGTCGTGTTCTGCCTGGACACGACCGGCAGCATGTCCGGCCTCATCGACGGGGCCAAGCAGAAAATCTGGTCCATCGTCAACCAAATCGCCAGCGGCCGGCCCGGCCCGGACGTGAAGGTCGGCCTCGTCGCCTACCGGGACCGCGGAGACGCCTACGTCACCAAAATTTATGACCTGACGACGGACCTCGACGAAGTCCACAAGAACCTCAAGACGTTCGTCGCGGCCGGCGGCGGGGACGCCCCGGAGAGCGTCAACCAAGCCCTTGACGACTCCGTGACGCGGATCAAGTGGTCCAACGACAAGGACACGCTTCGGATCGTCTTCCTCGTCGGCGACGCCCCGCCGCACATGGACTACGCGGACGACGTGAAGTACCCGGAGACGTGTACGCTGGCCAACCGGCGGGCCATCATCATCAACGCCGTCCAGTGCGGCGGCGACCGCGAATGCACCAAGGTGTGGATGGACATCTGCGCCAAGGCCGGCGGCTCCTACGCCCAGATCGCCCAGAACGGCGGCGTGAAGGCCATCGACACGCCCTACGACAAAGACTTCACCCAACTCAACGCGAAGTTGCTCAAGACCAACGTGTGCTACGGCACGGAGAAGGACCAACTCTCCGGGCAAGCCAAGAACGAGACGGCCTCCAAGTTGTCCGCCCCCGCCGCCGCCGACAGCGCCGGGTTCCGGGCCAAGCAGAGCCGGGTCGCCGCCAACGACCTGTTGGACGACTTGAAGGAAGGCAAGAAGAAGCTGGATGAAATCAAGGACGCGGAACTGCCGCCGGAACTTCAGAAGATGAAGAACGAGGAGCGGGAGGTGTTCGTGAAGAAGCTGCAAGCCGAGCGGGACGACTTGAAGAAACAAGTCCTGGACCTCGACAAGAAGCGGATGGCCTTCATCGCCAAGAAGCAGGCCGAGGACAAGGCCAAGGGCGACAAGGACGGCTTCGACGAACAAGTGCTCGACATGCTCCGCAAGCAGGCCGAGAAGGTGAACATCAAGTATTGAACGGAGAATCTCGAAGAGAAGAGATTGAACCACAGAGGACACAGAGAACACAGAGAAGAGAAGACCGAGGAAAGGCATTTATAAAAATGTATGTTCTCTCGGTTTTCCTCTGTGGTCTCTGTGTCCTCTGTGGTTCAATCTCTTCCGTTTTTCCGCCTGATCTGTGTTTCATCCGTGTTCAATCCGTGGCAGAATGGCGTTGCCTTCTTTCCCGCGGAGCATCACATGCCGACCCCCAGCCGCCGTGAACTCTTGGCCGCCGCCGCCGGGGCGGCCGCCATGCCGTTGTTGGCCGACGACGTGCCCAAAGCCAACCCAATCGTCGCCGAGAACAAGCGGGAGGGGACGCTCGACTGGCAACTCACCTACACGCGCGTCGATCCGAAGGCCCCGTTCCGTTCGCGGATGATCGAAGGGTACGTCTCCAAGCAGTCCGTCGCGGCCGGGGAGCTGTTGGACTTCTTCGTCGGCACGGACCCGGCGAGTCCGTTCCAGATCGACATTTACCGGCTCGGGTATTACGGCGGCAAGGGCGGGCGATTCGTCACGACACTGGGGCCGTTCGAGGGTGCCGTTCAGCCGACGCCGCAGGTCGGGCCGGACCGGCTGCGCGAGTGCCGGTGGAAGAAATGCACGACCCAGGAGATTCCGAAGGATTGGCTCAGCGGCGTGTACGTCGGCAAACTCTCGGCGACCAAGCACCGCTACCAGAGTTACGTGATCTTCATCGTGCGCGACGACCGCAAGGCCGACTTGCTGTTCCAGTGCAGCGACACGACGTGGCAGGCGTACAACCAGTGGCCGGAAAAGCACTCGCTGTACACCAACGACCGCAAGGACGGCAAAGTCCTGTGCTCCGGCGTGAAGGCCAGCTTCGACCGGCCCTACGGCAAGTACGTGCAAATCTTCGACAACCCGCTCTCGCAGGGCAGCGGCGAATTTCTGCTGTGGGAATTCCCGTTCGCCTTCTGGCTTGAGAAGCACGGCTACGACATCACCTACATCTCAAATCTGGACGTGGCGCTCACGCCGAAGACGCTGGCGCGGGCCAAGGGCTTCCTCTCCGTCGGGCACGACGAGTATTGGAGCAGGCCGCAGTACGACCACTTGCAGGCGGCGATCAAGACCGGGCTGAACGCCTGCTTCTTCTGCGGGAACTCGGTCTGCTTCGTCACGCCGTTCACGCCGGGGACGGACGGCACGCCTAACCGCGTCATCGAGCGGGCCGGGCGGTACGGCGGCGTCCGCGAGCGCGAGAAGCCGTTCATGGTCGATCTCACCGTGGACGGCCCGAGCGAGGCCCTGCTGATCGGCGCCCAGACCGTGACGCCGTTCAACGGCTCCGGGGACTGGATCGTCACCAAGCCGGACCACTGGGTCTTCGACGGCACGAAGATGAAGAAGGGGGACCGCGTCCGCGGCCTCGTCGGCTGGGAGTTCCACGGCGAGCCGGCGAACATCCCCGGCCTCGAAGTCTTGGCCGAGGGGCCGACGTTCACCGGGGACGACCGCGAGTCCCACTACACGGCCACGATCTACCCCGGCCCGACGGGAAACTTCGTCTTCAACGCCTCGACGATCTTCTGGGCGCAAGGCCTGAGCGCCCCGCCCGGCCACATGCCGCCGATCTCGCACCACGGCCGCCCGCAAGGCCCGGACGAGCGCGTGCAGCGGATCACGGCGAACGTGTTGGACAAGATCGTGCGGGGGTGAAATGACGGTCGTCCTAGGGTTCGCAAAGCCTCACCCCAGGCTACACTCCGACGCCCTTCCAGGGCTGAAATCCAAAACCATGTCTTAGCCCCGGAGGGGCGACGGATTGTAGCCTGGGGTGAGGCTTTGCGAACCCTAGGACGAGAGCAAGCCCCGGACCTTTATTGACAAGCAGGATCACCCATGCGCCTCCCCCTATTCGTCTTCCTTCTTTCCGCCCCCCTCCTCCCCGCTCAGGAGAAGCCCGTGGTCAAGGCCGGCCGGTCGGTCGTCATGGCGCCGCACGGGATGGTGGCGACCAGTCACCCGTTGGCGGCCCAGGTCGGGTTGGACATCCTGAAGAACGGCGGCAACGCCTTCGACGCGGCCATCGCCACGAACGCGGCCATCGGCCTCATGGAGCCGATGTCGTGCGGCATCGGCGGGGACTTGTTCGCCATCGTGTGGGACGCCAAGTCGCAGAAACTCTACGGCTTGCAGGCCAACGGCCGGGCGCCGATGGCCGCCACGCGGGCGTATTTCGCGGACCACAACCTGTCCGACGTGCCCGATACGGGGCCGCTCAGTTGGTCCGTCCCCGGGTGCGTGGACGGGTGGGACGAACTGCGGAAGCGGTTCGGCACGCTGGGCTTCGACAAGCTGCTGGCCCCGAGCATCGCTTACGCGGAACAGGGTTTTCCGGTGTCGGAAGTGATCGCCGGGTCGTGGAAGGGAGCCGAGGGCCGACACCTGAAGACTTATTTGCCGGACGGCGTTCATGCGCCCAAGGCCGGGGAGATGTTCAAGAACCCGGCCCTCGCGGCTTCTTACCGCGAGATTGCCAAGAACGGGCGGGATGCCTTCTACAAGGGGGAGATCGCCAAGAAGCTCGCGGCGTTCTCGAAAGCGTCTGGCGCGCTGCTGACGGCCGACGACTTGGCGAAGCACACATCCACGTGGACCGAACCCGTGAAGGCCACCTACCGCGGCTACGACGTGTGGGAACTGCCCCCGCCGGGCCAAGGCATCGCCGCGTTGCAGATGCTAAATCTGCTGGAACCTTACGACCTCAAGAAACTCAGCCCGGCGTCCGCGGACTATTGGCACTTGCTCACGGAGGCGAAGAAGTTGGCCTACGCGGACCGGGCCAAGTATTACACGGACCCGGAGTTCGCCAAGGTTCCCACGGCCGCCCTCATCGGCAAGGAGTACGCGGCAACGCGCGGCAAACTGATCGACCCGAAGCACGCCATGACGGACGTGGCCGCCGGGGACGCGAAGATCGGCAAGGCCGACACGATTTACCTGTGCGCCGTGGACAAGGACCGCAACTGCGTCTCGCTAATCCAGAGCAATTACTTCGGCTTCGGCTCTGGCCTCGCGGCCGACGACTTGGGCTTCGCCATCCAAAACCGCGGCTCGCTCTTTTCCCTGGACGAGACGCACGCCAACCGGCTCGAACCGGGCAAGCGGCCGTTCCACACGATCATCCCGGCGATGGTCACGAAGGCGGGCAAGCCGGTGTTCACGTTCGGCGTCATGGGGGGCGACATGCAACCGCAGGGGCACGTCCAAGTTCTGGTGAACCTGCTGGACTTCGGCATGAACGTGCAGGAGGCCGGCGAATTTCCCCGCGTCGAACACACCGGCTCCGCGACCCCGAAAGGCCACCCCGGCAGCCCGACCGGCGGCACGGTCCACGCCGAGCCGGGCATCCCGGAAGCCGTCGTCGCCGAACTGCGAAAGCGCGGCCACGTCGTGGACCGCGTCAAGAAGAACGGCGGCGGCTACCAGGGCATCTGGATCGACCCGGTGACGGGCGTCTTGCACGGCGGGAGCGAAGCGCGGAAAGACGGGGCGGCGGTGGGGTATTAAGAGCGTTCGGAAAAATGTCACGACCGGCGGAGCATCGTCGCTTTTCGCTCCGCGAAAAGTCCGGCTCCCCGCCCGAGAGGCCGGTC
>JAYTTY010000605.1:0-13439 GCA_043744795.1 Zavarzinella sp. | reverse complement strand
GCAAGTTGAAGTCGTGCGCGCCGACGACACGCGGCGCGACCTTGGAATTCAGGCGGCTTCAGAGATGTGACCCGAGTTTAGCCGGACAGTTGTGATGCCTTTCCTCGGTTTTGGCTTTCCTCTGTGGTCTCTGTGTCCTCTGTGGTGAAGTTCTTCTCGTCTCGTCTCGTCTCGTGTTAGAACGCGGTCATTGGGATTTTGTACACCAACAAGATGGCCGAGCTTGACCCCGATGTGCTGTCCCGCATCCGCACGCTGGAACTCCGCGCCCGGCGGGCCATCGAGGGCGTCCTCAGCGGCGGGCACCGCAGCAAGCAGCACGGGTTTGCCGTCGAGTTCGCCCAGCACCGGGAGTACGTGCCGGGGGACGACATCCGCCACATCGACTGGAAAGTCTACGGCCGCAAGGAACGACTGTACCTCAAGCAGTACGAACTCGAAACGAACTTAGTGTGCTGGCTTCTCGTCGATGCTTCGGATTCCATGCGATACGGGTCGGGCGTCCTCACCAAGCACGACCTCGCGGCCACGGCGGCGGCGGCCCTCGGCTACCTCGTCACCCGCCAGACCGACAGCGTCGGCCTCGGCGTCTTCGACTCGGCGATCCGGCAATTCCTCAAGCCGTCCGGGCAAGCCTCGCAGGTGCAAGACATCTTGCGGATTCTCGCGGCTGGGCCGACCGCGGAGAAGTCGAACATCGGGGCCGTGCTGCACGAGGCGGCCGAGCGGTTCAACCGCCGCGGCGTGGTGGCCGTCTTCAGCGACCTGTTCGACGACCCGGCCGCGCTGATCGAGGGGTTGAAGCACCTCAAGTACCAGCGGCACGAAGTCGTGGTCTTCCACGTCCTCGACGGGGCCGAGATCGACTTCCCGTTCCGGCAATCGACCCTCTTCCACGGCTTGGAACAACTCCCCGACCTCCTGACCGACCCGCTGGGCGTCCGCGAGGGCTACCTGGCCGAGTTCAACGCCTTCCGCACAGAAGTGCAGACCGCCTGCCGCCTGCACCAGATGGATTATGTGGAGTTGAGAACCGACCGCGACGTGGGCTTGGCGCTGGCCGAGTATTTGACACGGCGAGGCGGGCGGTGACAATTTTTTTC
The DNA here is from genome assembly GCA_043744795.1 of Zavarzinella sp. Taxonomy (GTDB): domain Bacteria; phylum Planctomycetota; class Planctomycetia; order Gemmatales; family Gemmataceae; genus Zavarzinella. The sequence continues at coordinate 12,336 of JAYTTY010000605.1, read as the reverse complement.
TGTCTTTTCCGTCCTAGCCGCCGGCTGTACGCTAATCATCCAATTCCTATCCCCCGTCGGAGGATCGCGACGTGTCCATTCCCACGACGTGTCCCGCGTGCGGGGCGAATAATGAATTCCCGGCCGGCCCCGGCGCCGCGGCCCGGTGTGTGTCGTGCCGCGCGCCGCTGGCCAAGTCGGCCGGCCCGCCGCCGTCATTCCCCGCCGCCCGGCAAAGGGTGGCCGCCCAGGCCGGAAGCGGGTCGGCCAGCAAGCTCCTGCTCATTGTCGGGGCGGTGTTCCTGCTCCTCTGCGGCGGGATTTCGACGGGCGTATATTACGTGGCTCAACGGGTCCGGCATGCCGTCAAGGCCGAACATGACGCGGTCGCCAAGCAGTTCAACATCCCGGGGCCGGACGACGTCCCGAGGGCCGGCAAGCCGAAGGTCGTTGACGTGGCTGCGGACATCGCGGCGCTGACCCGCCGCGAGATGCCCCCGCCGGCCGGCGCGTTCGAGGCGATGCGGTTGGCGGACGACTGGCATGACCTAATGAAAGCGGCCGCCGGCGACCAGAAAGTTCAAGCGGCCCGCCGCGCGGCGCACTGGTACCGGGAGGCGTATCCGCGGCTGTCGGCCGACGAAAAGAAGGCGGCGGCCGCCCGCTATTCGGCGGCGAGGTCGGCCGTAGAGGCGGCCGACCGGCCCGCCAAGCAATTCACCTTGTACGCAGGGAAGTGGCGCATCGGCCTCTGGGGCCAAGACGGCGCGCGGGTGGCGAGGGACTACGACATCGATGCGGACGGCCGCGTCACGGTGGCGGCCTCGACGGACGGCCGGGCCGGCCGCCGGGCATTGCTGTCGCGCCTCGACCGGCTCGCCAAGCTTACGTGGGAGGAAAGCCAGGACGTGGAATTTGTCCGGTTGGCGGACGACCAACTTGAGCTGATGAAGCCGACGCAGCGGGACAACGCGCTGAGTGGCGGCCAAATCCTCGGCACCGCCGCCCTCCTGCGGGCTGAAATCGACGGGTTCAAAAACCCGACCGTCGAGGAGTTGATTTTCCGACCCTACAAGCGGGCGCCGGCCAACTTCACCGCGGACTTCCCGGGCACCCCGCGCGAGACGACCATGTCCGGAAAGGGCGCCGGGGAGAGCGGCGTGGCCTCGCTCGCCGACGGCACGGGGACGGTGTACGCCGTCCGGTACGAAGTCCGGCCCGGCAAGGGGTCCGAGGCCGAACTGCTCGCGTGGGCCGTCGGCACTTTGCCCGGTCAGGCGCCGAAATTGGGCGTCACGCTCGGCAAGCACCCCGGCGTCGACGTGGTCGTGGAGGCGTCGGCCAAGGGCGAGCCGCGGACGACGCGGACCCGCGTCCTCGCCGCTGGGGACCGCGTGTACCACCTTTCGGTAACGGCCCCCAAGGACAAGCCGGCCGCCGCGGCGGCGGTCGCCCGCTTTTTCGACTCGTTCCGGCTGCTCGACGAGCCGGACGCAACGTTCTCCGAGCCGACGGAAAAGGCCGACTTCGCGCCGTACAGGGAAGCCCCGCCGGCGTGGGCGAAATACGCCTCTCCGGACGGGAAGTATTCGGCGGACTTCCCGGGCAAAATGACGGAGGAGGCCACGAAATCCTTCGCCAAAGGCAAGGACGCCGGCGCCGGGTCCGTCGGGCGGGCCTTCGACGCATCTGGTGCCGAGTACGCCGTGCGCTGGGCCGTGAACGCCAACTACCCCGATGAGGCCGCGCTGTTGACCGCGTCGGCGGACCGCGGCCTCGCCCGGAATACCGTCGGCAAAAAAAGTTTGATGCTCGGCTCCCACCCCGGCGTGGACTTCACGGCGTCGTCCGCGACCGGCGGCCAATCCCGGGCGGTCCGCGGCCGGATTTTTGCCGTGAATGACCGCTGGTATCAACTGACCGTCACCGCCGACGCCGGCGCGTCGATCCCGGCAGACCGCGTGGCCCGCTTCTTCGACTCGTTCCGCCTGACGGACGAGCCGACGAGCAAGTCCTCCGAGCCGAAAGCGAAGAATTGACCGCCCGCGCGGTGGAATGCGTCGTCATGTGGCTTCACTCCCACTGCCCGGCCTGCGGGGCGGGAAATTGGTCCCCGGCGTCCCCCGCACACCCGGAACGGTGTGTCGAGTGCGACGCGCCGCTCGGGGATCACGGCGACGACTTGGCGCCGTTGGCCGCCGCCATCCAGGCCAAGGCCGCGCGCCAGTCGGGGAAAGGCTGGCAAGACCTGCTCCTCATTGGAGGATTGCTGGCCTTCCTCGGCCTCGTCGTGGCCGGCGGGTACGTGGCGCCGTGGGGCCACGACGAATTTCCCAGAGACCGCTTGCCGGCCAAACTCGCCGAAGCCCCCACGCCGGACGAGCCGCGCGAGCGAGCGCCGGAGCCGCCGGCCAACGCCGAGCCGATGAAACCCGGTCCGCCGAAAGGGCCGACCGACGGGTCGGTTTGGGCGACGCACACGGACGACAAGGCGGGGTTCCGCGTGGCGTTCCCGGTCTGGCCCGACGGGCCGACGACGGCCGCCACGAAGATTCACTTGGCCGTGCCACACGGGACGGTCCTCGAAGTCCAACACGAGTCGTACGCGGGCGACCGGACCGAGGAAGAGTTGCTCCAGTGGAGCGGCGTCAATTATCGGTCGCGCTTGGCGCTGACGCGGGCCGACTTCACCCTCGGCGGCCACCCCGGCGTCGAGTTCACCGCCGCCGCCACGCTGACGGGCCAGAAGAAAACCGTCCGGTCCCGCGTCGTGGCGGCGGGCCGGAAGATTTACCAAGTCAGCGTCGTCACCGACCCCGGCGAGAAATGCCCGCCGACCGTCGCCGACCAGTTCCTGAACTCGTTCCGGCTCCTCAGCGCGCCCGGCGCCGAGGTCGTCCATGACCCGTTGCCCGTCTGGCGCGAGAGTTGGTCAATCGCCGGGAACTTTTCCGTCGCACTGCCGGGGCGCGCGACGGAGTTGCGCGCCGGCCCCGAGGCGGTGTCGCGGGCCGTGGACGAACTGGGGACGGAATACTCGGTCCGCTCGATCGCCTACCCCTCGCCGCCGCGGACGGAAAGAGACTTGCTGGAAGAGGTCGGCGTCCGCGAACTGGCCAAGAACGCCCGGGCAATGCGGGAGATCAAGCACGGCACACACCCCGGCATCGAATTCGGCGCGGCCGTCACGCCCGACGGCCGGGCCAAGATGGTGCGGTCGCGGGTCTTTGCCGTGGGCGACCGCATCATCCAACTCAGCATCGTGGCCGACCCGATGACGGACTTGCCGTGGAGTACCGTCTCGCAACTGTACAACTCTTTCCAGTTGGTCACGGACCCCGCCGTCCCCGCGGGCGGGTTGCTCACCGACCGGCCCGGCGGGCGGACGCTTTACGCCTCCCGCGACTGGAACTTCGCGGCCGAGTGGCCGAGTGTCCCGACGGCCGCCCCGCCCCCGACGCCGGACGAGTCGGCCGCGTGGGCCGTCACCGCGACTGACCCGGCGACCAAGGCCCGCTTCGCCGTCACCGTCTTCCGGCCGCGCGGCGACGCCGTCGGCAAAGCGCTCTTGGACGGCCCCGCCGCCCGCCGCCGGTTTGGAAACACGGAGACGGCGCCGATCACGCTCGGCGCCCATCCGGGTGTCGCGTTCACCGCCGCCGAGATTTCGGGGGCGGAGAAGCGGACCGCCCATACCCGCCTGTACGCCGTCCAAGGCTGGCTCTACGAGGTCACGATCAGCGCCCCGGCCGGCGTCACCGTCCCGGCGGACACGGCCGCCCGCTTCTTCGAGTCCTTCCGGCTGTTGGACCCGGCCGGCCGGCGGAAGCCGGGGTAGGATTGACGTGTCGAGTCGCGGCCGAACGGTGCGCAACCATGTCCTCTGAGGCGGGGCGAAAAGCCGTCAGTGTGGCGCGATCAACTCGCCCTGGCAACGTGGGATCGCCCGCCGAGGCAGGCGTGGTAATTTTTACAAAATGATGATTGACACAATCGGCGGGGCGGGGTAAATTCTCACCCATTCCTCCGGCCTCTTCTCTGTTCCGGCCCCGTTGCACCGAGGAGCAATCCGACGTGTAATGGGGTTTTTTCGTGCGCCGGCTTCACCGCACGCCCAACCGTTGCAGCGCGTCCTTCGCGGCCCGCGTCGGCGGGGCGTCGCCGCCGGCGGCGAGGGCTTTCAGGTGGGCGTGGGCGTCCGCGGAGTTGATGCGCTCCAGCACTTCGATGGCCCGCAGCGGGCGGACGAACTCCGTGCCCGTGTCCGGCTTGTTGGTCTTGTCCGTCAGTTTCTCCAGCCGCTCGCGCATCTCGGGGGAGAGGGTGTCCTTTCCCAGCGCCCCGCGGACGGCATCGCGGGCTTGGGCGCCGATTTTTTCCAGTTCCTTCATGGCCGTCTCGCGGACGACGTAGCGCGGCGAGTCGAGGTCGCCGATCAGCTTGGCGAGCTTCGCGGCGTCCGGCTTCGCCCCGTCGGCCGGTTTGAGGTTCGCCTTCAGCATGGCCACCGCCTCGGCCGGGCTGGCCATCAGCTTCTCCATCGCCGCGAACGCCGGCCGGCCGGCCGGGTCGTCCAGCGATTTCCATAGGTCGGCCAGATCGATGGCCTTCTGCGGGCTGCCAGACGTCAGCAGGTCGAACATCAGAATCGTCGTGTCGCTCAGGGCGACGGCCAGCGTCTTGCCGTCGCGGGAGAAGGCCAAGGCCATCACGTTCGGCCCGGTGATTTTGAAGTCGTGCCGGATGGCCCCGCTGGCGGCTTCCCACACGACCACGCGCCGCTCCATGCGGATGATCTGGCCGTTGGGGCCGTACTGGTCGTTGCCCACGATCCCCATGCCGATCAGCCGGCGGTCCGGGGAGAGGGTCATGCACAGGGCTTGCGGGATGCCCGTGCCCTCCAAAGTGCGGGCCTCTTGGCCGGTGAGGGCGTCGTAGATCTTTTGGCCTTGGCCGGCGCCGGTGTGGGCGATGAAGAGGCGGTGGTCCAGGAACGCGACATTGGTGAACTGCATGTTCGGCAGTTGCAACTTGGACAGCGTCTTGCCGGCGGAGATGTCCCACGCCCACGCCTCGGCGACCTGCCCGCCCTGGGGCGAGTAGGCGTAGCTGCACGTCACCAAGATGGCGCCGTCCGTGGAGAAGGCGGCCGCCGTGAAGTCTCCCTTCTGGCCCTTCAGCGGCGGCAGCGGCAAGCTGGTGTCCACGTCCCACACGGGGACGGGCATCGGGACTTCGCGGCCGTTGTAGCGGTTGATGGCCACGAGTTTCTTGGAGTCCGGCGAAAAGGCGATGACGCCGGTGCGGTCCACGTAGCCCTGCCCGCCGGCGAGGGCGAACAGTTCTTGGTTCTGCTCCGCGTCCCACACGCCCGTCCCGCCGCCGTCGGAACTGGTGCCGACGAAGTATTTGCCGTTCGGGGAGAACAGGGCCGGGGCGATCGTCGTGCGCGGGTAGCCGAACAAGCGCCGCCTGGCGGCCGTCTCCGGCCGCGGCTCGGCCGGCTCCAGTTCCTTGCCGGTGTCGGCCTCCCAGCGGATCATGCGGCCGTCCTGCCCGCAACTTAACAGGTGCTTGTTGTCCGGGGTGAACTGCATGGTCGTCACCGGGGCGTAGTGCCCGCCGGGCGGCGTAATTAACTTGCCGGACGGGGCCTCCCACAGCGACAGTGTGTTCGTGTTCACGCCCCACGCCAACAACTGGCCGTCGGGCCGGTAGTGCAGATTGATGACGGCGTTCGTCGGCCCTTCGCACTGGCCGACGCGCTTGCCGGTGGTCACGTCCCACGACTGCACGCTGCCCAGGCCGCCCGAGACGGAGAGGGTCTTGCCGTCCGGGGAGAAGGCGACGTTCGCCGCCGTCGAGGACCCGCGGCCCGCGAACCGCCGGACGGTCTTGCCGGTGGCCGTCTCCCAAAGTTGGATGATGCCGAAGCCGACCGTGGCGATTTGTTTGCCGTCCGGGGAGAACTTGACGGCCGTGACAGTGGCGGAGTCGGCTTCCAAGGCGGCCGTCTGCTTGGCCGTCTTCACGTCCCACAGGTGGACGGTGCGCGGCATGGCCGCGTCGGCCGGGGTCGGGTTGCCGCGGCCGTAGTGTTGGCCCCACGTGGCGACGATTTCCCCGTTGGGGGACAGGGCCGAGTACAGCGTGGAGTTGTGGACCGGCTTGATGGTCCCGAGGGCCTCGCCGTCCGCGAGGCGCAGCACCTTGACCATCGCGTTCTCGTACATGGTGGACACGGACACGACTTTGCCGTCCTCGGACATATAAATTTGGCCGTCCCGCCGGTCCTTGTCCACCGGCGCCAGGGTGCGGACTGCTTTGCCGTCGGCCGCGTCCCACACGTGGACGCCGTTGTACCCGGCCGACACGAGTTGCTTGCCGTCGGGCGTGTAGAAGAGTTGGTTGGTGCGCAAATACTCTTTGATGGTGACGGCCCGCAGTTCCCGGCCCGTCTCCGCGTCCACGAAGCGGATGGAAGTGGACCCGCTGCACACGGCGATCTCGCGGCCGTTCGGGGACATGGCCGTCGCGCTGATGTAGCTCGGCTCTCGGAAGCGGTCCGTCCCGAGCCGTAGCCGCACCCCGGCCGGCAGCTTGGTCTCCGGGTCGGCCTTCTTTTCTTGCGCGGTGAGGGCGGCGGCGGAGAAGAACACCGCCAGCACGCACACCGGCCGAACGACGCGCATCATGGGAGAACCCGCATCAAGAGGAGAGTCTGGGACGTGGTGTTAGCGTACGCCGGGGTGTGACTCGGTGACAAGGTGATCTGACGGGAGCGTGACAAAAGGGGTCGATTGTGTTGGGCGCGGCGTCTTCGAGAGCGCTCAAAGATCCTTCACGTACCCGACCCCCGTGTCCACCGGCGTGAAGCCCAGGGCCGTGAACATTTTGATGCCGGTCTCTTCCTTCTCGGGGACTTGGACTTCGACGATGGCGAAGTATTGGTCGGCGAGGTGCCGCAGGAGTTGGCCGAGCATGTACCGGCCGACGCCCTGCCGGCGGACTTCGCCGCGGACTTGCACGTCAACGATGCCGGCGGCCGGGGCGCCCCAGCGCCAGCCGTAGTCTTTCATTTCCCAGAACAGGGCTCGGGCAACCGTGTCGCCGGTCTGACGGTCGGCCACGCGGAACTCGGACGGGTCGAGGGGGCCGAGAACCGACTCCCACCACCACGAGCCGAGTTGCGCCTCCGGGATCGCGTGGCACTCGTACTTCTTGCGGAGGGTGGCGAAGCGCGGGTCCACGATGGTCAACGGCTCATCGACGCGCTTGTTGAACACGAAGATCTTCGGGCCGAGCGCGTAGCCGCGGCTCAACAAGAAGGGGTGGACTTCCGGGTCCGATTGGAGGAAGCCGGGGCCGTTGCTTCCGCCGTACAGCCCGAAGTAAAACGGCTTGGCCGGCCGCTGCCCCCCGGCGACGGCGCGGGCGGACCCTTCGCCGCGGAGGTAGTCCTCGGCCCGCCGCAACAGTTCGGACCCGACGCCTTGCCGGCGGTACGCCGGCCGGACGGCGATGAGGCCGATCGCGCCCACGTCGCGCCGCAAGGCCGACAGGTCGTCCGTCGGCCCGAAGCCGGCGTGGACGAAGCCGGCCATTTTGCCGTCGTCGGCCTCGGCGATGAGCAGGCCGTGCGGGTCGAAGTAGGGCTTGTCGAGGACGAGGGACTCGAACGGGGCCGACGTGCGCATCTCGACGGCCCCCCGGCGAGTCAGCGACTCGTTCCAGACGGCCGTGAGGGCGGGCGGGTCGAAATTGCGGAACGAACGGTAACGCATCACACCGGCATCAGCGGGGGGAAGCTTGGTCGGTTGGGACTAGTATACCGCCAGTTCCCCGCCGCCCACCCCACAAACCGCCGTCACTTGCGGACCGTCACTTCGTAGATGAGATTCCAACTCTTGTCATGCTCCATCCCCTTCGGGGGCGTACCGCGGAGGGCGGCCTTGCCCTCGCTGAGTTCGTAGCGGATCGGCCCCCCGGTCGCCGGGTCAATGGGCACGGGCACGCCGGTCGCCTTCAAGTCTTGGGGCAGTTGCCCGCCGTGGGCCGCCGCGTACATCCTGACGGCTTCCACGCCACGCAATAACGCGATGCGCTGCTCGCACTTGGCTTGGGCCGCGCGTGGCATCCGGACCCATGAGCCGAACGCGAGATGCAGCGTCTCTTCGGGGCCGGACTTCGACGTCGGCTCCAGCGCCGCGACCTGATCGGCCACCTGATGGAACGGCAGCACGGCGAACTTGAGCGCCTCGTGTTGTTGGATCACGGCCCGCGACATGACGGCCAAGAAAACAACCTGTTCCGGCGGGTACTTTTCCATTTGCTCGGCGGTCCGGGACGCGGTGACGAGGTCAAGGCGGGCGCGCTTGAGCCATTCTTGGTCCTTCGTGCGCGCCGTGAGCCACTGATCGATCTCCGCCCGCTTCTCGGGGGGATACCGGTCGTAACCGCCGACCAGGGACGCGAACTCCTTCGCCTCTTGGATCTCCTTTTTGCCCCACACAACGGCGGGGTCGTTCAGATGGCGCAGGCCGATGCCAGACATGGCCAAGTCTCCCAGCATCGCCCGCTCTTGGCGCACCAGCGGCTGCGGCAGCGTGGCCAGCGCCCAGTACAGGTTCGGCCCCTTGGGCTGCTGGATCATTTCCTCGACGCGGTCCAGCCCCATGTGGGCGACGGCCAGCCCGACCAAGGTGCCGATGTACGTCGGGTGTTCGCCGAGGTTCTTGGCGAGCGTGAACAAGACCGTGATGTCCGTCGCGGCTTCGTCGAACTGCCCTTCCGAGATTTCGCCCCGGGCTTTCAGGGCGACGACCCGGGCGAGCGTCCGCAGCTTCTGAATTTCCGGCAACAGCGTGTAATAGCCGTTCTCCTGCATCTCGCCGACGATGTTCCAGTCCGGCGTCTCCATGCGCGTCGCCCGCCGGGCGTATTTGGAGGAACCGCCGCCGTAGTTCGTGAGCGGCAGGGAATATTTCAGCTTCGCCGTCTTGAGGTCCGCGAACGGCATCGTCAGCAACTTCTCCCGCTCCTCCTCAACGTCCTTGTTGGCGTAGAGGTTGTCCTGCTCCATGAAACACTTCAAGTACCCCAGCACCGGGTTGCCGGGGATCGTGTCTCTCAACGACGGCTGAAACATGACCTTCAACGCCGGGACCGGGGCCGCCGCCGGGGCGACGGTCAACGCGTGAACCGCGGACTGCTCGGGCCGCGGACCCGACGGTTCAGGTTGCGGTTTGCCGGGGGCTTCCTTAGAGGGGACGGCTGGCTTCGGCTCTTGGGCCGAGAGGGCTACGGCACAGAGAAAGAAGCATAAAACGAATCGCATGGGATGTTCCTTTAGAGATAAATGAACTCGGACAAAGCTCGTTTAGCCGCGACGCGACGCTTCGGAGTGGAGCGCGGACTTCCAGCCGTCAATTGCATCCATTCCGGGCAGTCATAGCCCGCTGCGCAAGCAAGGGTCGGCGACATGCCATTACGGAAAGTCGCCACCAACGGAAAGTCGCTGCCCCTTGCTTGCGCAGCGGGCTATGACTGCTTCAGGTGGAAGTGAGCGTTGTCGGGGAGGCCGCGCTCCACTCCGAAGCGTCGCGTCGCGGCTAAACGGAGTTTTTCAGTCCAACACATGTTTCCCCGCCAACATTGGCGGGCCGTTTACCGCCAACGCGTCTGGTGCCACGCCGGGGGAGGGCGGCGGACGGTCTTCCGTGCGGTACCAAATGATCGACCCAGGTGTTGGCGAGGCCGGGACGACATTCTCCTCCCGCGGAGTTTCATGCGGTACGACGGCGACCGTTGAAGTCACGGGTTGCGGTGCCGGCCATAAAACAACGAGCGTGACGACTTGGCTTATTGCCAGCAACCCGGCGACGGCGGGCCACAGCCGAGACGGTCTTGCCGACGCCCGGCCGGCGGCGAACAGCACGGCGTCGCGGGCCGGGCCGGCGGGGGCGGGGGCGGGGGTGAAGCGGGCGAGTTTCGCGATTGGGTCTACGGGTTGTTCGGGCATGGTTCCCCCAGGAGTTCGCGGAGCCGGGCGACGCCCGCCTCGTATCGGCGGTGGGCCGTGACCGCGGAACAATTCAGCGCCGCCCCGACTTCGGCCAGCGTCAGCCCGCCCCAGAGCCGGGCGATGATGACTTCCCGCTCGGCCTCGGGCAACCGTCGCAGGGCGGCGACGGCGACTTCGGCGTCCAGCCCGTCCACGGCCGGCTCGGCAAACCACGCGGCCGGGCGGTGCGCCCCCTCACGGGTTTTGCGACGCGCGTCCGTCTTGCGCAAGTCCAACGCCCGGTTCCGCACGACGCGGAACAGCCACGCCTCCGGGTTGTCCGGCGACTGCCGTAGCCCGGCGAGCCGCACGAAGGCGTCCTGCACGGCGTCTTCCGCCGCCGCCGTGTACTGCCGGGCGAAGAGCGTGAGGGACGGCCCGAGCCGGGCGAGCAGATCACCGAGCGTCGCGGGACTCATTGCCGGAATGACGACATGCCCTCGGGGCTTTTTCACGATAATGTGAAGTATCGCGTCTTTGTCAGGAGTAGCCCATGTTCTTCGCCCGGCACTCGCCAAAGGACTTGGCCGGTTGGTGTTCGGCAATCAAGCACGGGCACGGGGCCGGATTGCCGTTGGTGAAGGTGTTTGACACGCTGGCCCGCAGCGGGCCGCGCGGGTTGAGGGCGGCGGCCACGAGTATCCGCGACGCCTTGAAAAGCGGCGACTCGCTGGACGACGCCGTCAAGAAATTCGTCCCGAACGCCCCGCCGGTGTTCCGGGCGATGACCGTCGTCGCCGACCAGACGGGGCACATTCCGGAAGTCTTCGGGCAATTGGAGATTTACTTCCGGGAGCAGGAAAAGCTGGAACGCCAGTTCCGGGCGCAAGCCGCGCGGCCGGTGATCCAGTTCGTCCTGGCGGTGTTCATTCTCACGGCAGTGGTCTTCACGCTCGCGTTCATCGGCCCGCAGGCCGAGGCGGTCTTTGGCGGCGGCCCAAAACGGCTGGTCTTCGGCATGGTGGCCGTCGGCCTGCTGATCGGGGCGGCCTTTGTCCTCTTCCGGTACTTGAAGAACTCCGCGGAACGGCAGGCTAAGATCGGGGCGTTCCTCCTGCGATTGCCGACGGTCGGCGGGTGCTTGACCGCCTTGGCGATGGGCCGGTTTTGCCTCGCCATGAAGCTGACGATGGACTCGTCCCTGCCCGTGGAGCGGGCCGTGCAACTCAGTCTGGAGGCCACCGGTATCGAGGCGTTCACGGAGCAGGGCAAGCACATTGGCAAGCAACTCGAACGCGGGGCGGAACTGGCCGAGGCCGTTGGCGAGAACCCGGTCTTCCCGCCCGAGTTTCTGGCCGTCCTCGCCGTGGCCGAGGTCAGCGGCCAAATCCCCGAAGTGATGGCCCGTCAGGCCGTCCACTACCGCGAAGAGGCGACCCGCCGCTTCGCCAGCTTGACCAGGCAAATGAACTTCGCCCTGTCGGTGGTGGTCGGGCTTTCCCTCATCGCCGCCATCTTTACCTTGTACAGCAGTTACTTGAACAACATGACCGCCATCACCGAATGAGCGATGGTAAGGTTCTGACGGCAAATTTTTGAGACAATCCGCGTCGAATTCGGCCAACGTCGCTGGAGGGCGTCCTGTCCGCAAGGTAAAATGGCATAAAGGATTGCCACTTTACCCCCTCCTCCGCGAGGATTGCCATGACCGGACTTTTCTCGACGCTGATCGACTACATGGAAGAGGAGACGTGGAAGTACGAAATCCTCGAAGGCGAGACGATCCTCCGCTTCCACTTCAAAGGCTCGTCCGGCCGGCTTTTGTGTTACGCCGAGGTGGACGAGGAGAAGTTTTGGCTCATCTTTTACGCCTACATGCCGGTGAACACGCCCGAGGAGAAGATGGCCGACATGGCCGAGTTCATCTGCCGGGCCAACCGGGGCATGCGGATCGGCAACTTTGAGCTCGACTACGACGACGGGGAGATCCGCTACAAGACGAGCATTGACGCCGAGGGGGGCGAACTCACCAACACGATGATCGACAACCTGCTGCGGGCCAACCTTTCGACGATCAACCGCTATTTCCCCGGCATCATGTCCGTGATCTACAGCGAAAAGGACGTGCTGGACCTGATCCGCGAGATCGAAGTCCCCCCCGCCGCCAAAGACGCGCTGGACGACGACCAAGACGATGACGATGACGACGAGGATGAAGAAATATCGTTCCCATTAGACGCCGAGGGGGATGACGAGGACGACGACGACGAAGGGGACGACGGCAAGAACACGCCGTTTTGAAATTGAAGAGAAGAGAAGAAAAGAGAAGAGAAGAGTTTCACGCAAAGCTCGCA
>JAYTTY010000604.1:0-13522 GCA_043744795.1 Zavarzinella sp. | reverse complement strand
TACAGTCCGTCGCCCCATCCGGGGCTAATACACTCATGTTTTCAGCCCCGGAGGGGCGACGGACTGTAGCCCGTGGGTGAGGCTTTGCGAACCCCGGGATTTCTCCGTTCGCCGGCGAACCGCGTCACTCTGGCGCGTCAGTCCGCCTTCGCCCGCAACGCCTGGACCGCGTCCAGCCAGTAATTCGCCTCGGCCTCCGGCATCGCGGCCACCAGTTCTTCCAGCCGCGGCAGCGCCGCCTTCGGCAGCCGCGGGACGAGCAGCGTGTACAAGTAAGGGTGGTTGTGCAACGACTTCTTCCCCCGCTTGCCCAGGCCGGCGAAGAACGCTTCGGTCGTGTCCGGGTGGCCAAGCCGTATCAAGAGCATGAGTTCGTTTTCCACGTCGTCCGGCTTCTTTGCTTTCTTTATGGCCGCGTCGAACTCGTCCTTGGCAAACGCCTGCGCCCCCGGGTGCCCTGGCCGGGCGGCGACGCGGAGCAGGTCAGCCCGCTTGCGCTCGATGGCCAAGTCCAGCCAGCGCGGGTCTAGTGTCGGCGGCTTTGGTCGGCCGTAGGCCGGGGCGGGCTCGTCTTCGAAGAAGAACTGGTAATTGGACGTGACCCTCAGCGTGTCAATGACCGCCTCGCGCTTCGCCCATGCCGGATCCTTAGCCTGCTTCTTCTCGTCGATCTTGGCCGTCAGGTACGGGGCAAACGCATCGTAGAGCGCCGCCGGGGTCCACGCATACCGGCCGGCGGCGACGGCCGATTTCAGCTCCTCCGCCGTCAAGCCGGCGTGCGCCGCCGCTAGCATCGCCCGCGTCGTCGGCGACCCGTCCGCCATCATGTACACGACCGTCTCGCCGATGTCGCCGCCGGACACGTCCGTGCCTTTCATCTTGGCGAGGTCGCCGCGGCGGGCGAACAGGTCGAGCAGCAGCGCGTCCGCCCCGGCGTGCCCGTCTTTCGGCAACGCCCCGACGATGTGCCTGACGCGGGTGACCGCCTCGCTCACCTTTTTCTTGTCTTTTAGGTTCGGCAGGCCGTCCGCCGCGGCGCGGGCCTCGGCCACAAGGATGTCGGCCAATTTCGGGTTCTTGCTCCCCTCGATGGCGTCGGTGGCGATCCAATAGTCCTTCCCGGCGAACGCGGCCGCCATCGCCGCGACCGCTTCCGGCGTGTCCACGCCGGCCAAGGCGTGATAGGCGGCGACGCGCAAGTCTTCGGCCTTCGCCTTGCTCTGCTCGACCAAGTAAGGCACATCGTTGGCTCCAAGACACGCGATGGCGGCGAACTTCACCACCTTCGACCCATTCTCGAGTGCGTCGATCACCAAGTCGCGGGCGGCGGCCGGGTCGAGGGCGTGCATCAGCTTCAGCCGTCGGGGGTGGCCCTTCGTCCCCGTCGGGTCGTACGTCCCCCGCAGTTCCGGGAGGATCGCCGTGCCGTACAGCGGCAGCACTTTCTCGGCCATCAGGTCGGCGATGTCGGGGTACGGGTCGTCCAGCGCGCCGAGGGCCGGCCGGACCAGCCGCAGGTCGCGGAACAGGCCGCGGCCGAACGCGTCCTTCACAAGTTCCAAGCGGCCGGAGCCGGTGGAACTCAGGGCCTCGAGCAGCGGCTTGAGGACGCGGGCGCTCGTCTGCGTCCCGCCGCCGCCGAGGTCGGTCGTCTCGACCGGCATGATCGGGCCGGCCAGGCCGGTCTCGCCCTGCGTGTACAGGACGGCCGTCACCAGCGACGTGAGGTCGAGCAGGGCCGCGGCGGACGACGCCTCCGGCCCGTCGACGACGGCCGCGGCCGCCTCCGCGACCTTGGCGAAGACGGGGGCCTGCTTGCCGGCCTGTTCGAGCGGCGGCAGCAGTTTCTTGAGCCGGAAGTCGCCGCGGGCGACGACGCTGCCGGCGACCGCCAGTCGGCGGGCTTCGGCATACACCTGCGTGAGGACGGCGATGCTCATGGGAGAATCCTCGGAAGATCGGACACGGAAAAAATAAAAGAATTAACCACAGAGGACACAGAGATCACAGAGGAAAGCCAAGACCGAGGAAAGGCAGGAATAATTCGTCTCTTCTCTCTGCCTTTCCTCTGTGATCTCTGTGTCCTCTGTGGTTCAAACTCTTCTCTTCGTCTGATCCGTGTTTCATCCGTGTTCGATCCGTGGCTAAAAAATGCCTTTGCTCTCGGACCTCTACAGCGTCAGCCGAATCACCGCCGTCTCGGTGACGACGCTCAGCGGCTTCACCCGCAGTTGCCGCGTGTCCAGGTCGTGCCGGAAGCGGGCGACCAGCGTCTGCCCGGCGAACGCGGCCTTCGGCAGCAGCGGCAGCATGGCGCAGCTCGGCGGCTCCTCGGCCATGCCCGCGTCCGTCAGGACGAGCCGCTCGCCCTTCGCGTCCTCAATCACGTACTCGGCCCCGATCTTGCCGAGCGTCTTGTAGTTCAGGGCGACGATCGGCGTCCGGTCGGCCAGCGGGGCCTTGAGCGCGGCCTTCACGTCCTTGACCGCCGCGGCGAAGTCGGCCCGGCCGTGGCCGCGGACGGTTCGCAAGTCCGTCGGCTCCAGCGGCCGTTGCGTCATCGCGTCCCAGCGGATGCGGGGGTTCACGCTGCCGGGGTAGACGCACAGTTCCTTCACCTGGGCGACGGCGAAGAAGCTGTCCTCGCTCTTGATGTGCTTGGCCGCCTTGAGCGGCCGGAGCGTCTGCGTCACGCGAACCTTGCCGTTGCCGAGGGCCATCCAGACGCCGGTGTCGATGTACTCTTGGCGGGCCGGGTCGAAGTGCGAGTTGAACGCGAGCTGCACCAGCTCCGCGTCCGGTTCCACGAGGCCGGCCGCCTTCAGCTCCCCGAGCTGCCAAGCGTGGCCGAGCCAAGCGGCGATGGCCGTGTCCGTCGGCACTGTGAGGTTCGGGTCTTCGAGTCGCTTCGTCAGGTACGCCCGGCCCTGCTTGATGACCGCGTTCAGCCGGGCGAGCTGGTCCACCGCCTCGGTGTGCAACGCCTCGCCCTTGGCGGGGCTCGCGGCGGCGAAGCGGCCCTCGTCGTCTCCGAACAGTTGCGTGTACCCGAGCAGGGCGGCCCTGGCCCCCGGCAGGTACGCGTCGCCCAGCCGCTTCGCCTGCTCGGCCATCTGGCCGGCCAGCTTGGCGTTCATGTTGCCGATGCCGACGCGGACGAGGTCGTGTGTCAGCGTCTCCAGAGTGCCGATGCCGTCAAGTTGCGCCTTCACCTTCTTGGCGAGGGCGGCGACGTTCACCACCTTCGGCTTGGTCGCCTCGACGGCCTTCTTCTCGGCCCGGCCGGCGAGGGCGTCCCGCTTCGCCTGCAAGTCGGCCGGCACGTCCGCCGTGGCGAACGGCTTCTTCTGGGCGTAGGCGTACAGGAGGCCGAGGCAGTGCTTGCACGGGAACTGCCGGCTCGGGCAGGTACACCGGTACGTCGGCTGGTCCGGCCGGGCGAAGTCGGCCGAGCACTGGTACGGCACCTTGCCGCTGCCCTGGCACTCGCCGAACAACAAATCGCCGTCGGGCGAGACGGACAGCGTGTTGAATTTCTTCTTGACCACGAGGCCGCGGCCATTCTTGCCGGCGTCGGCGTTCGGGGCGGCGGCGTCCGCGTAGGCTTCGTCGAGGGGGATCATCCGCACCGCTCCGCGAACTGTGGGTTGATTGAGGTGTGAGGAGTCTACCCCCGCCGAAATGCGAATGCAATGGGCGTAGCGGGAATTTCGGGCATGCGCCCGGACGGCCGCCGCCGGCTCGCCCGCGGGGCCCTAGTCCGCCCGCGCCAACCCGGGCGGACACGGCGGGCGAACCATTGGCCGTTGAGCCGTCGAAACGGGGGGTCAGAATTTCTAATGGGGAACTCGTTTCGCCGCGACGCGGAGTCTTCGGAGCGAAGCCGTCCAGCGGTTGGGGAGGTGGGACCGGCGTCCCGCCGGTCTGCGGTCCGACCGACCGGCGGGACGCCGGTCCCGCTGGACGGCCCCTCCGCTGCATTCTTTCCAAATCCTTTCAGTGCCCGCCGGCCGGCTCCCTACCATATTCTAGCGTGTGGGGCGGCGCGGCCGGCCTGTTGAGCAGAGGAGCGATTCGTGGGCGAGCAGACAAACAAGGCCGACCGGCCGCTGATGGCGACGGGCGTCGCGGGGCTGGACGACATCCTCGGCGGCGGCTTCACGCCGCACCGCCTGTACCTCATTGAGGGCAACCCCGGGTCGGGGAAGACGACGCTGTCCCTCCAGTGCCTGTTCGAAGGCGCGCGGCTCGGGGAAAAGACCCTCTACGTCACGCTCTCCGAGACGAAGTTCGAACTCGCCGCCGTGGCCAAGTCGCACGGCTGGACCCTCGACGCCATTACCATTCTCGAACTGGTCGCCCCCGAGTCGGAACTGGAGCCGGACAACCAGCACGCCATGTTCCAGCCGGCGGAACTCGAACTGGGCGTCACCACCAAGGCCATTTTGGCCGAGGTCGAGCGGGTCAAGCCGGGCCGCGTCGTCATCGACTCGCTGTCGGAAATGCGCCTCCTGGCCCAAAATCCCCTCCGCTACCGCCGCCAGATCCTCGCCCTGAAGCAGTACTTCATCGGCCGCGAGTGCACGGTGTTCCTGCTCGACGACCTGACCTCCGGGGCCGACGACCTGCAACTCCAGAGCATCGCCCACGGCATCCTGAGCCTCGAACAGCTCTCGCCCGAGTACGGGGCCGAGCGGCGGCGGCTGCGCGTCACCAAGCTGCGCGGCCAGAAGTACCGCGGCGGGTACCACGACTTCAACATCGAGACCGGCGGCCTCGCCGTCTTCCCGCGCCTCGTCGCCGCCGAGCACGTCCGCGGCCAGAAGCGCGGCCTGCTCAAGGCCGACAACGCGGAGCTGGACGCCCTGCTCGGCGGCGGCCTGCAGTACGGCACCAGCGCCGTCCTCCTCGGCCCGGCCGGCAGCGGCAAGTCCACGCTCGCCCTCCAGTACGCCCGGGCGGCGGCCGGCCGCGGCGAGCGGGCCGTCGTCTTCGCCTTCGACGAGCGGATCGAGACCGTCCTCGAGCGCACGGCCGGCCTCGGCATGGACATCTCGGCGTACTTGGAGTCCGGCCACATCGCCATCCACCCGATCGACACGGCCGAGTTGTCTCCCGGCGAATTCGCGCACAACGTCCGGCGCGCCGCCGAGGGCGCGGGCGGCGCGCCGGGGGCGAAGGTCATCGTGATCGACAGCCTGAACGGCTACCTGAACGCCATGCCCGAGGAGCGGTTCCTGACCGCCCAACTCCACGAACTGCTGACCTACCTCGGGCACAAGGGGGTGGTGACGTTCCTGCTCGTCGCCCAGCACGGCCTCGTCGGCCAGATGGACACGCCGGTGGACACGACGTACCTCGCGGACACCGTCATCCTGTTCCGCTACTTCGAGGCGATGGGCGAAGTGCGGCAGGCCATCTCGGTGGTCAAGAAGCGCAGCGGCAAGCACGAGCGGACCATCCGCGAACTGAGCCTGGGCGACCGCGGCATTGTCGTCGGCAAGCCGCTGCGGGACTTCCACGGCGTGCTGGGCGGCACCCCGACGTACCGCGGGCCGGACGGGGCGATCACGGGGGGGACGGATGCGTGACGGCGGGCCGGACACCACGGACAGCCGCGTCCTCGTCCTGGCGCCGACCGCCCGCGACGCGGCGGCGACGCGCGACCTGCTCGCCGCCGCCGGCGTCGCGGCCGTCGTGTGCGCCTCCGTCGAAGACGTCTGCGACGCGGCGGCGCGCGGGGCCGGGGCCGGCATCGTGACGGCGGAAGCCGTCCTCGCCGACACGGCCGGCCGTCTCGCGGCGCTGCTCCGCGCCCAGCCGCCGTGGTCCCAGTTGCCCCTGATCGTCCTCGCCCCGGCCGGGGCCGAGTCGCCGAAACTGCTGCGGGCGCTGGAGGCCGTCGGGCCGATGACGCTGATGCCGCGCCCCGTGCAGGTGTCCACGCTCGTCAGCGCCGTCAAGGCGGCCCTGCGGGACCGGGCGCGGCAGTACGCGGTCCGCGACCTGTTGGACGAGCGGGAGCGGGCCGCGGCGGCCCTGCACGGCGAGCGGGCCCAGGCGGCCGCCATCCTGGAGAGCATCACCGACGGCTTCCTCGCCATCGACCGCGACTGGACGTTCACCTACGTCAACGGGGCCGCCGGGCGGCTCCTCAGTTGCGCGCCCGGCGACCTGCTCGGGAAAAACCTGTGGGAGGCCTACCCCGGGCAAGTCGGCACCGGGTTCGAGCGGATGCACCGCCGCGTCGCCGCCGGCGGGCCAGCCGAGTCCCGGACGGAATACTACCCGGACCACGACCGGTGGTACGAGGGCCACACCTACCCGGCCCCGGACGGCATCACGATTTACTTCCGCGACGTGAGCGGCCAGAAGCGGGCCGAGGCCGAGCGGGAGCGGCTCACGGCCGAGGCGGCCCGCCAGGCGCGCCTCTTCGACACCACCCTGTCGTCCATCTCGGACTTCGCCTACGTCCTCGACCGCGGCGCCCGCTTCCGGTACGTCAACAAGCCGTTGCTCGACCTCTGGGGCCTGGCGCTCGACCAGGCCGTCGGCAAAGACTTTTTCGGCCTGAACTACCCGCCCGACCTCGCGGCCCAGTTGGCCCGGCAGGTGTCGGAGGTCTTCGACACCCGCCGGCCCCTGACCGACCAGACGCCGTACACCAGCCCGACGGGGGTGTACGGCTATTACGAGTACATCTTCTCGCCGGTGTTCGCGGCCGACGGGGCGGTGGAAGCCATCGCCGGGACCACCCGCAACATCACCAAGCAGAAGGAGGCCGAGGCCGCCCTGCGCCGGATCGCCGACGCGTCCCGGGCCATCAACTCGGTCCTGAGCGCCGACAGCATCATCCGCATCGCGACGATGGAGGCCCGGGCCCTCGTCGGCGCGCACGTGGCGGCGGCCTCGCTGCTTTCCCCGGACGACCCGGCCAGCGCCCTGCACACCCTCGCCCTGTCCGCCAAGCACGGCTACTTCCGGCCGGCCGACGACAACGTCCCCGCCGCGTCCTTACACCCGCTCGTCGAGAACGCGACGGCCCCGGTCCGGCTGACCCGCGCCGAACTCCTCGCCCACCCGCTCTACCACGCGATCGGCAAGGGCGTCATGGGCTGGCCGCCCCCGGCCGGGTGGCTGGCCGTCCCGCTCGTCGGGTACAGCGGCAAGACGATGGGCTTCCTGCAACTCTCGGACAAGGAGGGGGGCGAGTTTACCGCCGACGACGAGGCGGCGCTGGTGCAACTCGCCGCCGTCGCCGCCGCCGGCATCGAGAACGCCCGGCTCTACGAGCGCCTGAAGGAGCAGGACAAGCGCAAGGACGAGTTCCTGGCCACGCTGGCCCACGAACTGCGGAACCCGCTGGCGCCCGTGCGCAACGGGCTGCAAATCTTCCGCATGACGCCGCTGGCGAACCCGGCCCTCGACCAGGTGCGCGAGATGATGGAGCGGCAAGTCACCCACCTCGTCCACCTGGTGGACGACCTGCTGGACGTGTCCCGCGTCACGAGCGGCAAGATCGTCTTGAAGATGGAGCGCGTCGAACTGGGCGCCGTGGTGGCCGCCGCCGTCGAGACGAGCCGGCCGCTGGTCGAGGCGGCCGGGCACACGCTGACGGTCGAATTGCCGGCCGCCCCGGTCACCGTGACGGCCGACCCGCACCGCCTGGCCCAAGTGCTGACGAACCTGATTAACAATTCGGCCAAGTACACGCCGGCCGGCGGCGCCATCCGCGTCCGCGCGGGCCGGGACGGCGCGGACGCGGTCCTGAGCGTCCACGACACCGGCGTCGGCTTGCCCGCCGAGATGCTGCCGAAGATCTTCGACATGTTCACCCAAGTCGGCGGGTCGCTGGAGCGGTCCCAAGGCGGCCTGGGCATCGGCCTGACGCTCGTCCGCAAGTTGGCCGAGATGCACGGCGGCACCGTCACCGCCGAAAGCCCCGGCGCCGGGCAGGGCAGCACGTTCACGGTGCGCCTGCCATTGAGTAGGGGCGAGGGGCCGGGGATTAGGGGCGAGGACAATCCGCCGTCTTCCTCGCCCCTCACCCCTGATCCCTCGCCCCTCAAAGTGTTGGTGGTGGACGACAACGTGGACGGGGCGGAGAGCTTGGCGATGCTGCTCACCATCGGCGGGCACACCGCGAAGACCGCCCACACCGGCCCGGCCGGCCTGGCGGCGGTGAAGGCGTTCCGGCCGGACGTGGTGTTCCTCGACATCGGCCTGCCCGGCATGAACGGGTACGAGGTGGCGAAACACATCCGCGACGACCCGGCGTTGGGCGCGCGCGTGGCTCTCGTGGCCCTCACCGGCTGGGGGACGGACGACGACCGCCAGCGCGCCACCGCCGCCGGCTTCGACCACCACCTGACCAAGCCGGCCGAAGCCGAGCGCGTGACGGCGCTGCTGGCCAAGCTGGCGCCGCGGGCGCGGGCGTGACGGTGCCGCCCGCGGTTCACGGCAGCGGCTGCCCGTCGCTCAGCGCCGCCGCCGGCGTGGCGACCGATTCGGCGCCGGTCACGGCGGTCCACTCATTGGCCCCCGGTCGCTTGTACTTGCGGACCTGCGTGACTTGGCCGTCGCCGCGGCCGAGTTGGACCGGGACGCGGACGGCCTTGCCGCCTTCGGCCAAGTAGATCACCGGCTCGTCGTTGGCTTTGCCGACGGCGGCGGCGGGGACGGCCCACGCGGCCGGCATCTCGACCGTCAGGCGGGCCGAGACGTACATGCCCGGCCGCAAGTTCCCGTCCGGATTGGGCAGGTCCACTTCCGTGCGCAGCGTCCGCGAGCCGGGTTCCAGCGACCATGACGTGCGGACGACATTTCCGGCCGTCGCCGGGCCGGCCACGGCTTGCAGCGTGATGCGGACTTCTTGGCCGGCGGCCACCAAGCCGGCGTCGGCCTCCGGGACGGCCACCACCACGCGCACCGGGTCGATGCGGGCGACGGTGAACAGGGCGTGCTTGCCGTCGGCGGCGACGAAGTCCCCGGCGGTCGCCCCGCGGCGCGTCACGACGCCGTCGTAGGGGGCCGTCACGCGGGTGTAGCCGCGCAGCGCGTCCACGCGGCGGGCGTCGGCCTTGGCCACGTCGAGTTTCGCCTCGGCGGCGGTCACGTCGGCGACGGCCTTGCCCTGGTCGGCCTCGGCCTTCGTCACCGCGGCGTCGGCCGACGTGACCTTGGCGCTCGCCTCGGCCCGGCCGGCCTCGGCGGCCTTGAATTGGTTCAGCGTCTCGTCCCGCGTCTGCGTGTCGATCACCCCGCCCGTGACGAGCCGCCCCGCCCGCGTCGCCTCGGACTGCCAGCGGTCGTACACCGCTTGCGCGCGCGTCAGCCCGGCCTTGGCCTCGGCGACGTGGGCCTTCGCCGCCGCCACGCCGGCGCCGTAAGCAACCAGCGCCTTCTTCGCTTGCACGACTTCGGCTTCCGATTGCCGGATCAATGCTTCCTTCTGCTTGAACTCCTCGTCGAGTTCCGGGACCGACAGTTCCAGCAACACTTGCCCCTTCTTGACACGGCTGCCGATGTCAATGAGCCGGTCGTGCGCCGCCCGGCCGGCCTTGTCCGGGTCGGCGGCCAAGGCGCGGACGTACCCGGGAATCTTGGCGAACAGGGCCGTCTCCTCAAATGCCTCGACCGTGCCGGGCTGATCGACGACGCGCTTGATCGCTTTTTGCTCCGGCTTCACGACGGCGACGGCGGGCGCCGCCGCGGGCGCAGGGGCGGGGGCGTCCGGGGCTTTTTGATTGCAGCCGGCGAGGAGGAAGAGGGCGGCGGCGACGATCACTGTGACACCGCCGTCAGGCGGTCGCGTTGGAGTCCCGCTTTTAAGCGGTCTGGGCCTGTCACCCGGAAGCGGCCGGCGAACCGAGTCTTCGAGGGTTCGCCCACGCGGGCGAATGTCTCCCGCCCCCGGGGACGGACCGTCGAAGACGCGGTCCTCTTGGGCCTTCAGGGCGCGCGTTCCAAGACCGCTTAAAAGCGGGACTCCAACGCGACCGCCTCCCCGCGGTAATGGAGATTCGACGGCGAGTTCTGGGGAAGTGGGTTTGTGGCCGCAGCCCGCGCCAGGAAAGCGATCACGGCGCATCGGGAGCCTCCGGAACAAAGTGCGGGCTGGCCGGGTCGAACGGGTCGAGGGATGCCGACCGCGTGTCGGCCCGGCCCATTACGAGAGCGAAGACGGCCGGCAACACGAAGAGCGTCGTCAGCGTGGCGGCGGCCAGGCCGCCGATCACGGCGCGGGCGAGGGGGGCGGTCTGGTCCCCGCCTTCGCCGAGGCCGAGGGCCATCGGCAACATGCCGGCGACCATCGCGCAACTCGTCATCAGGATCGGCCGGACGCGGCCGCGCGCCCCGACGGCACCGGCCGCGCGGGCCGACGCGCCGGCTTGCCGGGCGCGCTCGGCGAAGGTGACGAGGAGAATCGCGTTCGCCGTCGCCACGCCGACAGCCATGATGGCGCCGTTGAACGACTGCAGATTCAGCGTGGACCCCGTGACGAACAGGGCTGCCACCACGCCCGCCAGGACGGCCGGGACCGGGGCGACGGACACGAGCGCCAGCCGCACGGATTGGAAGTACGCCATCAGCATCAGGCCGATCACGACGACGGCGACGCCCAGCCCGAACGCCAGACTGCGGAACAACTCGTTGAACGGCGTGATCTGGCCGCGCACGTCCACCGTCACCCCCTTGGGCGGGGCGCCGGCGTCTTCGAGCGCCCGCGTCACTTGCCGGGACACGTCGCCCAAATCGCCGCCTTGGATGTTCCCGGTCAGGCCGACGACGCGCTTCATGTTGTAGCGGTCCACCTCGCCGGGCATCACGCCTTCCTTCACCGTCGCCACGTCCCGCACCAGCACGCTGCCGCGTTGATTGGACAGCACCGGGACGAGTTCCAAGTCCTTCGGGGCGTTGACCAGCGCGAACGGCACTTCGACCTGCACTTGGTAGCCGACGCCGGAGGCCGGGTCGCGCCAGTAGTTCGGCACGGTGAAGCGGCTGGACGACGTGAACGGCGTGACGGCCCGGGCCACGTCGGCGGCCGTCCCGCCGCTGGCGGCCAGCTTCTCGCGGTTCACTTCCACTTCCACCGTCGGGTAGTCGAGCGGCTGGGCGTACTGGAGGTCTTTCAGGGCCGGGATCTTCGCCAGTTCGGCCCGCACCTTCTCGGCGTGCGCCCGGTTGTTGGCCACGTTCGCCCCGGCCACTTGCACTTCGACCGGCGTGGGCGAGCCGAAGCTCATCACCTCGTTGACGATGTCGGCCGGCTCGAACGACAGGCGAATCTCCTTGGCCCGCCGATCGGCGACGGCCGCCGGCACCCCCTCGGCCTTCCACTTGGCCGCCGTCCACGCTTCCAGGTGCGCCGGCAACTTCTCCCGCAGCCGGGCCTTGAGGGCTTCCACCCGCACCGGGCCGGGCTTGAGCGAGACGCGGATCGCCGACTCGTGCGGCCCGCCCATCCACAGGTAGACGGCGTTGATCGGGTAACTCGACGGCACCACGCCGACGTACCCGAGCGTGATGCCGACCTCGCCGCCGTTCGCCGTCACGTCCTCGCCGATGTAGCGCAACGCCTCTTGGGTGATCGCCTCCGTCTGCTCGATGCGCGTGCCGGTCGGGGCGCGCAACCGCAGTTGAAACAGACCGGCGTCCACCTGCGGAAAAATCTCCGTCCCTAACCGCGGGCCGAGGAGGGCGACGGCCGCGACGGCGAGCGCTAAGTACACCGGGACGAACAGCCAACGGACACTCATGGAGCCGTCGAGCAGACGGGAGTACCAGCCGGGCGGGCGGGCATCACTTTCAGCGTGTTGCTTGTTCTTTAAGAGCCACACGCATAGGACCGGGACGAACGTGCTGGACAGGACGTAGCTGGCGATCATCGCGAAGCCGACGGCGAGGGACAGCGGCAGGAACAGGCCGCGGGCGGCGCCTTCCATCACGAACGACGGGATGAACACGGCCAGGATGCACAGCATGGCCAATAGCCGCGGCACCGCCGTCTCGGTGACGCCGCGCCACGCCGCGAGCGCGACGGACGGCGTGCGCTCCATTTGCGTGTGGACGTTCTCGACGGCGACGGTCGCCTCGTCCACGAGGATGCCGACGGCGAGGGCCAGCCCGCCGAGCGTCATCAGGTTGAACGTCTGCCCGGTCAGCCACAGGGCGACGACGGCGGCGATCAGGGCGAACGGGATGTTCAGCACGACGACCATCGCGCTGCGCCAGTCCCGCAGGAACACCAGCACCATCAGCCCGACGAGGCCGGCCGCGAGCAGGCCCTCGAACGCGACGCCCTTCATCGAGTTGGTGACGTAGGGGGACTGGTCGAACTCGAAGCTCACTTTAATGTCGTCCGGCAGTTCGGCCTGCATCCTGGGCAGGTTCGCCTTGACGTTGTTGACCACGTCGAGCGTCGAGGCGGTGGCCCGCTTCGTCACCAGAATGTACACGGCGCGCTTGCCGTTCACGAGGGCGTACCCGGTCGGGATGTCGCTGGCGTCGTCGATCAGCGGCCGGTCCGTCACCGGGTCGCGGCGGACCACGTCGCGCAGGAAGACGCCGGGCTTCACCTCTATCGTCCCGAGTTCGGCCGGCTGCACCACCATCGCGTTCGTCGGCACCAGCGGCATCCGCGTCGCGTCCCGCAGTTGCCCGGACGGGGCGATGGTGTTCCCTTCGGTCAGCTTCTTCACCACGTCGTCGGCCGACAATCCGTAAGCCCGCAGGCGCTCCGGGTCGGCCCGCACCACCACCGTGCGCTGACTGCCGCCGAACGGCGGCGGGGCCGACACGCCCTCGATGGCCGCGAACATCGGCCGCACCTTGAACAGCGCCTGGTCCTGAATCTGGCCGATGGTCTTCGTGTCGCTCGACATGACGAGGTAGCCGACGGACGCGCTGCCGGTGTCGAAGCGCATGATGAACGGGTTGACCGTCCCCGGCGGCATGAACGCCCGGCTGCGGTTGACGTACCCGACCGTCTCGCCCATGGCCTGCGCCATGTCGGTGCCGGGGTGGAAATACAGCTTCATCAGGGACATGCCCTGCACGTTCTTCGACTCGACGTGGTGGATGCCGCCGACGTACAGGAAGTGGTACTCGTAGTAGTTGGCGATCAGCCCTTCCATCTGTTGCGGGTCCATGCCGCCGTAGGGCTGGCAGACGTAAATGACCGGCAAGTTCAGGGCCGGGAAGATGTCCGCCTTCATGCGCGAGTAGGCCAGCACGCCGGCGAACACGGTGGCGGCGACCGACACCATCACGGTGACCGGGCGCCGCATGGCCGACGTGATGGGGTTGATGGGCGGGACTCCGGCGCCGGGGCGGGCGATGGGGTTGTTATATTTTTTCGGGAGCGGTGAAGAGCGCGACGCGCATCGGCCGCCTGTATTGTTTAGCCGCGACGCGACGCTTCGGACTAGTCTTTCGCACTTTTTGGCGGGTTGAAAAGGAGTGGCGGGGCTTGAGCGCCGGCGGTAGAGTGTTGGTGCTCAAACCTTCACCCTCACGC
>JAYTTY010000603.1:0-13596 GCA_043744795.1 Zavarzinella sp. | reverse complement strand
CCCGTGGGGGCTGCGACGGATGCCAACAGCGACCCCCGCCTAAATTTCCCTCTGCCCCGGCCGGAAACCTACCCTTGTAAGGGGCCGGGGGGTGAGGTGGCTTTTGCGGCTAGCGCGAACTGGCGTGAAGCCCGCGCTCCTCTCCGCAAAGCCTCCGCGTCGCGGCTCACAAGACGTATCACTCACGGTAACTCGTCCCATGAAAACCCTCCTCGCCCTGCTCCTCATCACCGCGACGGCAACCGCCGCCGGTACGGTCGAACTGGTGGCCGACGGCCTCAAGGAGCCGTTCGGCCTCGGCTTTTACAAGAAGGACATTTTGGTGACGGAATACGGCGGGCACCGCCTTATCGCCGTTTCCGGCGACGGCCGGAAAACCGTGCTGGCGGGATCCGGCAAAGCCGGAACGGCAGACGGGGAGGGGAAGGCCGCGAGTCTCAACGGGCCGCACAATCTGGCTGTCCTCCCCGACGGCATAATCGCCCTCGCGGACACGCTCGGCAACCGCCTCCGAATGTTCGACCCCAAGTCAAAGGCCGTCACCACACTCGGCGGCGGGGAGAAGGGTTTTGCCGGGGACGGCGGCCCCGTGTCGGGGGCGAAGTTCGACCAACTCTACCACGTGGCGATGAGTCCGAAGGGGGACGTCTTGTTTCTCTGCGACTTGGGCAATCGCCGCATCCGTCAGGTGGACATGAAGACTAAAATCATTACCACTGTCGCGGGCAACGGCCAGAAAGGGATCCCGAAGGACGGCGAACAGGCGAAGGATCAGCCGCTCGTTGATCCGCGGGCCGTGGAGATGGACGCCAAGGGCCGGCTGTGGATTCTCGAACGCGGCGGACACGCCCTGCGGGTCGTGGAAGGTGGCAAGATTCGCACCGTCGCCGGAACCGGGCAGCCCGGCTTTTCGGCCGGGGGTGACGGTCCGGCGTTAAAGGCGACGTTCAACGGGCCGAAGAACCTGTTCGTAACCAAAACCGGAACGGTGTTGATCGCCGACACGGAAAACCACTGCATCCGCGAGTACGATCCGGAGAAGGGGACGATTCGCCGCGTGATGGGCACTGGTAAGAAAGGGATGGGCAACCTCGGCTCCCCGCTGGAAACGACACTCAACCGGCCGCACGCGGTCTCCGTAGACGCGGCCGGGACGATGTACGTTTCCGACAGCGATAACAGCCGTGTATTGAAGGTCGAGGAATGAAAAAAGACCCCGGACTCAAGCCCAGAGTCTTTCAGACGGTCGCCGGGTCGGCACACACGCACCGGAGCATGACCCGGGGACATTGTGGAGCGAACCGGCCGAATCAGGAGGCGGCGGCCGACGGGGTCGTCGTCTGCGGCAACTGGTGGTTCAGCGGCAAGAGTTCTTGCCGGTAAATCGGCACGTCGCGCGGGGCTTCGATGCCGAGGCGGATTTTGCCGCGGTCGATGTCTACGACCGTGATACAGATGGATTCCCCGATGTAAATCTTTTCACCGAGTTTCCGGCTGAGAACCAACATAATGTATCCCTCCGGGTGGCCGACCGCGTGTGTGTGTGTTTCCGAATCTCAAAGGCAAACATAATGCATGAACCCCCCCGAAGCCTACCGCGCCCAAGCCATTTTGACGTGATTGGATACCCCCACGCGCTGTCATGCGCGTCAGGCGCGTCACGCACGGCGCATCCGTCACCCCGTGACCATGCCCAAGCGGTTCCACGTCAAGGGGTTATGCCGCGCAGGAGCGGCCGCTCGCCACGCGCGGAGAGCCGTTTTCGCCTTCGTTGGAGTCCCGGCTTCAGCCGGTCGTCGAGTCGCCATCCCTTAAATGCCGGCCGCCGTTCGGGATCAGCCGGCCGCCGTTCGGAATCAGTCGTCCGCCGAAGACCGGCTGAAGCCGGGACTCCAACGAAGACAGCCCGATTGACTGCCCCGCGGGGAGTCTGCCCGTGAACTCTCCCTTCCTGCCGGAGCCGGAGACGGACCTGATGTGGACCGGCCCCAGCGTGCGCGGCCTGTTGCCGTCGGCAACACTGTTACTGCTGACCTCGGTGACGCTGCTCTCGGCCGGGCCGTGGGTGGCGGGCCAAGTCGGCGTGGAACACGAGTGGGCGACCTTCGTGCTGTTCTGGCTGACAGTGGGATTATGGGTCGTCGCGGCGTGCCGGTGGTTCTACCGCGGGGCGAGCTACGTCTACCGCGTGACGGACCGGGCCGTCCACGTGGACTTCGGCTTCCTGCACCGCCCGGTGCCGACGATCCCGCTGGAAGACATTCAGGAGATGGAACACCGCCCGTGGCCGATGTGGTTCATGGCCGTCGGCACGGTGGTGATGCACGCCGCCGGCCGGCCGCCGGTGGCGCTGCCGGGGCTGGTGCGGCCGAAGGAGTTTATCGACCGCGTGGTGGCGGCGAAGAAGGCGAGAGACGGGGCGGCCGTTTAAAACACTCCCGGGGTTCGCAAAGCCTCACCCACGGGCTACAGTCCGTCGCCCCATCCGGGGCTAGAAAGCAACGGCAAGGTTTTAGCCCCGGATGGGGCGACGGACTGTAGCCCGTGGGTGAGGCTTTGCGAACCCCGGGAATGGGGTTTTTTTCGCACCGCGCCGCAAAGCCTCCGCGTCGCGGCTAAACATTTTTAACTCTTCGCCAGCGTCAGCGACAGCGAGATCTTCTCGGCCTCGTCGGCCAATTTGCGCACGTCCTGCGTGATGCGCATCGAGCAGAACTTCGGGCCGCACATCGAGCAGAACTTGGAGCTTTTGAACACGTCGTTCGGCAGCGTCTCGTCGTGCATGCGGCGGGCGGTCTCCGGGTCGAGCGAGAGTTCGAACTGCTTGTTCCAGTCGAACTCGAAGCGGGCCTTGCTGAGGGCGTCGTCGCGGTCGCGGGCGTTCTTGCGGCCGCGGGCGATGTCCCCGGCGTGGGCGGCGATCTTGTAGGCGATCACGCCCTGCCGCACGTCGTCCTTGTTCGGCAAACCTAAGTGTTCCTTCGGCGTGACGTAGCACAGCATCGCGGCCCCGGCCTCGGCCGCGATGGCCGCCCCGATGGCGCTGGTGATGTGGTCATACCCCGGGGCGATGTCCGTCACGAGCGGCCCGAGGACGTAGAACGGGGCCTCGTGACATTCTTTGATCTGCTTCTCGACGTTCATCTTGACGAGGTGCATCGGGATGTGCCCCGGCCCCTCGATCATCACCTGACAGCCGTGCTCCCACGACTTCAGCGTCAGTTCGCCGAGCGTCTTCAACTCCGCGAACTGGGCCGCGTCGTTGGCGTCGGCGAGGCAGCCGGGGCGGAGGCCGTCGCCGAGGGAGAACGTCACGTCGTACTGCTTCATGATCTCGCACAGCTCGCCGAAGTGCGTGTACCACGGGTTTTCCTTGTGGTGGGCGATCATCCACTGGGCCATCAGCGACCCGCCCCGGCTCACGATGCCCGTGATGCGGTCGCGCGTCAGCGGCACGTACTCCAGCAGCACGCCGGCGTGGATGGTCATGTAGTCCACGCCCTGCTTGGCTTGGTGCTCGACCATGTCGAGCATCATCTTCGGCGTGATGTCGGCCACTTCCTTGACGTTCTGGATCACCTGGTAAATCGGCACGGTCCCGATCGGCACCGGGGAGGCTTCGATGATCGCCTGGCGGATGCCGTCGATGTTGCCGCCGGTGGAGAGGTCCATCACGGTGTCCGACCCGAGGTGGACGGCGGTGTGCAACTTCTCCAGTTCGTCCTCGGCCTTGCCGGTGACGGCCGAGTTGCCGATGTTGGCGTTGATCTTGCACTTGGACGCGATGCCGATGGCCATCGGCTCCAAGCCCTTTTGAAGGTGGACGACGTTGGCCGGGATGACCATGCGGCCGCGGGCGACTTCCGCACGGATCAGGTCCGGCTCCAGGTCTTCCCGCTTGGCGACGTAGAGCATCTCGGGGGTGACAATCCCTTGGCGGGCGGACTCGAGTTGGGTCATCGTTGGCCTATGGCGTATGAATGGGGGCCACGGGCGGGAGACTCTCGGGCAGGGGCGAGGGATAGGTGAGAGGGGCGAGGAAAAACCAAACCCTTGCCGTTCCGGGTAAGCCGGAATGTGCTTTTGGTTTTCCTCGCCCCTCTCCCCTATCCCTCGCCCCTGCTCAGGGTCGCTTTCCCACGCCGGCATGACCCGGATCGGGTTCCAAGGGTGTGTTCTCAGTCCGCCGGTTCCTCCGGCGGACACCCCTAGCGATGGGGGCATTGTACGCAAAACCGGGCGGGAAGATTGACCCGGCCGGTCTTTTGCCGCTTGTGCCGCGCGGGGCCGCGGGGTATATTCTCCCTTACCTGCCTGCCATCCCCGCGGCCACCCTCCCGCCCGCCGCCGTTGAGTCGTCTCATGTCGAAATCGCTTTGGGCCGCGTTGGCGTTCTTAGTCGGGGTGTCCCCGGCGTTCGCCGCGTTGGCGGTGTCGCCGGCGGCCGTTCTGCTGGACAGCCCCGAAGCCTCGCAACAACTCCTCGTCACACTCCCAACTGCTGATGGAACGCGCACCGCGACTTACGAAGTCGCGGACCCGGCGATTGCCGCCGTGGACGCGACCGGCATGGTCACGCCGAAGGGCGAAGGAAAGACCGACGTTCGCGTGAAGCTCGGGGCCGAGACGGCCAGCGTGCCCGTCACCGTCACGGGGTTGAAGGCGCCGCGGCCGGTGTCGTTCGGGCAGGAGATTATCCCCATCCTCACCAAGGCGTCGTGCAACAGTGGCGGGTGTCACGGCAAGGCCGAGGGGCAGGCGGGCTTTAAGTTGAGCGTCTTCGGGTTCGACCCGGAGGCCGACTACCAGGCCCTCGTTCACGAGAGCCGCGGCCGGCGATTGTTCCCGGCTTCCCCCGAGAGCAGTTTGTTATTGATGAAGGCCACGGGGCGAACGCCGCACGGCGGGGGTAAGAAGATCGACAAGGACAGCCTTCGCTACCGCCGCCTGTTGCGCTGGCTGACGGAGGGAACGCAACCCGCCGGCGGGACGGTCCCGGCGGTGACGAGTCTGGAAGTGGAGCCGGCCCGCCGCACGCTCGCCCTCGGGGCGACGCAGCAACTGCGGGTGACGGCCGTCGCCGCCGACGGCTCGCGCCGGTGCGTGACGGCCGAGGCCGAGTATGCGTCCAACGCCGGGACCATCGCCGGGGCCGACGGCCGCGGGCTGGTGACGGCCGGGGACACGCCGGGTGAGGCCGCCATCCTGGTCCGCTACATGGGCCACGTCGCCACGTGCCGCGTGACACTGCCGAAGCCGGGGGTCGCCTTCGCTCGGCCGCCGGAGGCGAACTTCATCGACAAGCACGTTTGGGACAAGCTCACGCTATTGGGGATCCCGCCGAGCGACTTGGCCGACGACGCCACGTTCCTGCGCCGCGTCTCGCTGGACACCATCGGCACGCTGCCCACCGCCGACGAGGCCCGCGCCTTCCTCGCGGACCCGGCCGCGGACAAGCGGGCGAAGCTGGTAGACAAGTTGCTCGACCGCCCCGAGTACGCCGACTTTTGGGCCATGAAGTGGGCCGACATTTTGAAGGTGGACAAGGACGCCGTCACCCCGCAGGGGGCCGTCGCCATGACGCGCTGGGTGCGACGGCAGTTCGCCGAGAACCGCCCGTTCGACGCCTTCGCCCGCGACATCGTGACGGCCAAGGGGGACACGACCGCCGACGGGCCAGCCGCGCTTTACAAGACGCTCGGCACGCCCGAAGTGGCGGCCCGGTCGGTCAGCCAGGTGTTCCTCGGCGTGCGCATCGAGTGCGCCGAGTGCCATCACCACCCGTCCGAGAAGTGGGGCCAAGACGATTACTGGGCGCTGGCCGGCATGTTCTCCGGCGTCGCCCGCAAGCCGCTGCCCGGCGGGGCCGAAGCCGTGGTGTGGGCGGTCGGCGCCGACCTCGGGCCGAAGGTGTCCAAGAAGGCCAAGGGGACGGCGACGGTCCCGGCCAAATCGCTCGGGGCGGCCCCCACCACGTTCACGCCCGCGGACGACCGCCGCAAGGCGTTCGCCGAGTGGATGACCGCCGCGGACAACCCGTACTTCGCCAACGTGGTCGTGAACCGCCTGTGGGCGCACTACTTCGGCCGCGGATTGGTGGAACCGCTCGACGACCTGCGGGCGACCAACCCGGCCTCGAACGAGCCGCTGCTGGCCGCCCTCGCCGCCGACCTGCGGGCGAAAAAGTACGACCTGAAGGCGTTCACCAAAACGCTGCTCGCGTCCCGCGCCTACCAATTGACCAGCAAGGCCCTGCCGGCCAACGCGAGTGACGAGCAGAACTTCTCGCACGCGGCCGTGAAGCCGATGCCGGCCGAGGTGCTGCTGGACGGCGTGTGCCAAGTGACCGGCGTGGCCGAGAAGTTTAACGGCTGGCCCCCCGGCTACCGGGCCATCCAGGTGTGGGACAACCGCATGCCGTCGTACTTCTTCCACATCTTCGGCCGGCCGGTCCGCTACAGCGTCTGCGAGTGCGAGCGCGGCACCGACCCGAGCATCGCCCAGGCCTTGCACCTGATGAACTCCCCGGAGATCGCCGCCAAAGTGCGGGCGCGGAACGGCGTGGCCCGCAAACTCGCCGACTCCGACAAGAAGCCGGACGCGATCGTGGACGAGTTGTTTTTAAGTGCGTTGAGCCGCCGGCCGACGGACGCGGAGAAGGTGAAGTTGCTGGAAGCATTTGGTGATGGCGACCGCCGGGCGGCCGTCGAAGACGTGATGTGGGCAGTGTTGAACGGGAAAGAGTTTCTTTATAATCGGTGATTTTGGTTTTCAGCTCCAACGGAGCGTTCGGTTGTAGCCAGGCCCGGAAGGGCCTGGACCCACGGGCAAAAATGTTTTTAAGCCCTGAAGGGGCGGCCGGACACGGGACACAGTTCCGGCCGCCCCTTCAGGGCTTGAAGAAGGGTGGGGCGACCTTGTTCCAGGCCCTCCCGGGCCTGGCTACAACCGGACGCTCCGTTGGAGCTAAAGACAGAAAGCAAGAAGGGGATCCCTGTGTCTTCAATCCGCAATCCGCAATCCGCAATCCGCAATCCCATGTCCCGCCGCCAAGTCCTCCGCATCGGCGCCGTCGGCCTCCTCGGCGGCCTCTCACTGCCGCGCCTGTTGCAAATGCAGGCTTTCGCCGGGACCGGCGTCACGCCCAAGGCCAAGGCGTGCATCTTCCTGTTTCTGGAAGGCGGGCCGAGCACCATCGACATGTGGGACATGAAGCCGGAGGCGGCGGCGGAAGTCCGCGGGCCGTACAAGCAGATTGCCACCAGCGTGCCGGGGACGTTCATCGGCGAACACCTCCCCAACTGCGCCAAGGTCGCCCACAAGTACACGATCCTGCGCAGCCACAGCCACAACGACAACGGGCACACGACCGGCTACCACTACGTGATGACCGGCGTGAAGGCCGACTTCGCGGACGGCACCAACAGCCGCAAGCCGAACAACGTGCTGTA
Source organism: Zavarzinella sp. (assembly GCA_043744795.1). GTDB lineage: Bacteria > Planctomycetota > Planctomycetia > Gemmatales > Gemmataceae > Zavarzinella. Next base: position 6,145 of record JAYTTY010000603.1, on the reverse strand, counting down.
CCCGTCCATCGGCTCCGTCGTGTCCCGCGAACTCGGCAACGCCGGGACCGTGCCGCCGTACATCAACCTGCCGCACCCGCTGACGTCCGGCGGGGCCGGATTCTATGGGGCCGAGCACGCCCCGTTCGTGATCGAAGGCGACCCGGTGCAGCCCGACTTCGAGGTGCGCGACCTCGCCCCCGTCGAGGGCATCGACGCCAAGCGCCAGGCCCGCCGGCAGCGCCTCCTTGGCGGGCTGGACGCGACGACGGCCGCCGCCGGCAAGGCCGGGACGATGGCCACCTACTACGACAAGGCCCGCGACCTGATGACCTCCCCGGCCGCCCGCAAGGCGTTCGACATCAAGGCCGAGCCGGCCAAACTCCGCGAAGCCTACGGCCACACCACCCTCGGCCAGTGCGCCCTGCTCTCGCGGCGCCTGGTGGAGGCCGGCTGCCGGTTCGTCGGCGTGGACCACAGCGGTTGGGACACGCACTTCACTTGCTTCCCGAGCCTCGAAAAAGACCTGATCCCGGCCGTGGACAAGGCGTTCAGCGCGCTCGTGACCGACCTCGCCGACCGCGGCCTGCTCGACAGCACGCTCGTCGTGATGATGGGCGAAATGGGCCGCACCCCCAAGGTGAACGCCCAGGCCGGCCGCGACCACTGGTCCGCCGCCCAGAGTGTGTTGTTCGCCGGCGGCGGCATCAAGCCGGGAATTGTGATTGGGGCGACGGATAAAGGGGCGACCGCCCCGGTGAGTGACCCCGTCGGCGTCGAAGACCTCTTACGGACGATCTTCCACCAAATGGGGATCGACAGCACGAAGACCTACAACACCCCGTTGGGGCGGCCGGTGCCGATTGTGAATGGGGGGCGAGTGGTGAAGGACTTGGTGGGGTAAAAATACTCGAATTGCAGATCTTGCAGAGCAAACCAACGCGTTGCAACTGATGTGATTTGCTAATGCAAAGCAAAAAATAAGAAAGCTAAAACATGCGCCGTTTATCCCGATATGTCACAGGTGCGGTTGCCATTTTATGGATCAGTTTAATCGTTGCTTGCGGTGGAGGTGGAGGTGGAACAAAGCAAAATTCAACGCAATCGGAACATGGAAGTGATCTAACTCCCCGGCAGTCAACTGTCTCACCAAATCTTGACCCCTCATCATCTGAAAAGGTTGATCGGAAAAAACTTTCGGGAATACTCCGAGAGTTGCGATCTGTTGAGGCCAATGTTGAGCGTGGCACTACGCAAAAAGCACTTGAACAATACGTTCGTCGCTTGGAGACGGAGCTAAAATTACTTTCCAACCAATTAAAATCTAATCAAGAAGTAGATGCTTACAATCAATGCGTCAGAGCCATCGACGCTTACGATGCGAGCAATTATCTTTGGCAAGTAAAAGAACATTCAGAAAGTATTGTGGATCATTGTGTAAAAACAAATTTCAAAGCAACCTTGCACATGACCATTCCGCAAGTGACGACAATGCAGAAGGGATGGATCATGATGGCAGTCGTATCTCCCAATTTCAATTGGGACTACTCTAAAATCTTATCTCCGTACAAATTGCAGACCTCTGTCGTTGACGGGGCGACATTCGTGAGTCCTGACGCTTTGCAAACAATCTGGAAAGTTGCATCATTGGCGACGGACAACGTCGAAAAAATGCTTCGGTAAGCACTCCGACCGGATGCTGCACGGCTTTGCGTGAGCATGTGAGAATGTCTCCCATTCTTGCCGTTGCGTTCCGACGCTGACGCAGAGGTGTGTCAGTTTTTTTCATGCCCGCTCAAAGCCGCAGGCATGGCAACAAGCGTTATTGTTCCAGTCGCGCCAGCAACTCGTCGGTGTCCGCTTCCTCGGTCGTCTGTTGCTTGCGGCGGGCGAGTTGGCAGCGGACGGCGACCAGTTCGCGGAGGAGGTTCAGGCGGGCGTCGGCGGGATCGGGCGGGCCGTCGGGGGTGACGAAGTCGTCGATCCACTGTCGCGCGGGCGGCGACGCACGTTCGCGGTGACTTCAATGTATTCGTCTCGCCCCCACGAACGCGCCGCGTGGCATGCCCACGGCTTTTCGCTTGCCATTCTCCCCATCTCTTTCCCACCGCCGTCAGGCGGTCTTGTTGGAGTTCCGCTTTTAAGCGGTCCGGATCTGACACCCACCGGCGGCCGGCGAACCGAGTCTTCGACGGTCCGCCTTCGTGGGTAGCGACTGTTCGCCCAAGGGATCGGACCGTCGAAGACTCGGTCCTCTTGGGCCTTGTGGGTGAACGTTCCAAGACCGCTTAAAAGCGGGACTCCAACACGACCGCCTGACGGCGGTTGGGAACCGGCGCCAAGATTTTCGCGCGTGCTCTGCCCACGCGACCCGTGGGCATGCGAGAGACGCACCCTGTAATTGGTGCGCCAAGCTGATATCAGAAGTGTGAATATTGTTCTCATGCCCACGCAAAGCCGTGGACTTGGCACCCATAACAATCCTCGCAAGGCAGAAAACTGGTGGTCGATCCCAAAGACGTGCTCAAACCCAAAGACTACGCGAACTACCGCAACATCCGGGCGGTGTCGGCGCTGTTCGTGGTGTTGGGGGTCATCTTGGTGATCGGCGGGTACAGTATTGCAACCAAGAAGGAACCTGATCCGGAAATGGGGGTGGCCGAGGGGATCGCCCTGATGGTCGTTGGCGCGGCCGGGGTGGTCGGCGGGAGAGCTGTTCTGAGTGGCAATCGACGGTGGGCATGGTTGGTCAAAGTGATGGCGTTCTTGTACCTCCTTGCGATTCCCATCGGGACCATCCTCAGCATCGTGATGTTCGCCGGCCTGTCCAAGTATCTCGACAGCATGGACCGCATCCGGGCGGCGGGGCTGGAAAACGAAGAATCGTAAGTGACGCCGGCAAATCGCAAATCGCAAATCGCGGCGGGAATTCGCTTGCGTTCCCCGCCGGCTTCGGGTATGCCGTCGCCCATGAACCGGACCCCCACCTTTGCCGGCCGCACGGCCGTGGTCTTTCCCGTCCCGCCCGTCCCCGTTTTCGACTGGGACGCCGAGGACGGGCCGCCGCCCGTGGTGCACGTGTTGGCGGTGAGCGAGCGCCGGCTGACCGCGCCGTTGGAGGCGTTGCTCCGGCAAATGGCCAAGGTCGGGGCCGTCCCCGGGTGCTTGTTCGGGCGGTATCGGCTGGAAGGGTTGCGGGAGGCCTTGGAGTGGCGCGAACACGCCCGGTTACGGGTCATTGCCGAGGAGTTGGCCGAGGCCTTGGCGACCGACGACATCGCCCGCGTGGTCACGCGGCCGTTGGACGCGCTGGACGCGGACGCCGACTGGTGCCGGGTGATCGCGGACGCGGCAGTCGCCATCGCGGCCGGGGCCCGGCCCTTGTTGCAGCACTGCGAGTGGCGCGTGTTCGGCGGGCTGCGGCCCGTGCAGCCGTGGGTGATCTTGCGGCGGAAGGCAGACTACCCGCCGGCCGAGCCGTTGCGATTCCGTGAGCACGTTCTGCCGGCCGCCACCGCCCTGTGGCAATCGCTGCCGGCCCTGCGGGCGGCGGGTTAAGACTCCGCCCCGTGCCGCTGCCGGCACCGCGGCTCGCCGAAAATCTCTTTTAACACCAAGGCCACGGCCGGCCCTTGGTTCGACCGCAAAATCTGTTGGATGGTCTGCAAGACGGGGGACACCGACTCCCGCTCCGTGCCGCCGCCGCTGGCGGCCGTGCGGGCCATTTTCGCCTGCTTGAAGCCCGCGAGCGTATGGCTGGTGGCGCCGCCGGTCGGGGCCATCGGTTCGGCCGGCGTCACCGGCCGCAAAACCGGCACGTCGGCCGTCTTCGCGGGCAACGGCGGCGGGGCGTTCCCCTTGCGGTTGTTGGCCCGGCGGTTCGGCGGCGGCCGGTCGGCCCGCGCGGCCGCCGGCTGGTTGGCCCGCTGCGGCTGCGGCTGCGGGCGCGGGGCGGGCTTCGGGGCGGCCTCCCCGCGGGTGCGCAGCTTGTCGATCTCCGCCATGAACCGCTCGAGGTCGGAGTTGGTGGTCTTCTCCGGCTGCTGCTGGTTGTTCTGCCGGTTGCGGTTCGGCGGCAGCGGCCGGGCCGGCGGCTTTGGGTTCGCCGACTGCGTCGCCTTCATGACCGCGCTGACGATCCACACCAGCACGAACATGCCGACGACGACCAGGATCATGTTCTGCATTGATCGCTCCTGAAGTCCTTTTGGCGAGCCGACGCTGTCAGGCGTCGGGTAATGCGCCAAAGCCATTTACCCGACGCCTGACAGCGTCGGCTCGCAAAAGACGGTCACTTCCCCGTCTGCCCGTCCCCCGTCGCCCCGCTGATGCTCGCGCGCATCGCGGTGTCGGCTTGGAGGTTCTTCATGCTGTAATACTCCATCACGCCGAGCCGGCCGTCGCGGAAGGCGGCGGCGATGGCCTGCGGCACCTCGGCCTCGGCCAGCACCACCTTGGCCCGATTTTCCTGCACCAAGGCGGTCATTTCCTGTTCCTTGGCCACGGCGGCCGCCCGGCGCTTCTCGGCCTCGGCCTGGGCCACCCGCAAGTCGGCGGCGGCTTGGTCGGCTTGCAGCTTCGCCCCGATGTTCTCGCCGACTTCGATGTCGGCCACGTCGATGGAGACGATCTCGAACGCCGTCTGGGCGTCGAGCGACTTCATCAGCACCGTGCGGGAAATCAGGTTCGGGTTCTTCAACACTTCGCGGTGGTCGATGGCCGAGCCGATGGCCTCGACAATCCCTTCGCCGACGCGGGCGATGATCGTCTCTTCCGTCGCCCCGCCGACGAGGCGTTCCAGTTTCGTCCGCACCGTCACGCGGGCGCGGCACCGGAGCTGAATCCCGTTTTGGCACACGGCGTCGAGGAACTGCCGGCCCTTGCCGGCGTCCGGGCAGTCGATCACCTTCGGGTTCACGCTCGTGCGCACGGCGTCGAGGATGTCGCGGCCCGCGAGGTCAATCGCGGCGGCGGTCTTCCACGGCATGTCGATGCCGGCCTTGTGGGCGGCGATCACGGCCGTCGAGGTCTTCGGGACGTTGCCGCGCGAGAGGTAGTGCGATTCGAGGTCTTCCGTCGTCACCTTCACCCCGGACTGGATGAGGGCGATCTTCTGCCGGACGACCATCTGGTAATCGACGTTCCGCAGCTTCATGCCGATCAGGTCGAAGATGCCGATCTTCGCCCCGGTCAGCAGGCTCTGGATGTACAGGCGCACGAAGCTAAAGAACAGGATCAGCATGAACAGGAAGACGAGCAGCGCGATCCCGGCCACGACCAGAATCCAAATCTTGCCGCCATCCAATTGGCCGTTGTTCTGGGCGAACAGGGGAGCCCACATGTCGGGGTATCCTTTCGGAGGGTTGTCTGAGCGACGGGGAAAAGACACTCACCACAAAGGCACGAAGGTCGCACAAAGATTCACAAAGAAATCGAAAGAGCAAAATCGATCCGAGAAAGGCTTCATCAACACTTTCTCTTCGGTCGTCTCCGTGGAACTTTGTGTGACCTTCGTGCCTTTGTGGTGAGTGTCTTCCCTTTCCGTCTCTTCACTCTAATTGTTATTCGTTACTGGTTTATGAAAATTCGGCCGTATCCAACCCGTGCGCGCGGGGTTTTTCCTCCGGCCGCACGACCACGCGGCTGCCGCGCACCTCGACGCACCGGACAAACTCCCCGGCGTCCACCATCATTCCTTGGGTAATCACGTCCACGCGCCGGCCGTCGAAGTCGGCGATGCCGGACGGCCGCAGGCTCGACACCGCCCGGCCCGTCTTGCCCCGCAAGTCCTCCAGTTCGGCGTTCCCGGCCATGTCGGCCACGGTGACGTGGTCCGCGGCCGCGCGCCGCAGTTTCCGACTCATGGGCGAGTACGGCCACAGGTAGAAGAACACGGCCGCGAGGATTGGCCCGCCAATGCAAACGCCGAACAGGGCCGTCAGCCCCGAGTCCGCGGACCCGAACGCGAACACGCACGCCACGCCGACGAGGAGAAGGCACACCCCGAGGCCGGCCAGAATGCCGCCCGTAAACAGGACCAATTCCGCGAGCAACAGGACGACGCCGAGCGTGATGAGCAGGTAGCCGGCGGCCGGGTCCATCAGATTTCCTCACTTCGGCACGGAATCCAGACAAGATTCACCACAAAGACACCAAGGAAAGCGAA
>JAYTTY010000602.1:0-13605 GCA_043744795.1 Zavarzinella sp. | reverse complement strand
GAAAAGTTTGGCTTTCCCGCCCGAGAGGCCGTCCCCCGTGCCGGGAGGTTCGACTTTTCGCGGAGCGAAAAGCGACGATGCTCACGCCCCGGCACAATCGTTCAGGAGCCTTCATTTCGCTTTCCTTTCTCGCCCCGTCCCAGCGGGAGGACTCCCTCGGCCGCCTGGGGCACTACGAGGCGTTGGAAGTCATCGGCCGCGGGGGCATGGGGGTTGTCCTGCGGGCGTTCGACGAGAAGCTGCACCGCGTGGTCGCCATCAAGGCGCTGGCCCCGCAACTGGCGACGACGGGGGCCGCCCGGTCGGCATGCTGCTGGCCACCCTGTTCGTGTGCGCGCTGTGCATGATGTGGGCGCTGGCCCTCAGCGAGTTGTCCGTGGCCATGCCGTTCGCCGGCGGCCCGCTGGCGTACGGCCGCCGGGCCGTCGGCCCGGCGGTCGGGTTCGTCATGGCGTGGTCCATGCTGTTGGAGTCCCTTTTCGCCACGGTCGGAACCGCCATCGCGACGGGCGGGTACATCTGCTTCGTGATCAATCTCTTGCCCCAAGGGATGGACAAGGGACTGGCGACGACGGCCGCCGGGCTGGCGACGGTCGCCGTTTTCGCCGCGGTCCAGTAGGTGGGGAGCAAGCGGCAGGCCCAGTTGATGGAGTGGATGACCTACGGGGCCATCGTCGCGCTCGTCTGGTTTTGGATCGCGTGCCTCCCCGCCGTTCGCTTGGAGCGGATTTTCACGACCCCGCTCCTGACGGACGGGTGGGCCGGCGCCCTGAAGGCCGTCCCGTACGCCATCTGGTGGCTCGTGATGATCGAGACCGTGGCGCTCGCCCCGGAGGAGACGCGCGAGCCGCACCGGACGATCCCGCGCGGCCTGACGTCCGCGCAAATCACCCTCGTCGGCCTCGTCCTCCTGACGTGGTTCTTCGTGTGCGCCGCCGGCGCCGACGACAAGGCGACCGGCGCCGACGACATGTCGTACCCGCTGCCCTTCGTGTACGGCGAGGTCTGGCCGGGGTCGGCGCACCTGATCGCCTTCTCCGTCGTCGCCATTTTCGGCATGGTCGTGAGCTACAACGGGATGATCTACGCCGTCAGCCGGCAGGCGTTCTCCCTGGGCCGGGCCGGCTACCTGCCGCGCGCCCTCGGCCACGTCCACGCGACGCGGCGCACGCCGGACGTGGCCATCGGCGTTTCGAGCCTCGTCGTCGCGGGGTTCGTTATCTGGGGGTATTTCAACGAGACGGCGGTCTTGGTCGCCGTGTTGACGTGCAACCTGACGGCCCTGATCTGGTACGTCTTGGCGATGGTGTGCCTGTTCGTGCTCCGGCGGCGGGAACCCGACATGCCGCGGCCGTACAAGGTTCCGCTGTACCCGGTCCTGCCGGCGCTCGTGCTGGCGATGAGCCTCTTCGCGGCCGGCATTTACATCTGGTACTACCAGTCCGAAAAGCCGACCGTGCTGTGGTTGACGGCCATCATGTACGCGGCGGGCCTTGCGTATTACTTCGCCGTCGCCCGCCGCCGGCTTGTGGCGGCGGCCCCGGAGGAACTGGCCGCCCGCGCCGGGGGCGGGCGGTAAACAGCCCCCGCGCGGTCACGCCAAGATTTCCTTGACCACGCGACCGTGGACGTCCGTCAGCCGGAAGTCGCGTCCAGCGTGGCGGAACGTCAGCTTCTCGTGGTCGAGGCCAAGGGCGTGCAGCAGGGTCGCGTGCAGGTCGTGCATGTGGACCTTGTTCTCGACGGCGTAATACCCGTAGTCGTCCGTCGCCCCGTGGCTGATCCCGGCTTTGACGCCGCCGCCGGCGAGCCACATCGTGAAGCCGTGCGGGTTGTGGTCGCGGCCGTCGCCGCCTTGGGCCGTCGGCGTGCGGCCGAACTCGCCGCCCCACCAGACGAGCGTGTCCTTCAACAGGCCGCGGCGCTTCAAGTCGGCGAGCAGGCCGGCGATCGGCTTGTCCACCTCGCGGGCGTTCTTCGCGTGGTCCCGCTTCAGGTCGCCGTGCTGGTCCCACTTGTAACTGTGCGTCACTTGGACGAAGCGCACGCCGGCTTCGGCGAAGCGCCGGGCCATCAGGCACTGGCGGCCGAAGTTCGCCGTCGCCGGGTCGTCGAGGCCGTACAGTTTCAGCGTCTCGGCCGTCTCCGCGGACAAGTCTTGGGCCTGCGGGGCGGCGGTCTGCATGCGGAAGGCCAACTCGAAGGAGTCGATGCGGCCCTCCAGGGCGGCGTCGGGGCCGGTGCGGGCCAACCGCTCGCGGTCCATGCGGCCCACGAAATCGAGTTCCATCCGCTGCAAGGCGGCCGGCGTATCCCCGGCGATGAACGGGATCTTCGCCCGGTCACTGGCCATGCCCGCGTTGCCGACGGGCGTGCCCTGATAGATCGCCGGCAGGAACGCCGACGAAAAGTTGTTCTCCCCGCCGTGGGTGAGCGTCGGACAGACAGTGATGAACCCCGGCAAGTTGCGGTTCTCGGTGCCCAGCCCGTACGTCACCCAACTCCCCATGCTCGGCCGAACAAACGTGTCGCTGCCGGTGTGCAGTTCGAGCAACGCCCCGCCGTGCCGCGAGTTGGAGGCGTGCATCGACTTGATGAAGCACAGGTCGTCCGCGCGGGCCGCGACTTCGGGGAACAACTCGCTGGCCCACGCCCCGCTCTTGCCGTGCTGCTTGAACTTCCACGGCGACTTGAGCAGGTTCCCCGTCTCGGCCGACACCACGCGGGGCTTGGCGAACGGCAGCGGCTTGCCGTTGTCGCGGTCGAGCAGCGGCTTGTAGTCGAACGTGTCCACCTGGCTCGGCCCGCCGTGCATGAACAGAAAGATCACCCGCTTCGCCGTCGCCGGGATTGGCGGGGCCTTCGGGGCCAGCGGGTCCGGCGCCGGGCGCGGCGCCTGCCCGCGCGCCTCGTCCGCGAGCAGCCCGGCGAGGGCCAACAGGCCGAAGCCGTTCGCCGACTTTCGGAGCATGTCTCGCCGAGAACAGGCGTTGATCTGTTGAAGGTTCATATGGCCTGTCCCGATTCTAAAAGGCTCACCACAAAGGCACAAAGGTCACACAAAGACTCACAAAGGAACACGGCATTTCTTTGTGTGTCTTCGTGTGACCTTTGTGCCTTTGTGGTGAGTGCCTTGTTCCAACTCACTCGACATACATGAATTCGTTCGACGACACCAGCGCCCGGCACAGCCCCTGCCACGCGCGCCGCCGGGCGTCCGGGGCCGGGATTTTCTCGGCGACCGCCGCCTTCTCGTACTGCCCGACGAACTCCAGAGCGCGATTAGTTTCGACCGTGGTGGCCGGGCGGGAGAAGACCAGTTCGTAGGCGAAGCGGACGCGGGCCGCGTCGTCCCCCGGCCGGGCGAGCAGGCGGTCGGCCAGCCGGCGCATTTGTTGGCCGACCAGTTTGCCGTTCATCAACAAGAGTGATTGGGCCGGGACGTTGGTGACGGCCCGCCGCCCCTTCGGGACGCTCGGGTCGGGGAAGTCGAATGCCTGGAACGGCTCGTAGCCGGCGCTGCGGACCACCGGCAAATACACCGACCGGCGGTCGGAGTCGTAGCCGTCGTAATTGCGGTTCGCGGTGCTGGTCACGTAAGCCCGGTTGGGGACCGTGAGCAGCGACCCGCCGGGCGTCAGGTCGAGGTTCCCGCCGACGGCCAACAGGGCGTCGCGGAACGCCTCGGCGCCGAGCCGCTGCCGGGGCCAGTGGCCGTGCAGCCGGTTCTCCGGGTCATTGAGGGCGGCGGCCGGGTCGTAGGCCGCGCTCATCTGATACGTCGCGGACGCCATGACGAGCCGGTGCATCGCCTTGACCGACCACCCCTCCTTCACGAAGCGGGCCGCCAGCCAGTCAAGCAATTCGCGGTGAACCGGCGTGTCGCCGAGCCGGCCGAAGTTGTCCGGCGTGTGGACCAAGCCGTCCCCGAAGTGCCACGTCCAAAGGCGGTTGACGGCAACGCGGGCGGTCAGCGGGTGGTCGGCCCGCGTGACCCACTCGGCCAGTTCTTTTCGGCCGCTCCCCGTGAGGCCCACGGCCGGTTGACCCGGCAACGTCAACGCCGCCGGAAACCCACGCAGTGCTTCGGCCCCCAGTGTCAGGTGACTGCCACGCAAATGAATCTTCAGGTTCTCCGGCTTCCCCTCCGAGACGGCCATCGCCGTCGGCAGCGGCGGGCGTGCTTTTTCCAGCGTGGTCACCTTCTCTCTCAACATCTTCAGTTCGGCCGCCACCTCCGCGGAGAGCAACGGGTCGATGGGCGTCGGGACGGCAAACGGGCCGTCATTCGCCTCGGCCAGTTTCTTGAGCGCGTCCCCCTCGGGCGCCTTTCCGAGACGGTCCAGATGTGCAACCAATTGCTTCAGGAACACCGGCACGAGTTGGCGGTCGGTTGGGCGAACGGGTGCGGCTTGCCCGGCGGGCAGCGGGACCAGCGCCAGTTTGTCGATGTGCGGGACCGGCCCCGCCCGCTCCAACCGGATGACCGCCTTGCCCTTCTTCAACGTGACGGCGGGGCCGCCGTCCCATTCTTGCTTGTCCGGCCCCCACCCGCCAGTGACTCTCCCGGTCGCGTCTTCCAGATACTTGCCGTCGAGCAAAACGCGGACGGGCCGGGGGTCGGCCGCCGCGTAGCGGAACTCCAACGCATACGACCCGTCGGCGGGGACGGTCACGTCGTATTCGGTGAAGTTCGGCAGCGGCCCGGCGTTGACGAGGACGCCGATCCCCTTGCCGTAATTCTCGCGGTCTTTCAGGACGTTGCCGCGCTGGAAGTCCTCCGCTTCGAGTGACATGGTTCCAACAGGCGGCTTGCCGCCGGCCATTCGCGGCCCCGCGCCTGCCGAGCGATTTTTTCGCACTTCCTCGGCGGCGGCGAGGTAATCCGCGACGCGCGCGCGGGCGTCGGCGAGCAACTTCGTCTTGGCCTCGCCCTCGCGGGTCTTGAGGTCTTTCTTCGCGGCGGCGACCAGTTCGTCGTGGGCCTTCGCCTTGGCCAGCGCGGCCGGGTCACCCAGCGGGCGTTCCTGCCATCGGGCGACGACGCTGAAGTTGTCCATCGTCTTGGTGGATTTCAGAATCCCCGCCAGCGCGTAGTAGTCGCGGGCGGTGACCGGGTCGAACTTGTGGTCGTGGCAGCGGGCGCAGCCGAGGGTCAGGCCGAGGAACGCCTGGCCGAGCGTGTCGAGTTGCTCGTCGATGATGTCCATCTGCATCTTGACCGGGTCGTCCTCGGCCAGCATCTTCGGGCCGATCATCAGGAAGCCCGTGGGGACCACCCCTTCTGGTGAATCGGGGACGAGCAAGTCGCCCGCCAGTTGCAGTTTCACGAAACGGTCGAACGGCAGGTCGGCGTTGAACGCCCCGATCACCCAGTCCCGGTAGCGCCAGGCGTTGGCGTACGACAGGTTCTCGTCCATCCCGTTGCTGTCCGCGTACCGGGCCACGTCGAGCCAGTGCCGGCCCCAGCGCTCGCCGTATTGCGGCGAGGCCAGCAGCCGATCAACCAGTTTGGCGAACGCCGCGGGCGACTCGTCCCGCACGAACGCCTCGGTCTCCTCCGGGGTCGGCGGCAACCCGAGCAAGTCGAAGGTCGCCCGGCGAATCAGCGTCCGCTTGTCCGCCGGGGGCGCGGGCTTCAAATTCTTCTCGGCGAGTTTGGCCAACACGAAGCGATCAATCGGATTGCGGACCCACGCCTCGTCCGCCACGGCCGGCGGCGCCGGTTCGCGGACCGGCAGAAACGACCAATGCTCCCCGCCCGCCGTCGGCGTCTTCTTTACGGGGCCAACGGCGACGGCGTCCGCGGGCCACGGGGCGCCCATGTTCACCCACGCGGTCAGGTCGGCGATTTGGCGGGGGGCGAGTTTCCCCGTCGGCGGCATCTTCAACTCGCCGGCGTGGCCGACGGCCTTGATCAGCAACCCCGTTGACGTTTCGCCGGGCACGACCGCCGGCCCGATGTCGCCCCCCTTGATCGCGGCCGCACGGGAGTCGAGCCGCAACCCGCCTTTTTGCTTCGCCGGGCCGTGACAGGCGAAACAGTGCTCCGCGAGCACGGGCCGCACGCGGTCCTCGAAAAACTTGACGGCGGCGGAGTCGGGCGCCCCCTCCGCCGCCGCGTTGTGGGCGGGGAGCAGGAGCGAGATAAGGCCCAGTGCGGGGAGCAACCTGAAGCGGCCAGTCATCGGAGGCGCCCCGCGGAGAATGCGGCGTGGTGGGTGTTGATTGATGATACCCCGCCCGGATTCGGTCGCAAGGCATTTCTCAAGGGAACGCGGCGCCTCGCCCTGTCGGCCGCCGCGAAGTTAAGGGGTTGGGTATGATGCCCGACGGCCCGATTCGGCGTCGGAAGTGGCGAACGAAAAAAGCCCCGGATTTCTCCGGGGCTTTTCGTTCGGGCTGACAAGACGACTATTGAACTTTTTATCGCCGGGGTTCGGGGGTTGGGAAGCTGAGGCAAAAACAGGTTTTGCTCACCCACTCGGTTTGGTGCATCCCGCAGTGCGGTTAGGTTCCCGGTGCGAACACCCGTCGCAATAGGCGTTCTTGAATACCTTGATGACCACCAGGTAATCGGTTAGTCCGATGCCTGACTTATGGCCGAGCTTCTTACAGACGCACACGCGTTCCGGGTCCGTTCGGTAGGCAGTCTCCGGATGCTCCGTGTGCCTCAGGTCTTGGTGAAGATCAAGATGGCGGCACCAGTCCCGCCGTTCTTGAGCGATAACCCGGCCTGCGAAGCAATCCTTTTCCACCAGGGGTAACCGGGCGAGAGGAATCCCCAGGGATCCGAGGGTCATCCTTGCCCAGTCACGGACGGCATCGTCTGTTTGGGATAAGGCGATTTCGTCGTCTGTCGGTTTGTCTACGAGGCAAGCAATAAACTGATGCAACACCGTCCGGCCGTCCAGGTGATCGGTCGCCTGCGACACAATTTGCTCGTAGTTCATCGCCCGTGCTACCGGCAAGATCTCCTTGGCCAGTGCCTTAGCGGCTTCCTCGTCCCCCAAGACGCCGTGAAGGTCCGCGAGAAGCATTTTGACCTGGAACTCGCCCGACAGACTGCCAGCCAGTCGGTACACATCGATGGCCCGCTTCGCGTCCTCCATGAGTCCGTCAGCGAGCGGCTTCGCGGGCTTCTGATCGGCTCCTTGCCCTATCGCGTTCATCCGGCGCAGGAGCAGGAAGGTCACGAAAAGCCTGATGCGGGCAGTCATGCTGTCAGCGATCAGCAGTGGATAGCCTGCGTCCACCGCCTCGTCGCGGAGTTTCGCCGCACGCTTTTCCCATTCAGCCCACTGCTCGGCTCCTTTTCTCGCGACATCTGCGGCCATCGAATTTGCCGAAAACCCCATGTTCTCCCGCATGCCGATTCGGGCCAAGTCTTCGATGAACTGCGTGTTCAGGTCATCGCCTTCTGCGTTCAGCAACCAAAGCCGGGCCTGAATCTTCTGGGGCAGGTGGGCATCCGGGTTGGATTCGATTTCACCGACCAGTGCCTGCATCTGCCTGAGCAGGTCGGCCCGGCGGGCAAGCATCCGCTCCGCGAGGCGTTCGTGACGCAACACTTCCAATCGGTGTTCCGCAGCCCTGATGCCAGTGAGTCGGTCCGCCCATTGAGCTTCCATCTTGAGGTATGCAGCCCGGTCGATGCGACCCATGTGGTAGTCGCACGCGCCGCTCAAATACTCTAGGAACTGCCGGTCATCCCCCGACAGCTTATCCATCCCCAGCACGGCGGAGGCTAGGTAGCCTTTCGCTTCGTGGTACATCCCGATGCTGGACGCCGCAAACGCCGCCACCAGTTTCAGGCGTGGCTCCTTCGCCGCATCCGGGTTCAGCAATGCGTACCACTCCAGCGCCTGCTTCCCGTAGCCGGACGAGACAATAGTCATGCCGTTCTTCGACAGGAGTTCGTAAAGTTCCTTCGGGTCGGTACTGGCCAGGGTCTCTGCGTTGATGCCAACTACCACGTTTTCCGCCGGCGCTGATCGCGCCAGCGACTCGTGGATTCTGCGGTGCATTTGCGCCTCGTCGAGGATACGACTCCGGATGCTTGTGAGTTCAGCCGCCGTGAGGATCTTTGAGAACCGGATGGTGAACGTGCCTTGCTTTTTCCATTCCGGCTTTTCGGCGTCCAACGTCCGCCATTCGTCGTGAGCCCACGCGAAACGGAGTTCGTTCAGCTTCGCCAGCCAAATCACATAGAGCGGGCTCTGGCCGTTGAGCAGGTAGTTGAGGTTTGCCGTAGCGATCGACTCGGAGTAGGACCCGTCTTTGTTGAAGTGCTTTGAGTCCTTCGGGTCGTCGTCTGTGCTCTTGAGTTGTATCTGTGCGCGGCAGTTTGTGAACGAACTATCGACTTTCACCTCAAGGGCGCCATCGACGCCTTTGTCATCGACTCGCTCGTCGCGAAACAGGAACTGGTCCTCTGGCAGGAGGTTCCTGAACGCCTTGATGCTCAATTGTTGGAGCGTGTCCTGTCGATCTCCCTTCGGCAGCGGACCAAGATCGTGCGGCATGGAGATATTCCTCGGGACGACACCGAACGTGTCACCTTCACGCGACGCGGGGCGATTGCCGCGTCACATCGTCACATCGTCACATCGTCGTACTTCGTGAAGTCGCTAGTCATATGCATTCTTTTCGCGTGCCTTGGATGGGTGCGACTTCACCAGTAACACACATTATAGCGGCGCGGAGTTGGAAGGGCATTCACTTGCAAGTGACTCTTGTCACGGGGCCGGCCGCGCGTGAACTGAACTCTCGCGCGTGGATACCCTTGTCGAGTGGCGACCAAATTCCGCGGACGGGAACCCGGTCACGTTTTTCAGGCGTTTAAGCTTGCGGCCAGCCCACATGGCTCCGCTCCGACGCGGCAGCCGTCTGCCGTTTCACTCGGCCGCCGTCGTCGGCCATCATCTGCCCGTACCCTTCTTCCCACGCCCCGCGGACCTCGATTGAGCCGGCGAAGTCATGTTCCCACAGGGTAGCCAGTCCGTCGTCAATGAGGGCCGCCGCGGGAATCCCTCGGGCCTCGGCCGGGCCAGGTAACGAAATGGCGGCTTGCCCGCTCATTCCCGGCAGAAATACCGCGGCCCCGGCGGGGTCGAGGGGCCGTCTCGATCTCCGCGGCCCGCACGTCAAGCGCGTCCCGGGACTCGCGGCTCAGGATGATGTGCCCCTTCTCGGCGTCCGCCTGCGCCCCGCGGGACGGCAAGGCGACTTGCCCTTGTGGGCGTACAGCCACGCGGCGGCGAGGGCGGTTTTACGCCGGCCGCTCACGCGACGCCTCCTTGACGGCCGAGGGCCGCGGGGCGAGGCGGTCTTTCAGTTTCAAAAAGTGTTTCTCGTACACGTGCCAACTCACCCACGCCACCGCGAACGTCGCCGCGACGGACAGGGCGACGGCCGCCAGGCGGCCGCCCACCGGGCCGAGAACGTCTGACAGCACGTCCGGCGGCCAATACGCCGCGGCCACGGGGACGAGGAAGTTGCCGAAGACATACATGCCATAGCCGTACTTGCCAAACGTCGCCAGCAGTCTGTTTCCCCAAACCGCTTTTGACAGCCGGGACTGGCCCGCGGTCGCCCAGACGACCACGCCGCCGAAGGCGATGGCGGCGCACGTGTGGGGCAGGTAAAAGAAATTGCGGCCGAGGAGGGCCGACGCGGCCAACAACGCCCCGGCCGGCACGGCCAGTCGCCACGCCCACGGGACCAACGCTTGGACCCCGCCCGGCCCGCGGGCCGCGAGGGCGAGGAAGCCGCCGACGGCCAGCGCGTCCATCCGGCAGACGGTCAACACGTTCGGCGTGACGGTCAGGTGGCCCCATATGTGTAAAAACGCCCGGCACCCGGCGGCCAGGACGACGCACTCCACGCAGAAAATCATCGCCGCCCGCCGGCTCAGGGCGGCGATCACGAACGGCCACACGAGGTAGAAGTGTTCCTCCACCGCCAGCGACCAGAAGTGGTTGAACGACCCCAGCGACCAGCGGCCGTCCCGCATGAGGTATACGTTCGTCGTGTATGTCCAAAGCCAGCCTTGGTGAGAGCCGGCCGGCTCCGTGAATTCAACGACCGCCGGCCACACCACGGGCAACGCGACGAAGGCCGCGAAGAGGACGCCGAAGTACAGCGGGAATATCCGCAGGGACCGCCGGACGAAAAAGTCGCGGAAGTAGTGGCCGGACCCCTTGGCGTCGGCCAAGATTCCCGTGATGAGGAAGCCGGACAGGACGAAGAACAAATCGACGCCCCGCTCCCCCTTGCCGAGCGCCCACGCGACGCCGTCGCCCGCCGGCGTGCCGTCGTGCAGGGGCATGCCGAAGCGGAACAGCGTGACGGCCAGGACCGCCAGGCCGCGGACGCCGTCGAGGCCCGCGATTCGGGGGTGTCCGCTCACTTGGCCGCCTTCGCCTTGGCCGTCAATTCCGCGACCGTTGCCAGCGTCTTGTCCGGGTCGGCTTCCGCCTCTTTCTTGCACCCCTTGCAGCACACGAACACCGGCCGGCCCTTGATGTCGAGTTTAATGGGCGGCCCCATCGACCCGAGTCGCCCGTCGGTCGAGATGACGCACCACTCTTGGGCCTCGACCAAGGCCCGGTCCGCGGGCGAGAGCTTCGCCCGCTCGGCCGCCACGGCGTCGGCCTCCTGCGTGGGCGGGGCGCCGGCGTCCTTCGTCACCGGCTTGGGGGTATCGGCCTGTTGACAGCCGGACACGGCCGCGCCCACGCACAGGGTCAGGCCGATGATGGTCAGTCGAATCGTTCGCATAATGTCCTCTTGGTATCGAAGTCGGGATGAATCCGTCGAAGCCGGGCGGGGGTCACTTCTTGACGTAACTCGCCGGGTCTTTGATGTCGTCCGGCTTCTCCTTGGCGAGGGCGACGAACTCGTCCACGCACGGCGGGCAGCAGAATTCGTACGTCTTGCCGCCGATGACCCACGACACCTTCGGGTTGGCCCGCGTCAGCGTCACCGGGCAGATCTTATCGCCGGCTGCGGGCTTCAAGTCGTGCGCGGCCTTGAAGCCCTTGAACTTCTGGGACGCGGTGACGGCGCCGTTGGCCGCGATGTCGGCTTCGGTGTACTTGCCGCCCGGCGTCAAGTAGAGCGTCTTTTCGTCGTCGTCCACGACTTTCGTCGGCGCGCCGGGGACGGTCGCCGAGTGGCCGTGGCCGTCGGCCGTCTCGGGGGAGGGCGCCGGTTTCGTGTCGGCCGTCTGGCCCGTCTTGGGCCGGGTGTCGTCGGCCGGCTTATCCGAACAGCCGACGAAGACGAGAAGGGAGCACGCCGCCCCCGCGAGCATGATGGCACGCATGAATGACCTCCTGCCCGCCGGCGGCAAAAGGCCGCGACGGGATCGTGAAATGACGGAAGGAACGGGCGCCCCGGGCGCGGGGCCGCGACCGGACGCTCAGGATGGGGTTGGGTAGCGGATTAGCAGCGCAAGCGGTGATGCGCGCGGAGAAGATCGGCCGTCGAGACGGGGGCGACATCGCGGGAGAGGCCGCCGCACGGAGAGAGGCCGCGGAAGGTGAGATCGAAGGAGTCGTTCGGGGCAACGGGGTTCGGCCCCGACGCGAACCACTCGCCGGAGGCGCCGGAGACCGGGGCCTCGGCCCGCGCCAAGCCGGCGTCCGGCTTGCCCTTTTTGCACGGGCACTCGCCGGGCAGGTGTTGATGCTTCACCGGCTTGCCCGACTGGGCGGGCGTCTGCCCGGAGGAGCAGCAGGACCTCTTCGCCGGAACCGTCGCGTCCGCCGTGACGGTCGGCTTGGCCGCCGAAGACGCGCAACAACACAGCGCCGGCCCGAAGAGGGACGTGGCGGTGAAGCACGCGGTCAGCAGCAGTCGAACCATCGGTCAGAGATACCTCTTGCCCATTCGCATCTTACGCGGGCGGTGATTGCGTGTAAAGCCGAACGGGTCGGATGGTGGGCCAAGCGCGGCAGCCGACACCCTCTTCAACTACGCGGGCGATCGAAGGGAGATGATTCGCCACCCGGAGTTTCAGGAGAAAGGCTGGCGGCCCGGCTCAAGGGGTCGGGCATGCGGTGGGACAGCGACAACTCCTCGGAGCCGCGGCGATGACAGAGCCTCGGGACGGGCGACTACGGCGCCCAGCCGGGCAACGCGGCGGCCTGTGTCACCCATGTCGTCATCCGCGCTTCGTCGAGTTCGTCGCCTTCGCGGATGTCGAGGTAACGCGTGTCCTTGCCCTTGCTGGCCCCGGGCGGGACCGGCCGCAGCGACGTGCCGCGGAAGAAGGCCACCTTAACGTAGCGGGTGAAGACGTGGAACGACAGGAACCAGCCTTGGCCTTCCATGCCGTAGAAGGGCGTGTTCCACTTCACGGCCTTGCGCACGGCGGGCACGGTGCGCACGATGAGCGCGTCGAGCCAGTGCCCGAGGTCGCGTTTCCAGCCGGGCATCGCGGCGATGTACGCTTGCACCGGGGCGTCGCCGTCGGCCTTCGCGACTTGCGGATTGCCGCCGGAAAGGAGTTTCACCGGCTCGGCCTCACTCGCACCTGCCTTTTTCGCCGGCGGGCCATTCTGGGCCACCGCGGCCTGCACGAGCGCCTTGAACGCCCCCGCATCGACCTGAGTCCCTTCGCGGATGTCGATCGCCCGTCGCGTGTTGCCTTCCAAGCTGGAATTGAAGAGGCGCGACGGGTCTGGGATCTTGGCCCCCCGGGCGAACGTGAGCTTCACGACGCTCTTGTAGGATTCCCCGGTGCAGATGATGCCGTCGTGCGACCAAACCGGCGTGCCCCTCCACTTCCACTCCTCGGTCATCTCGGGGTCGGCTTCCAAGATCAGCGCCCGCATGCGGGCCAGGGTCTCCCCGCGCCATCCCGCCAAGTCGCGGACCCGCTGGTCGATGAGCCGGGAAGCGGGTTCCCCGGTCGCCCGCCCCCCGCTCTTCACACCCGCGGGGACGGACGCGGCGCCGTCGGCCTTCGCCTTCTGAGGGCTGACGCCCGCGAAGGGGGCCGGCTTCGAGGCGATCCGCTTGGCCGCGGCTTTCGCCGAATTCTTGGATGTCTTGCCAGCCATCGTGTTCACTCCAAAGCCGCGGCGCTTGACAGGGCGAATCATCACGCGCCCGAGGCGCCCGGCGACCTTTTTGAAAATTGTCGTCGAACGGCGTGGCCTTTCCACATCCAAAATCCCGTGAGGAGAATGACAGGAACGAAGACGAACCGAAAATTGTCGCGGTCCTGCAAAACTTCCTCCGGCGGGCCATAAATGTACCCGATGATTGTCAGACCAAAGACAATGTGAATCCAGCGAAGTATCGACCGCTTGGTGGCTTCTTTCATGATGTTGTCCTGGATGATTTTGTGATGATGAGTGATGCAATGATGTAAGCACGCAGCGTGCCTTTAATCAAGACCTAGAGCCGAGTGGCAGGGCGACTCAGAGGTCGATCTTGGGTCGGTGAAGAAAGCGAGGGCTTGGCCGGGGTCGGCGGCGAACTCGCGGGTGGCGGCGGCCGTCACGACGGCCCCGCCCAGCGGCGGCAGGACGCCGAGCAGGCGCAACGCGGTCTTGTGTTCGTTCGTCGTCGCTTCGACCGGCAACTGGCCGA
>JAYTTY010000601.1:0-3473 GCA_043744795.1 Zavarzinella sp. | reverse complement strand
GGGGAGCAAGCGGGCGACAGTCATTGTTCAGTCGCTATACGTCATCGCCGGCCGGTCTGGTTCCCCCTCTCCGCCGCGGAGAGGGGGTTAGGGGGTGAGGTTGCCTTTCACTTGCTATACCGCACGCTCACCGCCGCCCGCAAGAGGCCGATCTTGCGCTCGACTTGCTCATACGGGGACTGAACCCGCGCCCCTTTGCCAGTGCCGTCCGCGGACTGCGAGAACTCGTCCGGGTTCGTCGGCTCGCCCGCGGGGAACGGCTGGTCCTTCGGCACCGCCGCGTGGAAGCAACACGTGATGACGCCCACTTGGCCGCTCGGGGCTTGGAACTGTGACGACAGGCTCTTGGCGTACTCGGTCACGAGGAATTCGTCCGTCTCCTTCAGGTTGACGAACCACCCCTGGATGAACACCTTCTTCCCCTTCTCCACGACGATGAAATTGTGCAGCGGCTGGCCCTTGTCGTCCCGCAGTTTCTTCTTGCTGGCCGGGTCTTCCTTGTCACAGGCCACGAACATGCTGAGGCCGTCAATGTTCAGCGACACGGCCGCGTCGAAGTCCGCCGTGTTCGTGATCTGGATGCCGTACACGTGGCCGCGGTCGATCTTCACGAAGGCCAAGCCGTCTTCGTCCTTCGGCACGACGAGGGCGTAGTCGCTGATCTTGTGCGGTTGTTTCGGGTCCGCGTTGGGGGCGGCGGTGAAGACCTCGATGGCGAACGGCGACCCCGGCCCCGGCTTGATCTGGCCGTCTTTCAAGGCCGGCTTAGGCTTCTCCGGCGACGACGGGATGAACTTGTCCACCTCCTTCTTGAAGGAGACGAAGCGGTCCTTCGGCCCGGCGTTCGGCGGCACCTCGTTGGAGATGCCGAGGAACTTTTGCACGGCCACTTGGTTCGTGACGAGTTGCGAGTATTCGCGGTCCTTGCCGGCCTCCTTGTCCGTGAGGGTGAACTCCAGCTTGACGATCTGCATGCCGGACTTCTGGTCCTCGACCTCCATGTACGTCCCGGTGACGGTGAAATTCGCCCGCCCGCGCACCACTTTCACGTCCGCCTTCGCCAGCGACTCCGTCAGCAGCCGGACCACTTCCGGGGCCGCGTTCGACTGGGCGGCGGCGTTGGCCCGCTTGTGCGGCCCGAACGTGCCGAGGAACACCTCCGGCTTGGCCCCGCCGAGGCCCTCCTTCACGTCCTTGGTCAACAGCCCGACCGCCTCTTCGAGCGACCGATTACGAACATCCTGGGCCGTGACCGCCCCCCCGGTGAGGACGGCCACGCAGAGAGACAGATACCGGACCATGGGAAACCCCTTCATTTTGAATTTCAGAAATTGAACCGCCATGTCGCCAAGACGCCAAGGCAAACGAGCCACAAACCGAATCCTTCTTTCCAAATTCTTTCTTCTTTCTTCTTGGCGTCTTGGCGGTGAAAAACTCTTATCGGCCTTCGATGCGTGGGCTGCCGCGTTTCAGCTCGGCGGCGGCGTTTTGGAACACCGAGTCGCCGGTGTCGGACTTCGACTCCCAGTGCTTGCGGGCGACGGTCCCGCCGTTCGCCAGCGGGGCGAGGGAGAGCCTGTCCCGCAGGGCGGGGTTGTTCTCGATGGCGATCTTGAGTTCCTTAACGTCGGCGATGCCCAGCTCGCGGGCGGCCTGCTCCAGCGTGAGGCCCCCCTTGATGTACGGCGAGGCGATGGCGCTGATCGGCTCCGGGAACTGGCCGAGCGGCTTCTTTTCGTCGGCCCCGACCCGCAGGAACGGGCCGCACGCCTTCTCCACGGCGGCCGTGAACTGCTCGGCGTCCTTGGCGAACATCTTTTGGGCCGCCTCTTGGTTCACGTACAGCCGGCGGGCCTTGCGGCCGGCGTCGCCGGGGAAGGTCAGTCCGGCCCGCGTCGTCTCCTGGAAGTCGGTTATCATGCCGTTCTTGTGGCAGGCCATGCAACTGAGGCCCGTGTGGATGGTCGTGCCGTCGCCCACGGTGCGCTTGTCGTCCACCACGATGGGCGGCCCCTTGTCGATCCGCTTGCCGGCCCCGTTCACCAGCAGGTATGCCTGCAACCCGTTCGGCAGGGACCAGATCATCTCGCCGCCCGCGTGGACGAACGCCCGCTCCTCGTAGGGGTGCTTGCCGGCCGGGAAGAGGTTCAGCGGCCCGAGCGGGTTCTTGACGATGTTGCCGGTCCCGGCCTCGTCTTCAAAGTCGTAGCTCTTGTGGTAATAGCCGAAGACGCCCTCGTGCCGCTCCAGCACGCGGTTGGCCTTGTCGGCGACGCCGCTCTTGCCGAGGCCGACGCGGGCCAGCGTCTCCCGGCGGTAGTTCAACTTCACGTCCACGCCCAGCCGGCGTTCGACTTCCTGGTCGGTGTCCGGCAAGTTCAGCAGGTCGTGGTACAGCGGCGGCAAACTGGCGGCGGCGAGGAACCAGTCGGCCCGCACCGCCGGCATCCGCGTGCCGGCCATGTCGTACACCTGCTTGGCCAACAGGTTCAGTTCCTCGTTCTCCGGGTACTTGTCGTGCGTCAGGCCGTACACGTAGCCGCCGTACTTCTTCGACTCGTCGCGGGCGAGGATCAGGTTCCACTGCCCGCCCACGTCCCAGTCCAAGTCTCGCAGGTCGAATGCCAAGAGGGCGCCGTGGGTGTCCGCGATCGTCGGTTGGATGATCCCCTTCCGCCACGAGAGGCTATTGAGCAGCTTGCTCACGCCCGCTTGGTACAGGCGAATCTTCGCGTCGTCGGCCTTGTCGTCATTGAACAAGTGCGTGAGCGTCAGGAACCGCAGGTACTTCGCGTGGTCCGTGTGCTTGGCGAGGTAATCGTGCATCGCCCGCAGCGTGTCCTTCTCCGTGAGGTACGGCCGCTTGGCCGTGACGGCCGCCGCGGCCGGGAAGGGCTTGGCCCCGGCGTCGATCCACGCCTTGACGGCCGCGATCTCGTCGGCCGTCGGCTTGTCCTTGGCCTCCGGCGGCGGCATCACCTCGGCCTCGTCGTTCGCGGCCAACCGCTCAAAAATCCGGCTGTTGGCCGCGTCGCCGGGCTTGATCTTCCCCTTCTCGACCATCTGCGGCACGTCGAGGGCGTTGGCGAAGCCCCCGGCCCGCTTGCCCTCTTTGCCGTGGCACACGTAGCAGTGCGCTTCCAACACCCCGCGGGCCTTGGCCGCCACCGCGTCCTGGGCAAAGGAACCGGAACCGACGACGGCCACACTGACGACGGCCGACAACCAGCGGACCATGACATACTCCTCGGGCACGGATGACTGTTCACGGGAAGGGGAACGACGACCGGGGCGACTTCTTTGGTCGATTCTCGGAAATTCGCGGGAGAGACGCCAGCAAAAAAAGTGTGAGCCGACAATCAGCGACTCCCGCATTCGGTGTAAGCCGCGACGCGGAGGCTTTGCGGAGAGGAGCGCGTTCAGAAACTGTCGCCGACGAGCGAAAATCCCCGACCGGGGGAGACAGCCGCCGA
>JAYTTY010000600.1:0-3477 GCA_043744795.1 Zavarzinella sp. | reverse complement strand
ACTCCAACGCCATCCCAGGCCGATCCCCCGGCGCGGTTTTGGCCTTCGTTGGAGTCCCGGCTTCTGCCGGTCTGCCGCGGGACAGTTCAGCAGTCCGCGGGATCCCACTCGGCCCCGTAGTCGTCGATGGGGTACTCCAGCCACCGCCGCTTGGCACATTCTTGCCCGACATCCGCCAAGTATCGCTCGGCGCTGGAGTACGGCCAATCTTGCCACCGGGCCGCGTACCCGTGGCGCACGGGGTTGTTCAGCACGTAGTTCAAGGTGGCCCAAAAATGGCCCTCGGACTTCATGGCCGTCTCCGCCGCCCGGTGCCATGTTTGCCGGCCCCGGCGTCCGTCTTGGCCGTTCCAGCGGTGGGACGTGCGGCCGTGCAGCCGCCCCAATCCGTGCAAGAGGCCGGCGAGGTCGCGCGTGCGGATGAGTAGGTGATAATGGTTCGGCAACACGACCCACGCGAAGACTGTCGGACAGGAGACGGCTGAATCGGCCAACAGATCGGCCTCGAACTCAGCCATTCGGCCGGGGCTTGCCCCGATGATTGGTTGGTGGCCGAAGCACGCCGCCGAGATCAAAAACAATTCCGCGGCCCCGGCGTAATGCGGCGGGCCGTGCCACGCGCGGGGGTGGCGTTGTCGCTCGGCCAAGACGGCGACGCGCTGGTCCGGGGTCATTCTCCGCCAGTCGTACATGGGCTGGTCGTCCGGCTCGATGTGGGAGTCACACGCCAGTGTAGGAATTTTGTCGCCGCACGGGGATGATCCCCGCGAAGACCGGCTGAAGCCGGGACTCCAACGAAAGCCAAAACCGCGCCGGGGGAACGGCCTGGGATGGCGTTGGAGTCCCGGCTTCAGCCGGTCTTCGGCCGCGACCGACACCCACGCCGCGACATCCCTGACCAACAATGCGTCCCGCGAAGACCGTCGCCCTCACCCCCGCCTCGCGTCGCCGGTCGGTACGCGGGCGATCACCGTCGTGCCCTTGCCCGGCTCGGACTCGATGACGAGGGCGCCGCCGGCGACGGCGACGCGCTCGCGCATGCCGAGGAGGCCGAGGCGACTGGTGGCGGCCGGGTCGAAGCCGACCCCGTCGTCCTCGACGACGGCGACGGCCAGCCCGTCGTGCCGCTCGACGACCACGCTGACGTGCTTGGCCTTGGCGTGCCGGGCCACGTTGGTGATGGCCTCCTAGATGACGCGGTACAGGACGGTCTCCGTGTCCGGCGGCAGGCGGCCCGCCCCGATCCCGTCGGTCTCCAGGTCGAACGCCACCTTGGCCCGCGCGGCCCAGACGGCGAGGAGTTGCGAGAGGGCGGCCGCCAGGCCGAGGTCGTCCAGGGCGGTCGGCCGCAGGCGGACGGCGATGCCGTGGAGGTCCCGGCCCAATTCGTCGGCGGCGAGCCGCACCACGTCCAGCTTCGCGGCGGCGGCCTTGGGGAGCGGGCCGGCGTCCCGCACCGCCTGGACGGCCAGCGTCAGGGCGGTCAGCGTCTGCCCGACCTGGTCGTGCAGGTCGCGGGCGACGCGGCGCCGCTCGCCTTCCTGGGCGTTGTCGAGCCGCCGCAGCAACTCGGCCCGGGCGGTTTCGGTGTCCTTCCGGGTCGTGATGTCCACGCTCATGCCCATCCAGCCGCGGATGGTCCCGTCCGGGTTCGGCAGCGGGACGGCGCGCGAGTGCGTCCACCGCCAGCCGCCGGCCGCGCTGCGCAGCCGGTACTCCGCCTCCGCCGGGGCCTGCGTGGCGACGGCCCGCTTCCACCCCTCCTCGGCGGCCGGCCGGTCGGCCGGGTGGACGGCGTCCAGCCACCCCTCGCCGGCCATCTGGGCCGCCGTCTGCCCGGTGAACGCCCGCCACGTCGGCGACTCCTCGGCCATGTTCCCGGCGGCGTCGGCCGTCCACACGATCCGGCTCGACGCCTCCACCAGCGCCCGGAACCGCTGCTCGCTGAGCCAGTGTTCCCGCATGCGCTCCTGAATTCTCGTCTCCAACGTCGCGTTCGCGGCCCGCAGCCGCTCCTCGCCCGCCCGGACGGCCGCCTCGTCGGTCTTCCGCTGCGTCGTGTCCATGAACGTGACGACGACGCCGCCGATGCGGTTGTCCAGCGTCCGGTACGGCAGGATGCGGCGGGCGTACCACCGGCCGCTGTCGCTGGTGACCTCCCGCTCGACCGGGGCCAGCCGGTCGAGGACGGCCTGGGCGTCCGCGACCAGGTCCGGGTCGGCGAACTTGCGGCGCAGGTCGGTCAGCGGCCGGCCGACGTCGGACGGGATGGCGTCGATCAGGTCGCGCGTGGCCGGCGTGAACCGCCGGATGCGGAACTTCAGGTCGAGGAAGATGACGGCGATGTCCGTGCTGGACAGGAGGCTGGACAGGTCGTTGCCGGTGGACTCCAGTTCGTCCATCTTCGCCTGGAGCTGGGCGTTGACGGTCGTGAGTTCCTCGTTGAGGCTCTGCAACTCTTCCTTGCTCGTCTCCAGTTCTTCGTTCGTGCTCTGCAGCTCTTCGTTGATGGAGATGACTTCCTCGTTGCTGGTCTGCATCTCCTCGTTGCTGGTCTGCATCTCCTCGATGGCGCTCTGCAGCTCGTCGCGGACGCGGCGCAGCTCGTCGTGCAACTGGTCGTCGGTCATGCCGTTGCCGCCGGCGTGGGGCGGCGGCGGGTCGAGGTGCTCGGTGATGGTGACGAGGAACAGGGGCGGCCCCGGCCGGACTTCCACCGGGCCGGCCCCGATTTCGATGCGGCGCGGGCCGGCCGGCGGGTCCAGAATGCCGTCCCGGATGGTGACAAAGTCGCGCGTCTCGGCCGCCCGGCGCAGGGCGGCGTGGATGGTGCCGCGCAGCGGCGCGGCGGCCACGGCCACCAGGTCCCGCGTCGGCTCGCCGTGCGGCATGCGCAAATACCGGCTCGTGTCGCCGTGGTAGTAGACGACGTAGCCGTCGGCGTCCACGACGATGGCCGCCGGCGTGTGCCGGTCCAGCAGCGTGCGGGCGACGACTTGGGCCAGCGTCGCGCGCGGCACGGCCAGCGCGTCCGTCCGCCCCCGCAGGGCCTCGCGCAGGGTGGCGGTCGGCAGCGGGAAGTCCAGTGTCCCGTGCCGCGTCGGCCCGAGCCGGCGGAACAGCCGGCGCTTCTTGTCGACCGCGTCGAACCCGTCCCCGGCCGGCCCGGCCGACTCGCTCGTCCCGAGCATCAGCGTGCCGCCCTCGCGCAGCCCGAAGTGCAGGAGGGCCAGGACGCGCTTCTGCACGTCCGCCTCCAGGTAGATGAGCAGGTTCCGGCAGGAGACGATGTCCAGCCGGGAGAACGGCGGGTCCTGCAGGATGTTCTGCGGGGCGAAGATGACCAGGCCGCGCAGGTCCCGCTTGACGCGGTACACGGCGTCGTCCCGGTCGAAGAAGCGCGCCAGCCGCTCCGGCGTGACCTCGCTCTCAATGCCGTTCGGGAAGACGCCGGCCCGGGGGTGGGGGGGGGGCCCC
>JAYTTY010000599.1:0-13725 GCA_043744795.1 Zavarzinella sp. | reverse complement strand
GGCGAGCGGGGGCGTCAGCCCCCTGTCTTCCCACCCTCACATTTACACCGGCTCGGCCAACCGCGGCCCCAGTGGCGTCAGCCAAATCATGCCGAATTCCTCCGGCTGCTCCAACGCGATTTCGCCCTGCTTTAAGAGTTCCAAGAGGGCGAGGAAGTAGCCGATCAGCCGCACGCGTGTCCGCGGGGGGGCGATCAACTCGGCGAGGGATACGCGGCCGCGGACGCCGAGTTCGACGCGGATCATTTCCCGGTAGGCGGTCTGCGGCGTGTCGTCTTGACCGACTTCCAATACCTGATGAGTCTGAGTCTCCCGCAGTAGGCGGGCGAAGGCGCTGACCAAGTCCCACATCTCGACGGGGCGCAGGCGCGGGGAGGTGGCCCCTTCGGTGTCTTCCGGGGCCGTGCGGGGGACGTGGAACTGCCGTTCTTCGGCCAAGCGGTCGAGTTCCCCGGCCGCCTCCTTGGTCCGGCGGTACTCGATCAGTTGCCGGACAATCTCGCGGCGGGGGTCGTCTTCCGGCGCGGCCGCCGGGCCTTCCTTTTGCGGGAGCAGCAGCCGGCTCTTGATCTCCATCAGCGTGGCGGCCAGCACCAAGAAGTCGCCGGCCCACTCGATGTCGATGGACTCGATGACGCCCAGGTAGTCGAGGAATTCGGCGGCGATGCGGGCGATGGGGATGTCGCGGATGTCCACCTCGTTCTTGCGGACGAGGTAGAGCAGCAAGTCGAGTGGCCCGTGGTACTCGCTGATATTGATCTGGTACATCGTCCGTGACGCCCGGCAGACGGTCAGACCACTTCCACGTCCAGCCACGTCTTCACGTCGATGCGGCTGTGCGGCGTGGTCCCGTCCAAGGCGGCATTATACGCATCCTCGCCGAGCGGCCCCAGTTGGGGCAGGGCGGCGAGCGGCACCTGCGAGTACTCCCGGTAAATCAGGATCTCGTCGGCGCTGGGGATGTATTCGCCCGGCGGGGCCGGCATGGCGGCCTTGGCGATCTGCGAGAACTGGGCCGCCGCCTCGTCGGCCGGCCCGGCCAGCAGGACGGCCTCGACCTTCTCGGACGGCGTCAGCGTCAACGGCGGGGTGGCTTGGTCAAAGAGCCATTCCATGGCCCGCGTCGCGGCCTTCATGTCCGGGTACTTGGCGAAGAACATCTGGGCGACGTTGGCGGTCCCGAGGCGCGGGGCGACGAACTGCTTCGCTTGGTCTTCGATGGTGGCTTGCAGGCTCGCCAAGAGGTTGGACGAACTCTGGCACACGTTGAAGAGGGCGGTGTACTCCTGCTCGATGCGGATTTGCAACTTCTTGTCGAATGAGCGCACGTCGTCCGCGGTCATGCACTGTTCCAGCGTTTCCAAGGCCGCGGCGAGGGACGGCACGCCGGGGGGCAGGAGAAGGCGGTCCGGCGGCGGGACGTAATCGTGCCGTTCTTTCTGCAAGCCGGCCATGATTTGCGTGAGCCGTTGCCGGCCGAACTCGAACTCGCGCAGTTGGTCGTCGAGCTGCGTCTTCGCGGCGGCGAAGATCCGGCACACTTGGCGGAGCACCAGCGACTGGAACCGCCACGTCGGGTAATTCCGCAACGAATCGACGGCCTCCGAAACCGGGGGGCGGCGCTGGCTCCGGTCCGCCGCGACGTAGGCGAGGACGCGGTAGTAGGCGTCGATGGCCTGTTGGTTCAAGGCGTGGGCGTGCGGCTCGTACTGTTGCAGCAGCGTCTGCATCCGGGCGAGGATTTGCCGGATCACCTGCTCGGCCCCGACGAAGCGGTAGTCCGGGTGTTCCAGCAGCGTCGTGGCCAGCCGGGTGATCTTCGGGATGTATTCGGCGGCCACTTCATCGGCCCGCTCGTGCAAGAGCGCTTCGAGCGTCCCGACGGAGCGCTGCATGGCGCGGTCGTCCGGCATGCCCACCAGTTGCAAGAGCTTCGCCAGCGTCTGGTTCAACCGGGCCGGGTCCGGCTCGCGGGTGAACCACCCCTTCTGGGCGAACGGCTGGGCCTCGGCCGCGAAGTACGTCTCGGCCGACTGGCCGAAGGCGCGGTCGCCGACTTGTTGGACTTTGCCGACGAGGATTTCCGGGGCCAACTCCTCGACTTGCCACCGTTGGGCCAGCCAGCCTTCCACGTACTGGCCGATCACCTGTTGGTCGGCCTCCACCCACCGGGACAGCACGGTGGCCGACAGCCACCGCGACGCGCGGGCCAGGATCAGGTTCCGCGGCCACACGAACGAGCACTGGCCGGCGACCGAGAGATTGAGTTCCGCGTGGCCGAACTCGGGCCGGTGCCAGCGGGCGTCGTCGGCGGCGCGGCCGAGCGGCGTGACCAAGTCGCGGGCGATCAGGCTCCCGGCGCGGCGGGCGACCGCCTCACTGAGTTGGTCCCCGCCGGCCGCCCCCTTGGCGGCGGCGGGAATCGGCAGCGCCATGCAGCGCGTGAACGGCGGGGCCGGGTCGCTCACGCGGCCGTCGCGCTCTTCGTAGTGCGCGTTGAACACCGTGTCGGCTTGGCTGTAATGGTGCAACTCGCGCAGGGCGGCGTAGGTGTTCGCCAAGCCCGGCCCCTTCGCGAAGCGGTCGGCCGCGGGCACGATGAAGACGCCGACGATTTCCGGCTCCAGATACCCGAGCTTTCGAAGGTGGTGCCGGGCCGCGTAAGCGGCGTCCAAGAACATGCCGCCGCCCGTGCCGCCGGCGAGGCCGCACACGACGTAGACGCGGGGCCGGTTGGTCCGCAGGCCCAGGTGCGTGTGCCGGTCGGCTTGCCCCAGCGTGTCCGGGCGGGTGACCGTTTCCAAGTCGGAAGACAACCGCTCGGCAAAGAGGCGGTAGTGGTCCAAGAATGCCAGCCGGCCCAAGGCGCGGATGCCGGCAGTCACGGGAGTGCGTGGGATTTTGTACAGCGTCTGCGGGTCGAACCAGCCGTCCACGATGGAGCGGCCGTTGCGGCGGGGCTTCAGGTAGTGGGCGGCCCGGTTCAGGCGGGCCGGGATGACATCCTCGGCGGGGAGGACGCCGGGGCCGTCTTGCGTGGCCGCGTGCAGGGTTTCCGAGTCCGTGTCCAAGAAGAGCGTCCGCAGGTGCGGCACGCGGTCCATGGCGCCGACGATTTCCTCGGTCGCCCGGCGGAATTCGCGGAGGACGTGCAGGCCGGTCTCCCCGAGGCCGATCACGATGGCCGGGATCAGCAAGCCGTCGCCGGTCTGTTCCGGCGGCGCGGCCTTGTGCGGCGGCGCTTCCATCTGGGAGTACGCCCCAGCCCCGGACAGCGAGTCGTCCCGTCGGATGTTCAACTCGGACTTCGGCGCGCCGTACGTCGGCGAATGGCCATTGAGCCGCGACGGCGTTGCACCGTGCGCGGACGGCGTGTTGCGGAGCGCGGACGGCGTGTCCATCCGGGTGTGCGAGAACCCCGACCCCCCGGCCGGGACGGCTTGGCCGGAGACGCCGGCCTGCGTCAACTCTTGGACGAATTGGTGGCAACTGGGGAAGCGGTCTTCCGGCTTCTTCGACAAGGCCCGGCCGACGGCCGCGCGGTCGGCCGGGGGCAGGCTGGCCAGATTCGGGGCTTCGCGAATGTGCTGCATCAGCAACTGCTGGCCGCTGGTCCCGTTGAACGGGCGGACGCCGGTCAGCAGTTCTTGGTACACGATGGCCAGGCTGTACTGGTCGCAGTAGCGCGTCAGCTTGTTCTCGAACGTCTCCGGGGCGGCGTACACGGGCGTCACCCCGCCGGTGATGACGCCTTGCATCCCCTCTAAATCTTTCACCAGGCCGAAGTCGGCCACTTTAACGTGGTTGTAGACGAGGAAGAGGTTTTGCGGCTTGATGTCGAGGTGTTGAAGCTGGTACTGATTATTCATCAGGTCGAGGACTTCGGACGCCTCTTCCAGATACCGCAGCAACTCTCCGCGCGGGATGCCGGGCAGGTTCTGCGCCCGGCACTGGCGGAAGCGGTCCCACAGGTTGCAGTCGCATAGTTCGGTCACGATCAGCAGGCGCCCGTCGACGATGTCGTACCGTTCGAGGGACAGGAGGTACGGGTGCCGGATGGCCTGCAGACGCTTAAGGGCGCGGAGTTCCTGCTCGGCGTGTCGGGAGCCGTCCTTGTCCACGGACCGCAGGTCGCCGTGGATGATTTTGATGGCCTTGTGCAGCCCGCCGGGGGCCTCGGCCTTCCACACCTCGCCGAAGCCGCCGCCGCCGATTCGCTCCATGAGGCGATAGCCGGGGATGGCTTCGACGTTCGGCTCGACGCGGAGGGACATGCGGGTAGTTCCAAGACGGCCGGGGGAACGGTTGCGCGGGGCAGGCCCCGCGGCAATGAAAATTAGAGCATGATCCCCCGGTCCGCAACCAAACCGCGAACTTCCCGAGACTTTGTCCAGTCGGCTCCCCTTGCCCTTTCGGAAAAATCGGCGCCACCCGAAAACGCGCGCCCGGCGGTCAACTTTGCGGCCACGGCACGTCTTGGCGCGAGTGTCGGACCGGCCCGGCTTGTTCCTTCGGCGCCGCGGACCCGCTCACGGGCTGGAAAAGGCTGCCCGCGTTGGTGAGGCGACATTCCCGGTACACCCACAGTTCCTCTCGCGTCTTCGCGGCGGCGAAGGCCGTGTTCCCGGCCGCCTCTTTCGCGGACGCCAGCAGTTCTTCCCCGGCCGGCCCGTCCGGCAGGCCGACGACCGTGAGGGACGGGGACACGGAACCGGGGATCGCCGCGAATGTCTTGCCGGACAACTCAAACGCCTTGTCAATCAGGTCGTCGCCGCCCGCCTCCCACGTCGCGTGGCCGGCGGCGTAGGCGGTCACCATCGGCTCCAGCAAGCGGCCGGCGTGGTCCGCCAACAGGCGGTGAAGGGTGTCCCCGTATTCCTTGGACTTCACGCACATGTTGACCAAGCCCCGCCCCTCGTGGCGAATCTTCGCTTGCAGGGTCTGCTCTAGTTCTTGCCGGCTGGCGTGGGGCAGTTGGCCGACGATGAAGTCCGCGACCTCTTTGAGCGAGGCCGCCTTGGCGCCGAAATACATGCGGTCGGCTTCGGGCTTGGCCGCGCCGTCGTCCCGGCCGTCGGGGATTTGGGCGGCGTACCGGTGCAACTGGGCGCGGCACATCTGCACTTCCCGGATGTATTCGGGGAGGTTGGCCCGCAGCGTGCGGTAAACGGCCAAGACGCGGCGGAGAATCAGCAGGTCGACGCGGCGGCCCACCCACGCCCGCACGTCCTGCAAGACCTCCTCGGCGGCCGGGGCCCGTTTCCCCAGCCGGCTCATATTGGCGGCGACCGTCATCCCGAGCAACGAGAACAGGCGGGCGTACTCGTCGTGGACCCGCTCGTCGGCGACGACGATTTTCCGGTCCGCGGCCTCCAACTGTTCCGTCAGGCGCTCGTCGAGGCGGCGAATCAACTGGTCGGCCGCGGGGAGGCGCAGCCCCGGCTGTTCGATCAACGACACCACGCCCGTGATGAGTTTGGCGTCCGCGTCGGCCACCAACTCCTTTTCCCGCTTTTGGAGGACGGCGGCCAGCCGGCCGGGGAATTCGTCTTCCTCGCGGCCAACGCGGCCGACGAAGTCCAAAATCCGGTGGATGACGCCGCGGACCTGGTCGGCGTCCGCGGGAGAGTTCTTATCCAACTCGCGGAACGGGGCCAGCCAAATGGCAACGAGATCTTCGGGAGACCGGCCGTCTTCGTCGGCCACGGCGGCCGCGAAGGCTTCGCGGAGCGAAGCGCTTTCCAAGCCGCGCTCGCCCCACAATTTCTCGAACAGCGGGTCGAGGGTCGGGTGGGTAAAGTGGTCGCCGCCGGCCGCCCATTCGTCCAAGGTCAACCGATTGAGGCGGTCGGCGCAGGCCCGCACCGCGGCGTGTTGGGGCCAGTGGGCGCGGAACGCCGACGACACGCAGTGCGACGTTGTCGCGGGCGGGTCGCCGTCCGGGTGGCCGAGGCGCCCGGCTTCCGTGAAGGCCTCGGCGTACAGCAGGGCCGCCAGCCGTTCGCCGGCCAGCCGCCCGCCGTCCCCGCCGTCCCCAGCCGGGACGAAATGACAGCGGCGGAACGGCCGCTCCGCGTCGGTCAGTGGTTGTTCGCGGGGGTCGAAAAGCACTTGGAACGTCGAGGCCGGGTTCTCGAAGTGGGTCAACTCCCGCAAGGCCGTCCGCGCGTTGTCATGCCCGGCCGACGGCCGGAACGGCGGGAGGCCCATCATGCCGATCACTTGGCCGTCTTGGAACCCCATCTGACGAAGTTCCCGGCGGACGATGTACGCCAAGTCGATCATCATCCCGGACGCCGTCCCGCCCGCCAGGGAGCCGGCTAAGAACACGCGCGGCGCGTTGCCGCGGAAGCCGAGCTTCGTCACCTTGTCCGCTTGGAGAACCCCTTCGGGGTCCATGAACGCTTCCAAGGCCGTCCGGACGCGGTGGCAGACGATTTGGTAGTGGTCGCACAGGGCGAGGCGGCCGAACGCGCGGTTTCCCTCGGTCAAATGCGACCGGGGAATCTGGTACAGCGAATCGTTCGGGAGCCACGTTTCGACGTTCGGGAGGCTCTCGCGGTGCAGGTAATGTGTCGGGCGTTGCAACCGGGTGAGGAGAACTTCTTCCGTGTCCCAGTGGCCGTCCCGCAAGAACGCCTCGACGGCCTTGGGGTCCGTGTCGATGGCCAGCCAGCGCGTGTTGGGCAGCCGGTCTTGATTGAACCGATCATGCACCATGTTTTGGAGACAGGCGAGCGTCCGCAGCCCGCAGCCGCCCAGGCCGATGAACAGGGCGGGGAACAAGATGCCGTCCCCGTGCCGCTCCGCCGGCGCCGTGGCGCTTTTCGGCAGGCCGGTCGTTTGCGGGGCCAAGGGCCGGTGTTTCGTCACCGGCGCGGCCAAATTGACGAACGTCCGGTGCCCGGGCGTCACCAGCGACGGTAACTTCCGCGACGGCGTCTGGTCGTCGAATTCGCCCGCGGAGCGGTACAGGGGCGGCGTTTTCGCCCCCGGCAGCAACTTTTTCGCGGTCGACCGCGGCGTTACCATTTGCGCCAACGGCACGGTCGGGCCGTCGTTTCCCGCCCCGGGCGGGGTCGGCTGCCCGCGCAGGGCTTTCACGAAGTCGGTGCAAGTCGGGAAGCGGTCGGTCGGCGTCTTGGACAGGGCGCGGGCCACCGCGTCCCGGTCGTGGTCTTGCAGGGAAGACAAGTCCGGCGTGCCCGTCAAGTGCTGGAGGATTAACTGCTTCGTGTTGGCGCCGTTGAACGGGCGGCGGCCGGTGAGCATTTCTTGGTAAACGATGGCCAAGCTGTACTGGTCGCTGTGGCGGCTCACCCACCCGTCGAACGCTTCCGGCGGGGCATAGGTCGGCGTGACGCCGCCGGTGACGTCCGCCCGCGCCCCTTCGAGGTCTTTCGCCAGCCCGAAGTCGGCCACCTTGACGTGATTATGGACGAGGAACAGATTCTGGGGCTTGATGTCCAAGTGTTGAATTTGGTAGTGCCCGTTCATCAGGTCGAGAGCTTCGGCGATCTCTTCCATGTAGCGGAGGAGTTCCGCGTGCGGGATGCCCTGCTTGCCTTCCAGCAGACACTCGTTGAACCGGTCCCACAGGTTGCGGTCGGCCAGTTCCATCACGATGAGCAACTGCCCGTCGATGATGTCGAAGCGCTCAATGGAGAGGATGAACGGGTGCCGGATCGTCTTGACCCGGTTGAGGGATTTGTACTCCTGCTCGGCGGCTTGGCCGTCGGAGCCGAACCCTTCCATGTCCCCGAAGACGTACTTGATCGCCTTGTGCATCCCGCCCGGGGCTTCGCACTTCCAGACTTCGCCGTACCCGCCGCGGCCCAGCCGTTCGATGAGGCGATACCCCGGAATCGGCTCGACGTTCGCTGCGGCGGGTTGGTTCATGGAACGCGAAATCCGGTTGGCGAATCAACGCCACAATCCGCGGGGGATGGGATTTGGGACTTACCGGAATATAGTTCACGATGCCCCGCCCTTGCCGGCGGATTGACACTTATTTTCTTGCCGTAGATTTCAGGCCCCCGAGTATATTTGGCCCATGCCTGTCGCTCCCAATTACGCCCTCTCGATCAAGCAGCCGTGGGCCGCGCTGCTGGTGGCCGGGATCAAAACCATCGAAGTCCGGACGTGGCCGACGACCATCCGCGGCCCGGTTTTTCTGCACGCGGCGAAAGTCCCCGACCCGCGCCCGACGGGGTGGGAATACTTGCCGCCGGACTTGAAACCCGTCGGCGAGTACGGCGGCCTGCTGATCGGCGTCGCCGTGTTGGACGAGTGCCGCGAGTACCGCACGCCGGCCGAGTTTCGCCGGGACCAGCCGCTGCACCGCAACGACCCGGAGTGGTTCCAGCCATGCCTGATGTACGGTTTCGTGTTCCGAGACCCCGTGGCCATCCGCCCCGTCCGCGTGCCGGGGAACGTGCGCTTCTTCACGGTTGATCTGGCCAAGGAGGTGACGTGACCGCCCGCCCGAAATTACTCGTGAGCGTGCGCTCCGCGGACGAGGCGATGGCCGCGCTGCGGGGCGGGGCCGACCTGATCGACGTGAAGGAACCGCTGAACGGGCCGTTGGGCAAGGCGTCGGATCACGTCATCGCCCACGTGCTGGATGTCGTTGACGGCCGACGGCCGGTGAGCGCCGCCTTCGGGGAGTGGTGCGATGATTCCCTCAACGACTTGGTTGACCCCCGGTTGACGTTCGTGAAATGGGGCTTGGCCGGCCGGCGCGGCCAATTGGCGGCGACGTATGCCGCCATTGGAAAATGTGCAGGCAGCCGGGCCGTGCTGGTGCATTATGCCGATGCGGAATTGGCGAAGTCCCCGTCGCTCGACGAACTTCGGGAGCGAATCGCCGGCGGGTCAGTTCCGCTTGTCCTGATCGACACGGTCCAGAAAAACGGTCGTAGCTTGCTGGACTGGATTGCCCCCCCAGAATTGTCCGCCTTGATCGCCCATCTGCACCGTTTCGGAACGCGGGTCGCCGTCGCCGGGTCGTTGGACGCGAGTGTGATTCCCCACCTCGTCGCGATGCGCCCGGATTGGATCGCCGTGCGCGGGGCCGCTTGCGTCGGCGGGCGGGCGGGAGCCGTGAGTGAATGGAAAGTGGCCGCGTTGGCGGACATGCTGGGGAATGTCTTGGCGAGCCATGAGCGTCAGCGATTGGAGTGAGTGACAATCCAAAACTCCAATCGCTGACGCTCATGGCTCGTCAAAACGGCTCATTCGCCACGTAAATTGACGCACGCCACCGCCAGCGAAGTGGTCCGCACCAACTCCGGAAAAAATCGGTCCACATACCCTGCAACCGCCATCTCTTCCCAATCGGTCAACTCCGGCTTCGGCGCCGACTTCAGCAACACAAGGTCGGCTCCGACGACTTGAGCCACACGGGCGGCCAAGGAGTCGCTTGTCACCTTCCATGAATGTGGCAGCGACCCCGGCCGGCCCTCGTCGATCTCGACGAAGTGCAGGGCGTCTAGCACGGCGTCACCGGTCCACTTTTCAACGGTGTTGATCACCGGAAGGCCGAGCAACGCTCCAAGGAAATGAGCGTTGACGGCCATCGTGCGGATGGCCAGCCAGTGCGACGTTTCTTCCGGCAGTCGGTGCGTGTGGTGCAAGTTCCGGATCGCGTCGGCCAACTCCCCGCCGCCGGGGAGGAACAAGACCCTGGCCGGTTTGACCGAATCCAGCCAGCGTGTCAGCCTTTCCCGCAGATCGGGCACGTCGAACAAACTGCCGCCGACTTTCGCGATGATGCGGCGGCTCATCGGAAACGCTCCGCTCGCAGGACGGCGACGGCATACGCGCAGGCGGCTTCGCTCAGGCGATCCCCGAGCAGTTTGTCCAATCGAATCTGCTTGGACTTAGGCATATTTTCTGCCACCCATTGAGCCGTCATGAAGGATCCCGACCCCGATATGACGACGGTTCCATTTCGTCCGCACATTGTCATTCCTAACCCCTTGATCGCCCTGGTCAGTCTCGCTTTTTGACGGTAAATGCTCTCGCGGCAGGCCCGTCGGACCGAGACATCAGCGTCAACTGTCTCCCGGTCGTGGCCGATCATGCGCGCGATCCGCTCCCATGCGAACTCTCTGGTCATCGGGCGGCCGTCCGCTGTTTCAGTGTTGTTCGGCTCTTCGGGAAGAGTTCCCGTTAGCACATGAACGTCATGGATTGTGGCGAAGTGTTCCGCACACCCGTCAGGGATCAGAGCACACAATGGTGTGCGCCGCGCGCCGAAGTAGAGAAGTTCCCCGGTCTGGAGTCGCCCGGCGTCCGTTCGCCGCAAGGGTCGTGGGATGCCGTCCCCCAATGGGATTACGTCCGTCGTCGTGGAACCCATGTCAATAAGAATGCCGAAGCCCTCTGGCACGTATCGGCCGACGAACGTCGCCTGGGCGTGCCAGTTCGCCGCCGCCACTGTGATCGGGTGTTCGCACGCGGCCTCCGCATCGACAAATTGACCCTCGGTCGTCCAATACAAGATGTCGCGTCCGAGTAACGCCTCTTCGGTCGCCTCAACGATGTGCCGGACCCCTTCCCGCTTCGTGCGGAAGCAGTCGCACAATTCGCCCGTCATCGTGACGCCGACGGGGATGTCGGCCGGCATCCCGGCCGTGAAGTCCCGCAGTTCGGCGGCCAGTTTCTCCGGGTGTTTCCAGAGGGCGAAGGGCCGGGATTGGGCGGCCCCGGCGGCGGTGGCCAGCTTTAGGTTGGCCCCGCCGATGTCGAGGCCGATGGCGTTCGTGTCCATCCGGCTAGTATAGATTCCAAGGGTTGGAAGACCGGGCCGCGTCAGCAGGGTTCAGCGAATGCGTTATCTCGTCGGGATCGACTTGGGCACCACGAACAGCGCCCTCGCCTACATCGATCTCCAAAACCGGCCCCGCGTCGGCAACCTCGGGCTGAAGACGTTTCCCGTCCCGCAGTTGGTGGCCGCCGGGCAACTCGGCGAACGCTCGCTGCTGCCCTCGTTCTTGTACCTGCCGGGTCAGCACGATTTGCCGCCCGGATCGGTCGCTTTGCCGTGGAACCCGCAGGCCGAGTTCG
The DNA here is from genome assembly GCA_043744795.1 of Zavarzinella sp. Taxonomy (GTDB): domain Bacteria; phylum Planctomycetota; class Planctomycetia; order Gemmatales; family Gemmataceae; genus Zavarzinella. The sequence continues at coordinate 2,655 of JAYTTY010000599.1, read as the reverse complement.
CCGTCGGCGAGTTCGCCCGCAACCACGGCTCGAAGATTCCCGGCCGGCTGGTCTCCTCCGCGAAGTCGTGGCTTTCGCACCCGGCGGTGGACCGGACGGCCCCGCTGTTGCCGTGGAACGCCCCGCCGGAAGTGCCGCGCCTCAGCCCGCTGGAAGTCTCCACGCGGTATTTGAAGCACTTCGTCAACGGCTGGAACAATTACGCGAACCGGGCCGACGCCGACAAGCTGGAACTGCAGAACGTCGTGCTGACCGTCCCGGCCTCGTTCGACGATGTGGCCCGCAACTTGACGATGCAGGCCGCGAAGGACGCGGGGTTCCAACACGTCACGTTGTTGGAAGAACCGCAGGCGGCGTTCTACTGCTGGCTCGGCCTCAGCGACCCGGTCGAAGTGACGAAGATGGCCCCCGGCATGCGCTGTCTGGTCGTGGACATCGGCGGCGGCACCAGCGACTTCAGTTTGATCCGGGCGGCCGAGGAGACCGGGGAACTCACGTTCATCCGCGAGGCGGTGGGGGACCACCTGCTGCTCGGCGGGGACAACATGGACTTGGCCTTGGCCAAGTTGGTCGAAACCCGCTTGCCGCAAGCCGGCAAACTTGACGCGGCTCAGTTCGGGCTGCTGGTGCAATCGTGCCGACAGGCGAAGGAAGCGTTGCTCGCCCCCAAGCCGCCGGCGACGGTGTCCGTCACGGTGCAGGGGCGGGGCCGGTCCGTCATCGGCGGGGCGATTCACACCAGCATCACGCCGGCCGACGTGCAAGCCGCGATTGTGGACGGGTTTTTTCCGGTCGTTCCAAAAGAGGCCGAAGCGGGTCGCACGTCGCGCGGCGGGTTGCAGGAAATGGGCCTGCCGTATGTGAGCGATCCGGCCGTAACCCGGCACTTAGCCGGGTTCTTGCGGCGGCAACTCAAAGACGACGAGAGGCCGGACGCGATCCTCTTCAACGGCGGCGTCTTCCAACCGCAAGCGCTGCGGGACCGACTCGTCGATGTGATGCGGCCGTGGTACGGGGACAATTGGAACCCGCTGATCTTAGCCAACCCGTCGCTCGATCTCGCCGTGGCATGGGGGGCGGCGTATCAGGGTTGGCTGCGACATAGCGGCGGCAAGCGCATCGGCGGCGGCATCCCGCGAAGTTATTACATCGCCGTAGACGCCGGCCACGCCACGGACGCGACGCCGGTGTTGTGCGTTGTGCCGCGTCGGCTGGAAGAAGGTCAGGAAATCACACTGGCCAAGCCGGAACTCGAATTGGCCTTGGGCGAGCCGGTGCTGTTCCCGCTGTACAGTTCCACGGTGCGCGGCAAGGACAAGCCCGGCGACATACTCACCATCGCCGGGGAGCAACTGCTGAAACTGCCGCCGATGCACACGATCCTGCGCGGCGGCAAGCGTAGCGGCGTGAAGCGTGTCCCCGTCACGCTCTCGGCCCGTTGCACGGAAATCGGCACGCTGGAACTTTTCTGCAACGCAAAGGGCGGGGACAACAAGTGGCGCCTGGAGTTCAACGTCCGCGACATCGTGACGGACGACGCGGAGACCGCGGAAGGTGACGGCCGGCAGGAAGCGACTGACGTGTTCCCGGAAGAACTGGTGAGCAAAGCCCGCGACGTGGTCGTGGACACGTTCCAGGGGCCGGGCGTCCCGACGGAGTTGACGAAGAATCTGGAAACGACGCTGGAAACGTCCCGCGGCGACTGGCCGATGGGCCTGTGCCGCCGGTTGTGGACGACCTTCGAGGAGCAAGCCGGGAATCGGTCGCGCTCGGCCGCCCACCTGAACCGCTGGTATCACCTCGTCGGCTTCTCCCTGCGGCCCGGCTTCGGCGACTCGCTCGACCGCTACCGCATCGACCAACTGTGGAAGATGCTCTCCTCGCCGCCGACGGCCGGCGGCCTCACCGCCCAACAGGCCGAAGGCGGTGCCGACTATTGGATCATGTGGCGCCGGGTGGCCGGCGGCCTCGGGTCTGCGTTGCAGAACACGCTGATGAACCGCCTGCGGCCGATCTTGATCCCCGCCAAGGGCAAGGCCGTCGTCAAGCCGGGGGCCAACGAACTCGCCGAGATGTGGCGCGCCGCCGCCAGTTTGGAACGACTCGACTTGCGCACCAAGGAAGCGTTGGCGAGTACGTTGGTCCGTCAGGCAAGCAAGTCCCCCGTGCCGACCTATGCGTTTTGGGCGCTGACGCGGATCGCTTCCCGAACGCTTTTTTACGGGCCACTGAACCTGGTGTTGCACCCGCAAGTCGTCGAGCCGATGATCGAGAATCTGCTCGACTTCACGCCGGGCAACGACAGCGAGAAGAACGGTTGGGCCTTCTGCCTCGCCAACATGGCCCGCCTCACCGGGCAGCGCTCCCTCGACGTGGATGAGGCGGTCCGGCACAAGGTCATCGACCGACTTAAGCCACTCAACGTCCCGGCCAAGTGGGTGTCGCTGTTGGAACACGTCGTCGAGATGGAAGCCGCCGACCGCGGCCAACTCTTCGGCGAGTCGCTCCCGAAGGGGCTGCGGCTCATTGGATAACGAAAAGTAGAATTTCTCGCAAAGTTCGCGAAGAGGCAAAGCTCGCAAAGAGTCATTGATGGAATCGTCAGGACTATTTGGGTGAATGATCAAAATCTCTTTTCTTGCTTTGCGAGCTTTG
>JAYTTY010000598.1:0-42812 GCA_043744795.1 Zavarzinella sp. | reverse complement strand
GGTGGCATGGGCAAGATGCTGACTTGCCCATCTTGCCCAAACGCATCCAGTTTCCGGTCATTTGAGGCCCAGAAGAGCCAACTGCGTAACTCCTAAAGACGTAAGAAATCATTTTCTTGCTACGTCTGCTTTGTGACTCTTCGTGTAGCCTTTGTGCCTTTGTGGTTAATGAATTTGGTTTCTTGACTTTTGGAAGTTCCCATGACCGCCGCGGACATCATCGCCTTGGTGCAAGCGAAGTTCGGGCCGGCCGTCACGGACGCGAAGCCGGGCGCCCTCGACCCGTTCGTGACCGTGGCCGCGGACTACTTGCCCGCCGTGGCCATGTTCTTGCGGGACGACCCACGCCTGAAGTTTGAACTGCTCAACTGCATCACGGGCGTGGACTACCTCGAACCCGAGGCGAAGAAACTCCCCAAGGCCGGGTTCGAGCCGCATTTGGAAGTCGTCTACCACTTCTCCAGCTTCACCCACAACCACCGCTTCACCGTGAAACTGACGATGCCGCGCTGGAAGGACGACCAACCGGGGGAACTCCCCGAAGTCCCGAGCCTCGCCGACTTCTACCCGACCGCCGACTGGCACGAGCGCGAAACCTTCGACCTCTGCGGCGTCCGCTTCACCGGCCACCCCGACCTGCGCCGCATCCTCCTCGCCGAAGACTGGGACGGCCACCCCCTGCGCAAGGACTACGAGTTCCCGCTGGAGTACCACGGGATTCGGGCCAGATAAACCGACCGAAGCGAGCCGAGCGGCGTAAGCCGCCGGGTGGAGGCTTGCGCGAACTACCCGGCCGCTTACGCCGCTCGGCTCGCTTTGTCAGTGTCACTTCACCGCTTTTTTGATCATCTCGGCCCACACGTCGTACCCCTTGTTAATCAGGTGGAGGCCGTCTTTTCCGAATAGTTCGTTCCGGGGTTTGCCGTCGGCGCCCAGCATGGGAGGGACGATGTCGATGAACCCCAACCGCTCGTCTTTGGCGCAGAACGCCTTGACGAGGGCGTTGGCCTTCTTCTGCGTCTCGAACTGCTCCCAGCGGGCGAAACTCGGCTTGATGGCAATGAAGTGGATAGCGGTCTTCGGCAACTCGGCGTGGATCGCCTTTGCGAAGGCAGTGAAGTCTTCAAGCACCTGCTCGGGCGTGCGGCCCGAGTTGATGTCGTTGTCCCCCGCGTAAAAGACGACCGCCCGCGGCTTGTGCGGCAGGATGAGCCGTTTTACGACCGCCGTGGAGTCGCGGACCTCGGACCCGCCGAAGCCGACGTTGATGGTGTCCCAATCAAAAAAGTAGAGATTCAGATTCCACAGGCGAATACTGGACGCGCCGGCGAACAGGACGGCCCCCTTCGGTGGCGGCTTGTCTGCCAGTCGCTTCTCGATGGCCGCGATTTCCTTCTCCCACTTCGCGGCCCGGTCGTCCGCCGGGGCCTGCGCCCACGCACTCGCCGAAAAGAGGAATAGGCCGCCGAGAACTTGGAGCATCTTCATGGTTCACCGTCACGCGCATGGGAGGGGGAAAGACTCGCCCATATCATGTCGCCTGACGACCGAATCGGCAACGAAATACCCCGGCGAATCCGCATGAGCGACCCACGATCGGCGACGGTGGCCGTGGTCATCGTGAACTACCGCACGCCGGGCCTGACCGTCGAGTGCCTGCAATCCCTCGCCGCCGAGCGGGCCGCGCTGCCCGGCCTGCGGGCGGTCGTCGTGGACAACGCATCCGGGGACGGCTCGGCCGCCGAGATCGGCGCCGCGGTCAGTCGGCACGGCTGGGACTGGGTGGAACTGCTCGCCGCCCCGCGGAACGCCGGCTTCGCCGCCGGCAACAACGTCGCCCTGCGGACACAACCGGATGCGGACTTCATATGGCTCCTCAACCCGGACACCGTCGTCCGACTCGGGGCGGCCGTCGCGCTGGTCGATTTCCTGACGGCCCACCCCAAGGCCGGCGTCGCCGGCAGTCGCCTGCTCAACATGGACGGCTCGTTCCAAACGTCCGCGTACCGCTTCCCGAACCCCGTCGGCGAATTTGAAAACGGCGTGCGGCTCGGCTTCGTGACCAAGGCCCTGGAACACTTCCGCGTCTCGATGAAGGAAAGCGACACGCCGCACCGGGCCGATTGGGTCAGCGGGGCGAGTCTGATGATGCGCCGCGACGTGCTAGAAACAGTCGGCCTGATGGATGAGGGTTTCTTCCTCTACTTCGAGGAAACCGAATACTGCCACCGTGTGCGAAAAGCCGGGTGGGAAGTCTGGCACATCCCCGACAGTCGAGTCGTTCACCTCTTCGGGCAAAGCACCGGCGTCACCGGCGACCACACCGCCCCGAAACGCCGGCCGGCGTACTGGTTCAATTCCCGGTCACGGTACTACGAGCGGTGCCACGGGCGACCGACGGCGATGTTGGCCGACGTGGCGTTCGTTATCGCGTTTGGTTTGTGGAAAGTGCAGCGGGCGATTCGCCGCAAGCCCGACCCGGACCCGCCGCACTTTTTGGGCGACTTCGTGCGCCACGCGTGTCGGCGGCGGACTTGATGCGAGCCAGGTTTTGTGAGCCGCGACGCGGAGGCTTTGCGGAGAGGAGCGCGTTCAGCGGCTGTCACCGAAGTCTGCGACTTACTGACACGGGTAACGGTCGCGAGACGCGCTCCTCTCCGCAAAGCCTCCGCGTCGCGGCTCACAAGACGGGCTAGGACGCGGAGCAAGCCTGCGCCACCGCTTCCTGATGCGCCAGCGTCTCCGCGTCCGCGTTGCCCCAGACGACGATGTGCCACGCGGTTCCCTCGTTGCGGACGGTCAGCATCCCGCCGCCGAGGGTGAGGCGAATGTCCTTCCAGTCGTCCGGCGGTTCTTCGTCCGGGAAGGCCGGCATGTTATCGATCAGGCGCATCTGCGGCGTGAAGCCGGCGGCGGTGAGCCGGTCCCGCACGGTCGGCCAGGCGGGGGGCTTTTCAGAAAACGTCACGGTTTTGGTCATCCCCACGGCGTCACTCCGTCACAAGACGACTTCGGGGAGGGTGTCTGTATTCGCGGCGGCCGCGGCGGCCATCACGGCGGTGGCGATGGAGAGATAGGCTTTGGCCACCGGGCTGTCGGCGTGCCGGCGGATGATCGGCTCGCCGGCGTCGCCGCTCTGGGTTACGCGCGGGTCGATGGGCACTTCGCCGAGGAACGGGACGCCGGCCTCCGTGGCGAGCCGTTGGCCGCCGCCGTGGCGGAAGATTTCGTACCGCTTGCCGTCGTCGCCGACGAAGTAGCTCATGTTCTCGACGACGCCCAGCACCGGCGTCTTGAGTTGCTGGAACATATTCAACGCCTTCACGGCGTCGAGCAGGCTCACGTCTTGAGGTGTGGTGACGATCACCGCCCCGGTGAGGCTTACCGTCTGGCACAGCGTCAGTTGGGCGTCCCCGGTGCCGGGGGGCATGTCGATCACCAAGTAATCCAAGTCGCCCCAGTTGATCTGCGTGAGGAACGTCGTCACCCACTTGCCGACCATCGGCCCGCGCAGCAGCACGCCCTTGGTGGCGTCTGGGAGGAAGCCGAGGGACATGAGCTTGATGCCGTACTTCTCCAGCGGGAAGTTGGCGATCTGCGGGTCCACCGGGCCGACGCCCATCATCATCGGGACGCTGGGGCCGTAAATGTCCGCGTCCATCAGGCCGACTTTTTGGCCGTGCATTTGCAGGGCGAGGGCGAGGTTGGCGGCCACCGTGGACTTGCCGACGCCCCCCTTGCCGCTGGCGACCGCGATGATGTTCTTGACGCCCGCGACGGCGGGATTGCCGGGTTGCATGAAACGATGTCTCCGTGGTCAGGACGGCTGGCCGAGTTGTCGCAGGTATTCGAGCGTGTAAATGCCGGTGTCGTGCCCGTCGTTCCAGACGATTTGGTAGGCGTACCGCCCGCGCGAGATCATTTGCACTGGGGACGGGTCGGCCGCGGCAATGTCCTTGTCCGAGAGGATGCGGAACGGGTCCGGCGGCTTTTGCCGCGCCTCGTTACAGGTGGCGCACGGGCACTGCTTGCGGAGAAGCCGGAACGGCAGGCGCGAGGTCACGCCATCGGCCCATGCGACGGTGAGGCCGTCGCCCTCGCGCTTCAAGGAAAGAGGTTTCAACGCCTCGCCGTCGGCCATACTCCGCAGGAGCTCCATGATTCGGGTGTCACCGTCATCATAGAAACAAGCGAGCCGAGCGGCGTCAGCCGCCGGGTGATGGGCTTGAGCGCACCGCCCGGCGGCTGACGCCGCTCGGCTCGCCAAACAATACTCACTGGCTCGGCTTGCTGCGCCGGCTGCCGTGCGACTGCGACCCGGCCATCTTGCGGAACTTGCCGTGGTCCCCCTCGGCGAGCAGTTTCTTGATCTCCTCCAAATCTTCGGTCTGCTGCGGCCGGGCCATTGACGTGGCCGGCATGGCGCACAACATGGCGTCCATGTCGAGGACCGTGCCCGCGGTGGCGGTCAGGTCGCCGCGGTCCATGTGGGCCATCGCCTCGCGCTTGAGGCGGGCGATTTGCAGGACCGCCACTTGGTCCGCGACGGTCACGTCCTCGGCCAGTTTCATGTAGGCGTCCGTCGTGACGGCCGGAAGTTTCAGGGACACTTCTTTCGTGAGCCGGCCGGGCTGCTTCGGGTCGGTCCAAGACAGGATGAACGTGGCCACGTCCACGGCGCCCGACTGCGGCTCGACGGCGAGTCGGACGACGACGTTCGTCGTCATGCCGCCGATGAGGTTGGGGAGCTGGTAGGTGCCGTCGTCGTTCTTGAGGAAGTCGTTCCGCACGTCGAGGCCGGTCGATGTCATCGCGTGCTTGACTTGCAACTTCACGTCCGTGCCGGCGATGCCGACGAGTTCCTTCAACTCCGACTGGAAGATGTCCATGAGCTGCACGGGCGAGCTGATGTAGTAGTAGTTGCCGTCCCCGTGTTCCGCGATTTTCTCCAACAGGTCTTCGTTGTAACTGTCGCCGACGCCCATCGTCGTCGTGCTGACGCCCGCCCGGCTCAACGCCTTGGCGGCCCCGGCCATCACGTCCGGGTTGGTCTCGCCGTGGTTGGCCTGGCCGTCGGAGAGCAGCAGCACGCGGTTCATGCCGTTGGCGATCTTGTTCTCGCGCACTTGCTTGCCGCCCTCGCCCCACCCGGCGAACAAGTCGGTGCTGCCGCGCGGTTGGACGGCGTTGATGAGGGCGATGATCGAAGAAGCGTTTTCGACGGGCCGACTCGGGACGAGCGTTTCAATTTGCTCGTCGAAGATGGTGAACGAGAAGCGGTCGGTGCGGCGGAGTTGCTGGGCGAGGAAGACGGCCGCCTCGCGGGCGAAGGTCATCTTCTTGGCCTCGGCCATCGACCCGGAGCGGTCGAGGACGAGGCCGATGTTCATCGGCGGGCGCTGGGACTTCGTGTCTTCCGGCGGGGTGATTGCGATGAGCACGTCCACGACGGTCGGCGAATCGGACTTGACGGCGGGGCGAAGCGGGACGACATCGACGTGCGGCGTACTCATGCGCGGACTCCTTGGAAGAATTGACCCGGACAGACGTGACAGGCTCGACACCGGCCACGGGACGGCGAGTTCAGCGGAAATCGCCGCGCGGTGGTGTGGTGTCGGCAAAGACACTGTATTCCGGACACGGTTCACGCCCGCCGAGCATTCCTCGGACGGGGGCGGGCAAAGGACGATGTCGGCGCTCGCGAGGACAGCCAACTGATGCTGCCAATCCACGCACTGCCGGTAGTTGCCGTCCGGCTTCCGTCGATAATCGTCGCTGTTCATTTGGGGGATGGAGGCGTGCCCCGGCACCCCGTCACCGTGGTCGGGCGTCGGCACGACGGTCAGGCCCAGCGCCGCGATGTCGCTGACGTACAGTCGGGCCACATAGAACGTCCGCCGGTCTTCAGGCTCCCTTCGGCTCTCCCGTTCCACGGCGGCGGCCACCAACGCTTCCGGGGTCACTTCGTCAGCGTAATAGAGCGAGATGCCGCCATTTTCCGAGGTGTCGGAGGAATTGGGCTGGAACGCGACGCGCTGAATGCTCGTGGTCAGCGATTGGTCCACATACGGGTCGGGAATTCGGCGGTAGACGGCTCGGCCGCGGGACGACTCAGGCGGGGGAATCGGCGGCGGGGCGGTCATGGCGTGGCATTCTCTCGGCGCGGAGGAGGAAAGAACGATGGCGCAAAATGAAGCGACAGGCGGGTTTCAGAAGAATGCCACAAGTCGCCCGCGAAGGCACTTCGCAGAGAGGGGTGAAGTCGAAAGGCCGTCCGCTCGATCAGAGAGTCCGATGGACGGTTGGACGGCCTTTGCGGAACAGGGCCAATTCGCCCTTGTTCGGGGCGGTGACCTCCACGTCGAGCAGCGTCTCGCCGGTGTCGGACTGCCACTCGAAGACGACGGTTCCGGTCGGGCCAGCGACGATCCGGCTCGGCGGCCGCATGTCTTTGCCTTGCATCCACCCCGCCAGCCGGATGGCGCTGTCCACCAACTTGCACTCCGGGGCGGGGGCGCCTTCGCCGTCCCAGTCGTCCGTCAGAGAACGAATTTCCAGCAGCTTGTCGATGGCGTGATTCCACGCGTCCAATTGGGTGGCGGCGTCCTCGCCGCCGTCGCCGTGCAGCGGGGACTCCTCGAACTGGTCGGCCAAGACGTCCAAGTCAGCGATCATGGCATCACACCTGTTCCGTAACGTCGGTGGCTTACTGCGGGCATGAAGCATGAAGCCGGCAGAACCGACTATCGTAGGGGCCGCGTAAGACCCGGCAACAGCCGGGCGTGTCGCAAGCCTATTTCCCCCGCTCCACCCAAGCCTCCTGGGCGGGGCGTCGCGGGGACATATTTTACGCGCCGCCGCCCCGCTCTATCGAAGAATTCGCCCCATGCCGCAAGACCGCAAGACCGATCCATTCGGGAGAATCATGCTCCCGGCCTTGCGCATAAAAAAGCGGAGGGGCCTTGCGGCCCCTCCGTTCGCATGGCCCATTGGCCATGCTCAAGCTTCACGGATTCTTACACCGCCGTCGCCAGTTCGCCGTCCATCACGTCGGCGTACTCGCCGGGGCGGGCGTCTTCCATGACGGCCTTGAGCCGCAGGCGGGCGACGTGCAGGCGCCGCTTGATGGTCCCGACCGGGGACTCGAATTCCCGGCTCATCTGCTTGAGGCTCCGGCCGCGCAGGTAGAACGCCTCCAGCGTGAGGCGGTCGAGTTCCTTCAACTGCCGCAGGCCGGCGTGCAGTTCCACCTTCGCCTCGCCGCGGGCGATCTCGTCGATCGGGGAGACGCTCTTCCCCTCGTGGCTGTCGAGGAAGTCCGGCTCGGCCCCGCTCACCGGCCCGCGCCGGCTCAGGCGGTTGATGGCCATGCGGGCCGTGATGCGCCGCAGCCAGCCGGCGAAGCAGCGCGGGTCGCGCAGTTGCGGGAGCTTCCGCATCCCGTGGATGAAGACCTCCTGCGCCAGTTCCTGCGCCTCCAGCGGGTCGCGGACGCGCGCCATCGCCATCCCGAACACCGCCTTTTCGAACCGGCGGACCAACTCGCCGTAGGCGGCCCGGTCCCCCGTTTGGGCTTGCAAAACCAAGTCCGTGATTTCGGTCCAGCTCATGGCTGTTATTTCCCGTGCGGATCCGTGTTCGCATTCGCACCGGGCCGGCGGCGGGGCAAGGGCCAGATCCCCCCGCGGATCTCGGGTGGGGGGTTGTCTGCGCCCGCTCCCCAGCGGCCCGACCATTCCGCGCAACGGCGGGGGTCGGGCCGCGGCGGCGGCGACGGTTTGTTTGGCGAAGGGGGTCGGCCGCGTTCGGCGTCGTAACGAACGACGCGTCGGCGTGGGGAATTGTTGCCAATTCACCGGCGGGATATCCGCCTCAGTAGGCGGACTTACCCGGCCCGAACCGCTTCATATTGTGCTGGGAACACTGGAGGCGTTCCCCTGGCTGACGGCGTGGCCATCGTTCCGGCTTCCGAAAACTACCCGAAGGCATTCGACTTCATTCGCAGGCGTGCAAGCACGCGAGTTCATCAGTCCCGAACACGTTCAAGCAGTAAAGAACCCGAAAAGACGCCTCACTTTCCGTTGGTCGCAATGGCCCGCATTCTGGTCGGCCGGCGGTCGTCATGGCGGACATCGTGCGATGGGTAATCGTGATGGCCGGTTGTGTCATGACCCGTCAGCCGCGAATACGCGACCCGACGCTCTTCGGACCCGCGTTGACTGGTTACGCGCCAGCCATTGGGTAGGGTCCGCATGCCAGGGGTGTTCCCTTCGGTCTCCCTCGCCGGGCGTGTCGCGCGTTCCGTGGAACGCATTAACGTCGGTGAGTGGACTTGGGAACCGGACGACGCGAGAGGTCGTCCCACACTTGGGACAGCCGTCAGGTGCATCCCGCCCAGATCGTTACCCGCCACAGACTCAAATCCCTGCTTGGCGGCCAATTTGGCGGCGGAACAGGTGTTGAGAACGAGCTGGTTGATACGATTGGTCATGGATACGCCCTCCGGCTGATGGATGAGTCTCTTGGATAATTGGGAGACTCAAATGATGGCTAGATCAACACGTTTGGTTAGGAACCTCTGAAAACAACACTGGTTAGGGTGATGGCTTTTTCCCCGGGTGAACGCCACGCGGGGGTTGACCATGTTCTTATAACGCATTCCGAGGCAAACTTGACTCGGAAAATGTCAAAAAACTCCAATACCGATGCAGAACATCGGTTTCGGTACGCACTCTGAGAGGCTTGGCTACTCAGTGGTTCGCGCGAAACGGGGAAATCTTTGGGAGAAATTTTCGCCCCCTGAAAGCCTATGAACGGCTGTTCATGGGCTTTGCTGGAACTCCCAACGAAAAGAGGCCGCCGTCCGGGGGAGGACGGCGACCTTAAGTTCAATCAGGGGAAGGGAAATCCATCCGCGAATCATCGGGCCGGCGGGGGGATCGGCGGTCTTGGGGGAAGACCGCCGAAAACCGGCCTTTGAAAACCACTCCGGCGTCGGGGGAGACGGTGGCCGAACCGGGGGAAGGTTCTGAGCCGTGGGCGGTTTCCAACCGTTGTTTCGCTGACGATGGGGAGTAATGCACGGCCGGCGCCAATAACACGAACCCACGGCGGCTATCGCGCGGCTGATCGTCACAACTCCCTATCCCCAAGCATTTTCGATCAACAAAAAACTCGCCATTGGCCCAAGCGATTTTCTCGCGGCCCCGGCCGATTTGTAATTGTTACCCCGACTCTGTAAGACATGCAGCGGTTCGCCGACCCTTTCCTACAACCACCCCGCGACCCGATGGCCGACAACCTCTCCCACGACCTGTTCGCCGCCCTTTGCGAAATCCCGCTCATTGACCCACACTCGCACATTGAGCCGTTGGCCCCGGTCTCCAAGACACTCGACGACATCCTCGGCTACCACTACTACACGGAACTCGCCCACTCGGCCGGCATGAGCCAAGCCCCGCTGAAGCCCGACGTGACGCCGCGCGAGCGAGTGCGGGCGATCATCGCCCACATGGACCGCTACGACAACACGGCCCAGTATGCGTGGTTCCTGGAGATCGTCCGCGTCTTCCTCGGCAAGGACGTTCGCCGTCTCGACGCGGCCGACGCCGACGCGCTTTTCAACCTCGGGCAGAAGACCTTCGCCCAAGCGGATTGGGAGAAGCAGGTCTTCGCCAAGACGAAGCTCGAAGCCATCTTCCTCACCAACGAGTTCGACGACCCGCTGGATGGCTTCGACACCGCCAAGTACGTCCCGTGTTTGCGGACGGACACGCTGGTGTTCAAGTTGCACGAGGTCTCCACCAAGGAACGGCTGGCCAAAGTTACGGGCGTCCAAGTTGGGGACGCCAAGTCGGTGCGGGCGGCGGTGCGAAAGTTGTTCGAGCGGTTCACGGCCAAGAACGCCAAGGCGTGCGCCATCTCGCTGCCGCCGACGTTCTCGCCGGCCGCCGTCAGCGACGCGGCCTTGGACGCCGCCCTCGCGGCCAAGGCGCCGACGGACGACCAACTGACGGCGACCAGCCAAGCGGTCTTCTGGATGCTGGCCCAGAATTGCCGCGAGTTCAAGCTGCCGTTCGACCTGATGATCGGCGTCAACCGCCGCGTGTACGAGACGGGCGTGTACCAGGGGCAAGACCTGTTCGACCAGCGCACGTCGCTGCTGCAATACCGGGCCTTGTTCAACGCCTTCCTCGACGTGAAGTTCCCGGTCTCCGTGCTGTGCGGCAACTCGAATCAGGAGTTGGTCAGCCATGCGTGGATTTTCCCGAACGTCATCACCAGCGGGCACTGGTGGTACTCGAACATCCCCGGCCAAATCCGGGCCGACCTGACGGGCCGGTTGCAAGCGGTCCCGAAGACGAAGCAGATCGGCTACTACAGCGACGCCTATAAATTGGAGTTCGTGCTGCCAAAGTTCAACATGTACCGCCGCGTGCTGGCGACCGTGCTGGCCGACGAGTTCGTGCGGCCGGGGCAGTTCACGGAGGCGGAAGCCGTCGCCCTCGGCAAGCGGCTCCTGCGCGACAACACGCGGGAAGTGTTCAACGTCTGACCGAAGGAGAATGACCAGTGCAACGCACGCCGCGGATGGACCAGCTCGAAGCCCTCTTGGCCGACGACCCGGCCGACAGCTTCCTCCGCTACGGCCTCGCCATGGAACACGCCAGCATCGGCCAAGAGGAGACGGCCGCCGCGCTGTTGTTGAAACTGATCGACGACACGCCCTACGTGCCGGGCTACTTGCAAGTCGGGCAGATTCTCAATCGGCTGAACCGCGTGGACGAGGCGTGCGCCGTTTTGCGCCGCGGGATCACGGCCGCGAAGCAGCAAGGGGACGCGCACGCCGAGGGGGAGATGAGCGGGTTGCTGACGACGATGGAATAAAGACAGAAGATTAACCACAAAGGCACAAAGGCCACACGAAGACGCACAGAGAAGCCAAGAAGCAAATTCTTCTTTCATCTTCTTTGTGAATCTTGGTGTGACCTTCGTGCCTTTGTGGTTAATCTTCTGTCTTTACGACAGCCCAAACAACCGACGCGCGTTCGCCGTCGTGATTGCCGCCATTTTCGCCCACGGCACGCCGCGAAAATCGGCCAACTGCTTCAACGTGTGAACCACAAATGCCGGCTCATTCCGCCGGCCACGATTCGGCACGGGCGACAGATACGGGGCGTCCGTTTCCACTAACAGCCGATCCAGCGGGATTTGCTCCGCGACTTGCCGCACGTTGTCGGCCGTCTTGTAGGTCAGCATCCCGGCGAACGACACGCACAGGCCCATCTCCACGCCGGCCAACGCGGGGCCGACCGGCCCGGTGTACGAGTGCAACACGCCTTTGATCGGGCCGCGGGCGTCGTAAGCCACGCGCAGCATTCGGGCCACGTCTTCTTCCGCTTCCCTCGCGTGGATCACGATCGGCTTATCGAGGCGGTGGGCCAGTTCCATGTGCCGGGCGAACGACGCTTCTTGCTGGGCGAATGGCGTCTTGTCCCAGTGGCGGTCGAGGCCCGTTTCGCCGATGGCGACCACGGCCGGGTGTGAGGAGAGTTCGACCACCAAGTCCCAATCACTCGCGGGGGCTTCGGCCACATAGTTCGGGTGCAGGCCCACGCCGACGCGCAGCATGGGGAAGCGGTCGGCGAGGGCGAGAGCGGCCCGGCAACTTTCGCCGTCGGTCGCCACGGTGACGATGTGCGACAGCCCGGCCGCGGCGGCGCGGGCGACCACTTCTTCGATATCGTTGGCGAAGCGGCCGTCGTCGAGGTGGGCGTGGGTGTCGATCAGAACCATTGGCGGAAGTACGGCCAGTAGAGGTACACGACGGCCCCGAGGCCGAGGGCGATGGTCCACTTGACCGCCCAGACGATGCCGGCGACGATGCCGAGCATCCGGCCGATCTTGGTGAGCGGCTCGCCGGCCCGGTCCATGCTGCCGGCGGCCATGTCGCGCAGGTCGCGCTTGCCGAGCCAGGCGGCGAAGAAGCCGCACGGGGCGAACACGAAGCCCATGCCCCCAAGAATGAGGATCTTGCGCGCCCGGTGCGGCCGCACGACCCGCACCGCGGCCTCCGGCGGCAGCGGCGGCGGGGTCATTTCCCGAAGGCGGCGATGACGATCACGATGAACGCGACGTATGCCGTCATGAAGAGGGCGTAGATGCCCCAGAGGATCGTCCCAACGATGCCGAGGATGTAGCCGACGTTGGTGAGCGCCTTCCCCTCCGGGTCCATGCGCCCGGCCTCAATCTCCCGCAGGTCATTCTTGCCCATCATCCACGCGGCGATGCCGAAGCCCCCGCACATCATGAGGCCGAGGATGCCGAAGACAAGGATCATCACCCCGCGGTGCTCCTTGTACCGGCCGCCGGTCCGGCGGCCGTCGTCGTAGTCGTCCCGGTCGTCGTCTTGGTGGGCGCGGCGCGGACTCAGGTCGTCGTCTTCGAATCCCGGCATGCGAGTCTCCCGGTTTACCAGTTCAGGTCGTTCTCGGTGTAGATGGTGAAGCCCTTGTCGGTCAGGGCGGAACTCGCCATTTCGATGTCGGCGACGTACATGGCGAGGGCCGTGCCGCCGTCCGGGCCGACGCCGACCATCAGCGGGTAGGCGTAATGAATGCTCACCTCGGCCGACAGCAGGGCCTTGAAAATCGTGACCAGCGGCTGGTTCCCCTCGGGCAATTTCACCACGAGCAAGTCGCTCTCGGTGAACATCATCTTCCCCTGCCGGAGAATCTCCGTCGCCCGCTCCGGGTCGCTGACGACGAGCCGGATGATGGCGCAGTCCGACGAGTCGATGATGGTGAAGGAGATGATGCGGACGTCCGTGGCCTCGAACCGCCGGACCACGTCCATCAGCCCGCCGAGGCGGTTCTCCACGAAGACGTTGAACTGCCGGACGCTGGGCCAGTCCCGGCCGCGCGCCGTGTCGAATTCGATGCCCGCCTCGCCGCCGAAACTCATGCCGCCCTCCCGGTTGGGACGTTGGCGAGTATAAGGGAAGGCCGGACGCGGCACAAGCCGGACACGGCGGTTCGCCCCGCCGGCCGTCAGGGGAACAGGCCGCGCTTCGCTTTTTCCAACGCCACCTTGTTTACGCCCAGACTTAGGGCGGCCAGTCGCATCGGGATTTTCCGCTCACGGGAGAGGGTCCGTACGCGGCGGAACGCCTTGAGCATCAGTTCCCGCAGTTTGGCGTTTACCTGGTCCTCGTCCCAAAAATACTGCTGGAGGTCCTGCACCCACTCGAAGTAGGAGACGGTCACGCCGCCGGCGTTGCACAGCACGTCCGGGATGATGAAGACGCCGGCCTCGTTCAGGATTTTGTCGGCGTCCGGCGTCGTCGGCCCGTTCGCCCCCTCGGCCAAGATGCGGCACCGCACCATGCCGGCGTTGTCTTTCGTCAGCACCCGTTCCATGGCGCACGGGGCGAGGATGGTGCAGGGGATGCCGAATAATTCGGCGTCCGGGATCGCGTCCGCGCCGGGGAAGTCTTTCACCATTTTGCCGGCCGCGACGTGCTTGGCGAGGGCGGGGACGTCGATGCCCTTGGTGTTCTTGATCGACCCGAAGCGGTCGCCGACGGCGATGATTTTCACGCCGCGCTGGTGCAACTCCTGGCAGACGACCGAGCCGACGTTGCCGTACCCCTGCACGACGGCGGTGCTCTCCTCGGCCTTAAGGTTCAACTCGCTCAGGGCCTCCATGATGCAGAAGGTGACGCCGCGGCCGGTGGCCTCGCGCCGGCCGACGCAGCCGCCGAGTTCGACCGGCTTGCCGGTCACGATCTCCGGGCAGGCGTAACCGACCTTCATGGAGTACGTGTCCATGATCCACGCCATCGTCTGCTCGTCCGTGCCCATGTCGGGGGCCATCACGTCGATGCGCGGCCCGATGATCGGCAACACTTCCTCGGTGTACCGCCGCGTGAGCCGTTCGAGTTCGCCCTTGCTCAACGTGGTCGGGTCGCAGGCGATGCCCCCCTTGGCCCCGGAGAACGGGAGGTTCATGAGGCCGACCTTCCACGACATCCACATGGACAGGGCGGCCACTTCGCCGAGATCGACGTGCGGGGCGTAGCGCAGCCCCCCCTTCGAGGCCCCGCTGGTGAGCGAGTGCTGCACGCGGTAGCCGACGAAGGTCTGGATGTCCCCGCTGTCCATGCGGATCGGGATGGACATGATGAGCGACCGCTTGGGGATGGCCAGCCGTTCGATGATGTCCGGGTCCGTGCCCATGACTTCCGCGACGGCGTACAGTTGGTCGCACGCCATTTGGTAGGTGGGCGAGTCGTTGAACATCGTGGTCTGGCGGGGAGACGCGAGCGCCGTGGAAGAGGCCGGCATGGGGAGGCTCCGGGTCGGGGAAGTCGGCAAGTCCGCCTAATTATACGGCCGGCCCCGCGGGGGCGGGGTCATACAACAGAAACGCACACCGGACACCGCGAGCAAGGGCGTGGGCCATGGCCATGTTGGACGTTACTTGCGAACACTGCGGCCGGCAGTTCCGCGTCCGGGGCGAGTTCGCCGGCAAGTCCACGCGCTGCCCCGGTTGCTCCAAGCCACTGACCATCGGCGCCGCGGCCAAGGCCGCGCCGCCGCGCGAGGAGTACGACGACGCGCCGCGCCCCAGACGACGCGAGCCGGACCCCGAGCCAACGGGCGTGACCGGCAACTGGAAGCGGACGGCCAAGGCCCTCGGCAGCGAGCAGGCGGCCGTGCGATTCTTGGGCGTGCAAGTGTTGGCCGACTTGGTGGCGTTCTGCCTCATGCGCGGGACCGGGTCGGTGGGGCAAGTCCCCGCCATCGTCGTCATGCTGTTCCTCATCCTGATTGTGGGGCCGGGGATCATGACCGTCGTGATGGGGCTGACGGCCCGGTTCGGGGCGGTGAACATCCCGCCGGAGGCCAAGGCCGGCGGGACGGCGTGGGCCAGCGTCTTCTGCGCCTTGGGCGGGATGCTGGCGATGATCGTGGTCGGCTTTGGACTGCTCATCAGCATCGAGGGGAGCCGCCGCGACGCCGACCCGGTGCTGATGGCGGGCGTCCTCGGCGGCTTCGTGATGACGACCGGGGCCGTCGTCACGTTCGCCGCGATGATTGCCCAGATCGGCATCGCCACCGGGTCGCGGGAAATCTCCGCCGGCATCGGCCGCATGGGCGTTGGCTTCATGGTGTGCCTGTTGATCTCCGTCGTCCTCGGCGGCTGCGGCACCGTCATGATGGAAGGTCTCGGCGGCAACCGCAACTACGGCTACGGCCCCAACTACGACGGCCTGTTCGCCATCTTCGCGTTCACGTCCTTGATTACCGCCGGCATCATGCTCGTGCTGTACCACTCGCTGCTGGGCAGCGCCAAGAAGGCCCTGCAATACGCCCCGACTCGCGGCTGACGGGCCGCGGGTTCTCGACAGTTTCTTGACGTGTTCTCGGCGCTCGGTTATCGTGCCGGGGAGGGGACACGCCATGTTTGAGCCGAACTTTACGATCTCCGCCAAGTCGGCGAAAGCCCTCATGGCCATCGAAGGGGACCGCCAAGTGGTGGCCGGTTTGCCGTTGTCGGCCCCGATGCTCGACTCGTTGCGCCGGACGGCCCGGCTGCTTTCGACCCACCTCTCCACGCGAATTGAGGGGAACAAACTCTCGGCCGACCAAGTGCGGGCGGTGGTCGAGGGGGAGGGGAACTTCCCCGGCCGCGAGCGGGACGAGGCCGAAGTCCGCCATTACTTCGCCGCCTTGGAACACGTCGAACGCTTGGGGCGGTCGGCGGAAAAGCTGTCGGAAAAGGAAGTCCGAACGATCCACGGCATCGTGATGACCGGCAAGGCGAAGGCGACTGCGTACCGCGACGGGCAGAACGTCATCCGCGACGCCCGCACCGGGCGGACGGTGTACATGCCCCCCGAGGCGAGAGACGTGCCGGGGCTGATGCGCGACCTCATCCGCTGGGTGAATGATTCGATCCGCACCGGCGACTTGCCCCTCCCCGTGACCGCCGCTCTCGCTCACTACCATTTCGCCACGATTCACCCGTACTTCGACGGCAACGGCCGGACGGCCCGCCTGTTGACCACGCTCGTCCTGCACCGCGGCGGCTACGGGCTGAACGGGATTTACTCGCTGGAGGAATACTACGCCGCCAACTTGGACGGGTATTACGCCGGCCTGACCGTGGGCGCCAGTCACAACTACTACTTCGGCCGGGCCGAGGGGGACGTGACCCCGTTCATCGACTACTTCTGCGTCGGGATGGCCGACGCCTTCGGCAAGGTCCGCTCGCGGGCCGAAGAAGCGAATCGCCGAACCGCCCTCGACCAAACGCCGGCCCTGCGCGCCTTGTCCCCTCAACAACGCCAAGCCCTCGGCCTGTTCTTGCGGGTGCGAGTTGTCACCGCGAAGGACGTGGCGGCGTTCTTCAAAAGTTCTCCTCGCTCGGCCGCGGCCCTTTGCGCCAAGTGGGCGGCGGACGGCTTCTTGGCCGTGGAGAACCCGTCCACGAAGGGGAGGACTTACCGGCTGGCTGATGAACATGAAGCCTTGGTGGCACTTCATGCGGGTGACGCTCCTTGACGGCTCCTCCCGTCGGGGCACAATGCCTAAGTCTGTTCGGAAAGAATGAAGTGAATGCGGGAGGGCGGACGATGCTCACGCCCGGTCTCATTCCTTCCGATGGCTTGTCGTTCTGTCGAACGGCCCGGTGTGATGGCCAACTCGGAACCGCATGCCATACGGTTGAGCAATCGCGGGTTAGAGACGGGAAGGTTGTGGGATGAACGACATTCGCCCGTTCGCGGAGCGGTTGCCCCCGGACACAATCGCCCGGCTGGCCCGCGCCGCCGAACAGCGATTCTCGACGGCCGAAACTGGCGGCCGGAACTCAGGTACAAGTCGGTGGCCATTGGGCCGGATGAGTTGCACCAGGTCTGCCGTGCCGTGCGGTGGTTCATGGACAACTGGGAAGAACTTTAGGAGGCGTTCCGATGCCCGTCATCCGAGGACCGAAGACTAACCGGTCGCTTACCCCCCAGCAACGGCAGGGGATAGTCGATTCACTCCAAAGCGAACTGTCGGGCGTCTTGACGCCGAACGGCCCGGTGATTTTCGAGATTCCACTGACTGACTCGGACATGTCCGACGTGCTCGTGGTCTGGGATGCGTGGTATTCGGTGCGGTCCGAAGACCGCACTCGCGCGATTATGGAAGCGTACAAGGATCGGGACTTGAAGATTGCCCAAGCCTTGGGGGTGACGCAAGCCGAGGCCGAGGAACAGCAAATTCTCCCCTACGCCGTCCTCCCCCTGATTCGAAAAGATGAAATGGACGCAGACGTGGCGAAGCGAGAAATGATCGCCCACGGCGCTGCTGTGTCGCCCAACGGGACTGTCCGTCTGAGGTTCCCCACAATGGCCTTGGCGGAGCAAGCGCACAAGTCTCTCGTCGATCAGCTTCCACAAGGGTATTGGTCGATCGTTCAAACTCTCCCGGGCCATTTTTGAAACGGCCCCACACGTCTGCTCGAAATGGAATCGGCTCAGTTAGCCGACGCCCTCGCTCCTTGACGCCTCCCCCCAGCCAAGCACAATGCCCTCTGCCAAGGTCATGCAGGTCTTGGCGGATTCACTCCATTTGAAGAGGTAACGGCGATGGCCGAGAAGCGTCTGGCGGGGCGGGTGGCCTTGGTCACGGGGGCGTCGCGGGGGATCGGGGCGGCCATTGCCAAGCGGCTGGCGGCCGACGGGGCCAAGGTGGCCGTCAACTACGCCAAGAGCGAGGGGCCGGCCAAGGCGGTCGTCGCCGAGATCGTGACGGCCGGCGGGGAGGCGATTGCCGTCCACGCGGACGTCAGCGACCCGGCCCAGATCGCCGGGATGTTCGCGGCCGTGAAGACGGCTTACGGCAAGCTCGACATCCACGTGAACAACGCCGCGATCATGCAGCGCGGATTCCTCAAGGAAATCACCGTCGCCGACATTGACCGGCACTTCGGCCTGAACGTCCGCGGCTACTTGCTGTGCGCCCAGGCGGCGGCGGCGATGATGGGCAAGGGGGGGGTCATCATCAACATCGCCAGCGCCATCTCGCGCATGGCGTACCCCGGCTCCGTGGTCTACTCGGCGACCAAGGGCGCCATCGACGTGATGACGCGCGTCCTCGCCGCCGAACTCGGCCCGGACGGCATCCGCGTCAACGTGATCGCCCCCGGTTCGACGCACACGGACATGAACAGCCCCGACAGCGGCAAGACCGCCGAGGAGTGGCGGGCCGAGGAGCAACTGACCGCCCTGCGCCGCATCGGCGAGCCCGAGGACATCGCCGACGCCGTCGCCCTCGTGGTGACGGACGACGCCCGCTGGATCACCGGCGCGTGGATCGACGTGTCCGGCGGCATCCGGCTATGACCTGAGCAGGCTGTGGGGGAAACGTGCCGCCCGCGACGGGCGGGTTATTCCATAAATCATCGCACCAGCGTCAGATTTCTGTTGCAAGCCGGTGTCCGTCGGGTAGGATGAAATCGAATTCGCTTACCCTCGCGATCCATCGGTCTCTCCAATGCTCCATTCACTCCCCCGTCTGCGGTTCCGTCTGCAATTGCGCGAACTCGAAGCCCGCGTGACGCCGTCGACATCCATCCCGCTTTCTACGACGGCGTGGACGGCCATCGGGCCGGCGCCGATTAACAACGGCCAAATCCCCGGGGGCTTGGCGGTCAGCGGGCGCATCACGGCCTTGGCGGCCCACCCGACGGACGCAAACACCATCTACGTCGCCGCCGCCGGGGGTGGCGTGTGGAAGACGACCAACGCCGGCACGTCGTGGACGCCCCTGACGGATACGCAGCAGACGCTCGCCATGGGGGCAATCGCCGTCTCCAAGAGCAACCCGAACGTCATCTACGCCGGCACTGGGGAGGCCAACAATTCGCTCGATTCGTCCTACGGCCGCGGCATCCTCAAATCGACGGACGGCGGAGTCAACTGGACGCTGCAAGGCAACGCCCAGTTTAACCGCGCCACGATCGCCAAGATCGTGATCGACCCGCAGGACGCGAACCGTGCGTATGCCGTGGTGGACGGGTTTGGCAACAACGGCATCAACGCCTTCGGCGTGCTGGGCGTCTGGCGGACGACGGACGGCGGGACCAACTGGTCGCTGGCGCTTAACCCGCAAAACGCGCCGGTGAGCGGAAGCAACCCTCAAGGCTCCGACTTGGTGATGGACCCGACGACGACCGGCGCCGCCGGGGTGCTTTATGTGGCTTACGGGAATCTTTTCGGAGATGCGGGGAACGGGATTTACAAGAGTTCCGATGGCGGCTCGACGTGGGCGGTCGCCGGCGACTTCCCCCGCGGCACAACAAGTGGGCGCATCGCACTGGCGATCTCAACGTCTTCCCCGGGCACTCTCTACGCGGCACGCCAGAGTCCGTCCACATTCGGCCTGTTAAACATCCTCAAGACCACCAATGCCGGCGTCAACTGGGCCGCGACGACGGCGACGCCGGAAGATTACCTGAACGGCCAGGGCTGGTACGACAACACCATCGCCGTCGACCCGAGTGACCCGAACGTCGTCTACGCCGGCGGGGCGGGGGACGGGACCGGGAGTTTCTTCGTCAAGAGTTCGAACGGCGGGGCCTCGTGGACGCCCCGCACGTCGGCCGGCACGATCCGGACCGGGGCGAACGGCAACGGACCCCACGCCGATCACCACGGCATCGGCTTCGACGCCAACGGCAAATTGCTTGTCGGCTCCGACGGCGGCATCTGGCGGCTGGACAACCCCGCCGTCGGGAGCATCCAGTGGACGAATCTGAACGGGTCGGCCGGCGGCGCGCTCAACACGATCCAGTTCACCGGCATCGCCATTCACCCGACCAACCCGGACATCGCCATCGGCGGCAGCCAAGACAACGGCACCGAGATGTTTTTGGACAACGTCGGCTGGACTCGCGTCCGCTTCGGGGACGGCGGGTTCGCCCGGGTCGCCTCGAACTCCGGCAACACGCGGGCCACGACCACGGTCTACCACACGTACCAGAATAGCGCCGTCCCGGCCGTCGAGAAGTCGATCGACGGCGGGGTGACATGGTCCGACGCGACCACCGGCGTGTTGGGCCTGAACCCCAACGGCGGAGAGGAAGGGGGCGGCCCGCCCCCGCTGACGAACGGCAACTTTTACGTCCCCTTGGAGATCAGCCGGGCAAACCCGTTGCGCCTGTTGGTCGGCACGACACAGGTGTACGAGACCACTAACGGGGCCACCGGCTGGTCAGTCGTTGGCACTCTGCCGGGCACAAATCTCCCGGTGGACTCCGTCGGCATCGCCGACTCGAACGCGAACACGATCTACGCCGCGTCCAACGGCCATGTGTACGTGACCGCGGACCACGGGGCCAATTGGGTCGCCCGCGACCCCATCGCCAGCCCGTCCGCCGCCATTGAGTGGCGGGATTTTGCTGTCGATCCGAATGACGCGAACACGGCCTACGTCGTGGCCGGGGCCTTCATTAGCCGACTCGGGGCCGGCAACGGACAAATCTATAAGACGGTCAACGCGGGCGTGTCGTGGACCAAGATCACCGGCGACCTCGCCGACATTCCGGTCAACACGCTCATCCTCGACACCGTGGGGGCCGGGACCGCCGACGACCGGCTGTACGTCGGCACGGACACCGGCGTCTACCGCTCCGTCAACAACGGGACGAACTGGACGCTGTTCGGGACATCCCTTCCGAACGTCCAAGTCGTCGATTTGGATTACAGTTACACGACGAAGATTTTGGCCGCCGGGACGCACGGCCGCGGCATGTGGGAAATCAACGTCAACTCCCCGCCGACGGTCACGACCATCCCGGCCGTGGCCGTGAACGAGGACGCGGCGGCCACCGTCATCAGCTTGGATAGTTTCTTCAACGACGCCGAGTCCGGGGCGGCCGGCCTTGCCATGACCGTCCAAAGCAACACAAGTGTGGCGACCACGAGTTTCGCCGGTCACTCCCTGACCCTCACCTACCCGCTCAATGCCAATGGGGCCGGGTCGGTCACCGTGCGCGGGACGGACCCGGACGGCGCCTTTGTAGACGCGACGTTCAACGTGACCGTCACGGCCGTGAACGACGCCCCGGTGGCCGTCTTCGAGTCGTACTCGGTGAACGAGGACACGGCGCTGACCGTCCCGGTCGGCACGGGCGTGCTGGCGAACGACACGGACGTGGACAGTGGGTCGTTGACGGCCGTGCTGGTGGCGGCCCCGGCGACGGGGACGCTGACCCTGAACGCGAACGGCGGCTTCACCTACACGCCGGCGGCGAATGTCAACGGCCCCGTCACGTTCACGTACAAGGCGAGCGACGGGGCGCTGTTCTCGAACACGGTGACGGTGACCATCAACATTGCCGCCGTCAACGACGCGCCGGTGGCGGTCCTTGACAATTACACGGTGAACGAGGACACGGCGCTGACCGTCCCGGCCGGGACCGGCGTCCTGGCGAACGACACGGACGTGGAAGGGACGGCCCTGACGGCGACGCTGGTGACGGACGTAGCCTCCGGGTCGCTGGCGCTCAACGCGAACGGCGGCTTCACCTACACGCCCGTCGCCAACTTCAACGGGCCGGTGACGTTCACGTACAAGGCGAGTGACGGGGCGCTGTTCTCGAACACGGTGACGGTGACCATCAACATTGCCGCCGTCAACGACGCGCCGGTGGCGGTCCTTGACAATTATGCCGTGAACGAGGACACGCCTCTGACCGTGTCGCCCGGCGCGGGGGTCTTGGCGAACGACACGGACGTGGAGGGGACGGCCCTGGCGGCCGTGCTGGTGTCGGCCCCGGCGACGGGGTCGTTGACGCTCAACGGGACCGGGGGCTTCAGTTACACGCCCGCCCTCAACGTCAATGGGGCGGTGACGTTCACCTATAAGGCGAACGACGGGGCCGCGGATTCCAACGTCGTGACGGTGACCATCAACATTGCCGCCGTCAACGACGCGCCGGCCGCGGCGGCCGACAATTACAACGGGACGGAAGACACGACGCTGGTCGTGCCCTTGGCCAGCGGACTCCTGACGAACGACTCGGACACGGAAAATGACGCGCTGACGGCCATCTTGGTGTCGCCCCCCTCGTCCGGCTCGCTGTCGTTCAGCGGGAACGGGAACTTCAGCTACACGCCGGCCCCGGACTTCTTCGGCCCGATGACCTTCACCTACAAAGTGTCCGACGGCTCGGCGGAATCCGCCCCGGCCACGGTGACGCTGAACATCGCCGGCGTCAACGACGTGCCGGTCGCGGCCGACGACCCCGACTACACGACGGCCGAAGACACGCCGTTAGTCGTCCCCGCCGCCGCCGGCGTCATGGCCAACGACTCGGACGCGGACGGCAATCCCTTGACCGCCAGCATAGTCTCGGGCTCAGGACCGGCGTTAGGCGACCTCACCCTCAACGCGGACGGCAGTTTCAGGTATGTCCCGCTCCTCAATTACTTCGGGACGATCTCCTTCCAGTACAAGCTCAACGACGGGACGGCCGACTCGAACGTGGCCACGGTGACGATCACGATCACCCCGGTCAACGACGTGCCGGTGGCGAGGCCCGATTCTTATGCCGTGAACGAGGACGGCACGTTGACCGTGGAACTCGCCGCGAGCGTGCTGGTGAACGACAGCGACGACGACGGCACCCCACTGATCTCCGAACTCGTCGACGGACCGGCCCACGGGACGCTGCAATTGGACGGCGACGGCGGCTTCGCGTACGACCCGGCCCCGGACTTCTTCGGGACGGACACCTTCACCTACAAGGCGACCGACGGCGTGGCCGACTCGAACGTCGTGACGGTGACGATCACCGTCACCGCCGTCAACGACCCGCCGACGTTGACTCCGATTGCTGATCTGCCCCTCGCCGAGGACGCCGGGCCGACGCTGGTTTCCTTGTTCGGCATCGCCGCGGGGGGCGGGGAGGCGCAGTCGCTGACGGTCACGGCCGTTTCCGACACGCCGGCGCTGATTCCGAATCCGACGGTCTCCTACTCCAGCCCGGCCGCGGGCGGGAGCATATCGTTCACGCCCGCGGCCGACGCCTCCGGCACGGCTCTCGTCACCGTCACGGTGAACGACGGGGTCACGACGACGAGCCGATCATTCACCGTGACGGTCACCGCCGTGAACGACACGCCGAGCTTCACGAAGGGCGGCGACGTTTACGTGGTGAAGAACGCCGGCCCGCGGACGGTGACGCCGTGGGCGACGGCCGTCACCGTCGGCCCGCCGGACGAGTCGGCCCAGGCGCCGACATTCCTGGTGACCGCCGTCGACCCGTCCTTGTTCGCCGCCGGCCCGGCCGTCGCCGCCGACGGCGCCCTCACGTTTACGCCGGCCGACAATGCGGTTGGTGAGACGGTTGTCCGCGTCAGTTTGCAAGACACCGGCGGCGGGGCGGACACCAGCGCCGAGCAGACGTTCCGCATTTCCATCGGCCTGAACCGGGCGCCGACCCTCGACGGCTCCGGCGCCCCGGCCCTGACGCCGGTCGCGTCCGACGCGACGGACCCGCTGCCCACCGCCGTCGGCGCGTTCGCGGCCATCGGGGCGGCCGACGCCGACGGGACGGCGCTCGGGGGGGCCGCCGTCACCGCCGCCGACACGGCGCACGGCCGGTGGGAGTTCTCGATCAACGCCGGCCAGACGTGGCAGACGCTCGCCCCGGTCAGCCTCGGCGCCGCCCGCCTGTTGCGGCCGCAAGACCTCGTCCGCTTCTTCCCGACCACTCCCGCCGGCTATGTCGGCTCGGCCGCCCTCGGCTACCGCGCCTGGGACCAGTCGGGCGGGGCCGCGGGCGACGTCGTGAACCTGACGGGCCAGACCGGCGGGTCCACGTCGTTCAGCGCCGGCGCCGGCACGGCCACCCTGCGCGTGGCCCCCGTCTTCGCCAATCAATCGGAAGACAAGGCGCCCGGCGGCACGGCCGTCGGGACGCGGCCGGGCGTCGCGGACGCGGACGGCCCGGTGCAGAAACTGGGCGTCGCCGTCATCGGCTCCGGCGGGCCGGTGGCCGGCCGGTGGGAGTACAAGGCCGGCGGCGCGTGGAAGAAGTTCGCGGCCATCGACCCGGCCCACGCCGTGCTGCTGCGGAGTACGGACAAGCTCCGCTTCGTCCCGGCGAAAAACCAGTACGGGGACGCATTCCTCGCCTTCCGGGCGTGGGACCAATCGGCCGGCAAGGCCGGCACGACGGAGGACCTGAGCAGCGGGGCCAGCGTCGGCGGGGCGACGCCGTTCAGCAACGTGGTCGATTACCTGTTCACGCGCGTCGCCCCAGTCAACGACCGCCCGATTCTCGACGTGGCTGCGGCGACGGTTCTCACCCGCGTGCCGACGACCGCCACGAACCCGGCGGGCGACCGCGTCTCGGCCATCGTCGGGGCGACGGTGACGGACGTGGACCCCAAGGACATTCCCGGCCTCGCCGTCACGGCCGCCGGCAAGACCGGCGGGGAGTGGCAGTACAGTCTGGACGGCGGCTTAAACTGGATTCCGGTCCTGACCGGCCCGCCGTCCCCGCCCAACCCGAAATTGCCGGCCCTGTCGGCGACGAGCGCCCTGCCGCTCGGCCCGAATGACTTGCTGCGCTTCGTGCCGACACCCGGGTCGGTCGGTGGCATGACGACGCTCTCGTACAGGGTGTGGGACGGCTCCGCGGGCGTGCACGGCGTGCGGGCCAACACGAATGCCGGGACCGCCTTCAGCGCCGGCAAGGAGACGGCCGCGTTGGAAGTGACGGATGTCTCGGCGAACGCGAACACCGCCCCCGTGTTGAACGTCGCCCCGCCCATCGTGTTGTCGCCTGTCGCCGAAGACACGGTGGCGAAGAGATCGCCCGCGATCTCGCCCGCCGGCGACCCGGTCTCCGTCCTGCTCGGGGCGGCCTCAGACACGGACCTTGACGCCAAGAAGGGGGCCGCCATCACGACCCTGTCCGGGACAACCACCGGCGTCTGGCAGTTCTCGTTCGACGGGAAGACGTGGAAGCCCGTCGGCGCCGTCTCCGAGGCGAGCGCACTCCTGCTCCGCGACACGGACCGCCTGCGCTACCTGCCGGCCAAGAATTTCACCGGGGCCGTGGGCGTCACCTTCCGCGCTTGGGACCAGACGCGCGGCACGGTCGGCGGGCGGGCCGGCCTCGCCGTCCCCGGGACGACCGGCGGCGCCACCCCGTTCAGCGCCGGCGCCGGGACGGCCACCCTGGCCGTGACGTCGACGCCAGACGCCCCGGTGTTGAGCCTGGCGCCCAAGCCGGTCTTCACGACCGTCGCCCCCGGCGCGACGAACCCGGCGGGGGACCTGGTTTCGCGCCTGCTCGGGAAGGCCCTGACGGACCCGGACGCCAACGCTTTGAAAGGCATTGCCGTCGTCAGCGCCCCGACCACGCACGGAATGTGGGAATTCAAAGCGGGCGCCGGCGCGTGGGTTCCCTTCAACACCGCGACCGCGATCTCGTCCGCCCATGCCTTGTTCCTGCAAGATACGGACCTCGTCCGGTTCAAGCCGGCATCCGGGTTCACGGGGAAAGTCAGTCTCGCTTACAACGGTTGGGACCAATCCGCTGGGCCGCTGGTCGGGAATTACGGGCGGACCGCGGATTTCGGCACGGCCGTGAGTAAGGCGAAGGTGACGGCGACGGTGTCAGTGACCGCCGTCAACACCAGCCCGGTGCTGGACACGAAGCCGGACGTGCGCCTGCCGGCCGTCCCCGTCACGGGCGCCGGGAACACCAACCCGGCGGGGACGTCGGCCGCCGCCTTGCTCGGCGCGGCCGTCACTGACCCGGACCCCTCCACGCTGTTGCCAGGCATCGCCATCACCGCCGTTTCGGATGTTGACCATGTGAACGGCGTGTGGGAGTATTCCACGAACAACGGGAGTATGTGGACCGCCGTCACCACCGTCGGCACGCCCATCCCCAAAGGCAAGGGCTTACTGCTGCGGGCCACGGACCTCATCCGCTTCAGGCCGAATGCCGGGTACGTCGGGTCCGCGACGTTCTCGTACAAGGCGTGGGACCGGACAACCGGCGGAAGCGCCGGCGTCCAGGCGCCGACCAGTACCCCCGCGTTCAGCACGGCGTTCGAGACCGCGACCGTGGCCGTCAACACCGCCCCGACCGTGACGTATTAAGCCGGGGCCGAATTCATCCCCGGCCCGAACGGCTTTCCGCCTCTGCCCGCGCGCGACCGATCAGATCAATCAACGTCGTACCTACCGGTTCTTCCTTGCGGGGGCCGGAAGCGGATCGTACACTCGATCTTTTCATTCCGGGACGCCGACGGCCGGCCGTCGTCAACATCAAGGAGTTCGCCTTGCGGTCACTCTTTCCAATCCTTTGCGGCGGCCTGTTCTTCGCGGCCGTCGCGGGCTGCGGCAAAATCGGACCAATGATCCCGCAGCACGCCGACCCGGCGTCCGGGCCTACTGCTTCCGACACCTCCGTCACGCTGGACCAAGCCCGCAAGGGCTTCAAGACGACGTTGACGCGCACCGACCGCACGCCCGCCCAGCCGCCGCAACCGCCCGCCGGCGTGTTCCAACTCGTCCGCTACGACGCGGCGCCGGGGAAGATGGCCGCCTACGTGACGCCGGACCCGAAGGACGGCAAGAAACACCCGGCCATCGTCTGGGTCACCGGCGGGGACTGCAACTCCATCGACGAGGGGAGTTGGGCGGACAGCCCGGCCGCGAACGACCAGTCGGCCGCCCAATACCGCAAGGCCGGCCTCGTGATGATGTTCCCCGCCCTGCGCGGCGGCAGCGGCAGTCCCGGCGTGAAGGAGTGGTTCCTCGGCGAGATCGACGACGTGTTGGCGGCCGCCGAGTACCTGCGGAAGCAGCCCTACGTCGATCCCGACCGCGTCTACCTGGGCGGCCACAGCACAGGCGGCACCGTCGCGCTGCTGGCGGCCGAAGGAACCAACCCCTTCCGGGCCGTCTTCGCCTTCGGCCCGGTGGACGACGTGGCCGGGTACGGCCCCGAGTACAACGCCTACGCACCGGCCAACGGCCAGGAAGCGCGCCTGCGCTCCCCCGGCCACTGGCTGCACGGCGCCAAGAAGCCGACCTTCGTCATTGAAGGCGGGAGCCGCGGCAACGCCGACTGCCTGCAAAACATGGCCCGCGCGGCCAAGAACCCCAACCTGCACTTCCTGGAAGTGAAGGCCGCCGACCACTTCAGCGTGCTGGCCCCGGTCAACAAGCTGATCGCGGCGAAGCTCATGCAAGACACCGGGCCGGCGTGCAACGTGGGGATCACGCCCGAAGAGGTGAGCAAGGCGTTCGGGCGGTGACGGGCCGCCGGCCGCAACATTCCATCCGGTCAAAGCCACTCCGCGTGCCCGCTACAATTCGGGGGAGGAGGCGACTCATGCCCATCCACGATTGGACCCGCGTCGAGTCCGGGATTTTTCACGGCTTCCACCAAGACTGGACCGTCGAAATCTGCCGCACTCTTAACCGCGGGATACTGCCGCCGGGCTTTTACGCCATGCCCGACCAGCGGGTGAACGGGCCGGAACCGGACGTGGTCGCCCGCGGGAAGAGCGGGCCGGGGCGGTCCGGCGGGTTGGCCACCGCCGACGCCCCGCCGCGGGTCCGGCAAGTCGCCCGGGCGGAGACGGACCAAGCGGCCTACGCCCGGAAGGCGAATCGCATTGCCGTCCGCCATCAGCTCGGCCCGGTCGTGGCGGTCATCGAAGTCGTCTCGCCGGGCAACAAGGACAGCCGGCACGCGATGCGCTCGTTCGTGGCAAAAGCCGTCGAGTTCTTGAGCCAAGGGGTCAACCTCGTCGTGATCGACTTGTTCCCCCCCACGCCGCGCGACCCGGTCGGCATCCATCAAGTCATTTGGGGCGAACTCGTCGGCGAGCCGTCCGAGGCCCGGCCGGCGGACAAGCCCCTGACCGTCGCCGCCTACAACCTGACGGCCTACATCGACCCCGTCGCCGTGGGCGACCCGCTGCCCGATTCGCCCCTCTTCTTGGCGCCGGGCTGGTACGTCAACATCCCGCTGGAACAGACGTACATGGCGTCGTGGGAGAACACGCCGCCGCCGCTCCGCGACTTGGTCGCGGCGGGTTCCGTCGCCGAGAACGAGTAGCCGTTGCGTGGCCTTGGAACGCCGAGTCAGCCGGCACGGACGACGGGAATCGAATCGTACCGACTCGCTACCACCAAATATCGAGCCGACGCCGGAACAGCCCCTGCCATGCGCATGATCTTATCGGTCAACCCAGATCGCGGCGCGTTCAACTTTTGGCGATGGCTTGGCCGCAAATGCGTTCACCCGCCGCGGATGATGCGGTCGTACTCGGCATGAGAACCGATCCAGAACCACACCGGGCCGTCGTCGCCGGCCGCCGCCAAGGCGCGGTAACCAATCCCCACCCGGACCGACCAGAGTTGGCCCACCCGCTTGAAGTGGAGCGACGGGTGCCGTTCGTCGGCCTTCAATAATAGGTAATTGGCGTCTGCCAGCCGTTGAACGGCCTCGGGCAAACGGCGGTAACACCCCCAAAAGTCAGCGGTTGAGTGGTGCGTCATAGCGGCCGCGTCCGCCCAGAGCGGTGTTCTTCCAACGCCCGCCCGGCGAAGTCGGCCAGTCGGCCGGCTTGCTCGTCTTCGGCAATTTGTGCGTCCCAGTCGGCTTCGGCCCGCTCGTCCAGCCACGCTTTGACTTGGGCCACCTGCTCCGGCGGCAGTTGCGCAATGGCCGCAGTGATCGTTTCAACGGCGCTCATGGGTGTAACTCCCGTTTCGGAATCCTCAATGACAATTTAGCAGGGCCACGGCTTCCGGACGGCCCTTGCCTAGCACGCACTCCCTCTGTCGGGCAGCCGTTGGTCGGCGTCAACCTCCGTGTTCGGGGAGCGCCTGCCCGCAGTGGTAGCATTTCGTGGCGGCGGCCGGGCTGAGGCCGCCGCAGGCGGCGCACCGCTTTTTCGGGGCCGCGCCCGGGTCGAAGATTCGCTGTCGCGGCTTCTTCAACTCATCGCTGGAGGCCCGGAGGCGAAAGCCGAGGAAGAGCAGGAGCAAGCCGACCGCGACGGAAGCGCCGGCCCCGATGTACATCCCCTTGATTTCTTCTTTCGGGGCCATCTCCGCGGCGATGGAGGAGATGTAGAACGAGCCAAGCCCGCCCACGGTCGCCGTCAGGCCGGCGACGATCAGGAGCCACGCGATGATGTTGCGGGTCATGGGCCTCATCTCTTGGGGTTGGCAGCGCGAAGCAGCTGATTCTGCCGCCGTGGCGCTACTCCAAACTTTATTGATGCGGCACGCGCATCAAATGCGGGCTTGCCATGCGGCGGGTGACCGGCCGCCGTGCAGCACGGCCACCGCTTCCGCCGCGGCGCCGTCTGACCGATAAAACACGACATAGCCGAACCGACGCAATCCGACGGCTCGCACTCCCTCGGCGACTTCCCCGTATCCTAACGGCATTTTTCCGATCTGGTCGAGCGTCGCAAGCACCTCGTCCACGAACTCGTCCCCGAGGCCGGCTTGTTGCCGTTCGAAGTACCGTTCCCCTTGCCGGATGTCGTCCCCGGCGAGCGGGGTGACATGAACGAGCACGCTCACGGGCGGCCCCCCTTTAATTGCCGCCGCAATTCCTCCAACGGAATCGACGCTTCCGGGGCGGCGTCGGCTGCCGCGATCCGGCGGCGCACTTCGTCCAATTGCCACGACTGAATCGGGGGGGGGCCGTCATCGAGTAGGCTGTCCCACAGTCTTCCCAGCAAGACCAAACGCTCGTTCACGCTGAGTTGATCGACCGACAGCTCCGTCACTGAAGGGGGCATGGTTTAAATCCTCAGATGGTTGCCTTCAGCTTACACCCGGCGACCGAAAGCGGAAGTTGTTCGCCCGGGTTCGCCCGACTCGAATTGCCTCTTCGCTCAAACTGTGGTATGATTCTAACAGACTACAAAGTTTTCTGTTGCATTGATCGGCCGGTCGAAGTATCAAGGTGACACACTCTCCCGAGTGTGCGCCCACCCCCGCCGAGTGGCTTTTCGCAAGCCGTTCACCCGTTGCCCTCCGAGGCTCCCGCCATGCTGACGCTTTCCGGCTCCCGCGTGCAATACTGCGACGGCGTCTCCCGCCGGTCGTTCATGAAGATCGGGGCGTTCGCCTTCGGGGCCGCCCAGTTCACGCTCGCGGACGTGTTGCGGGCCGAGTCGGCCCCGGGGCGGTCGCTGTCGTCGCACAAGTCGGTCATCAACATTTTCCTGGGCGGCGGGCCGCCGCACCAGGACATGTGGGAAATCAAGACGGACGCCCCGGCGGACATCAAGGGCGAGTTCAAGCCCATCGCCACGAAAGTGCCCGGTATCCAGATCGGGGAGTGCTTCCCGAAGATCGCCGCCTCGGCCGACAAGTTCGCCTTCCTGCGGGCGGTCGTCGGGGCGCGCGGCGGGCACGACGGCATCCAATGCACCACGGGCCGGGACGAGTCGGCCTTCAAGAGCGTCGGCGGGTGGCCCAGCATGGGGTCAATTTTGTCCAAGGCCCTCGGGCCGGCGGACCCGTCCGTGCCGCCGTTCGTCGGCCTCGCGGCCAAGACGACGCACACGCCGTGGAGCGACTGCGGCAAGCCCGGCTTCCTCGGGGCGGCCCACGCCGCGTTCAAGCCGGAAGGCGACGGCATCTCGGACATGAAGCTCAGCGGCATCAACAAGGACCACCTCGGGGACCGCAAGGGGTTGCTCGCCAGCTTCGACAACATGAAGCGGATGATCGACGCCAACGGGGGCATCCGCGGGGCCGACGCCGCCACGGAGCGGGCGTTGGGCGTGCTGACATCCAGTAAGCTGCTGGAAGCGATGGACGTGACCCGCGAGCCGGAAAAAGTCCGCGACCGCTACGGCGACGGCAAGCCGTACAAGTTCCAGTACGACGGCGCCCCGACCGTCAACGACCAGTTTCTGATGGCCCGCCGACTCGTGGAAGCCGGCGTCCGCTGCGTGACCCTGAGCTACGGCCGGTGGGACTCGCACGGCAAGAACTTCGACCTCGTCCGCGACCACGGGACGAAGCTCGACCAAGGCCTGACCGCGCTGATCGAAGACTTGGAAGTCCGCGGCATGTTGCAGGACACGACGGTCATCGCGTGGGGCGAGTTTGGCCGCACGCCGCGCATCAACAAGGACGCCGGGCGGGACCACTGGCCCCAAGTGAGCTGTGCCATTCTCGCCGGCGGCGGCATCAAGGCGGGCCAAGCCATCGGCAGCACGAACCGCCTCGGCGAGTACGCCGTCAGCGGGGCCGTCAGCTTCGGGGACATCTTCGCCACGCTGTACCAGTCGATGGGCATCGACCCGGACAACGTGACCATTAACGACCCCGCCGGCCGCCCACAACACCTGGCCGAGGGCAAGGCAATCCGGGACTTAGTTTGATTTTCGGGTAAAGTCAGAAGAGTTTGAACCACAGAGGACACAGAGGACACAGAGAAGACAAAACCGAGAGAAGACATTCTTAGAAATGGCTTTCCTCAGTATTGTCTTCTCTGTGTCCACTGTGTCCTCTGTGGTTCAAATTTTTTGATTGCCTGTCCGACTCTCAAAGGCTTTTCCCATGTTCGTGCTGAGCGCTTTCGCCGACGAAATCTCCCCCGACCCCAAGGAGCAGCTTGCTGTCCTGAAGGCGTGCGGGGTCCGGCACATCGAGTTCCGCTCCATCCACAAGACCAACGTCCTCGCCCTCACGGACGCCCAGATCGCCGAGTTCAAAGCGCTGCTGGACGCCGAGGGGTTCGGCCTCAGCGCCATCGGCTCGCCCATTGGGAAGATCCGCATTGATGAGCCGTTCGAGCCGCACTTGGAGAAGTTCCGGCGGGCGATTCACTTGTGCAAGGTGTTCGACACGCCGAACATCCGCATCTTCAGCTACTACCCGCCCGAGAACTTCGACGGTGACTGGGCGCCGTACCGCGACGAGGTGATGCGGCGTATGAAGGCCAAGGCGGACATCGCCAAGGAAGAAGGCGTGATGCTCTTCCACGAGAACGAGCACCGCATTTACGGCGACTCCCCGCTGCGGCTGAAAGACCTGTACCACGAAGTCTGCGGGCCGAACCTGAAGGCCGCGTTCGACCCGGCGAACTTCGTGTTCTGCGGCTACGACCCCCTGGTGGGCTGGGAGGTGTGCAAGGCGTACACCGCCCACTTCCACGTCAAGGACTGGAAGGCCGGCGCGCCGCACGGCTCCATCCCCGGGGAGGGGGAGGGGCAGTTTCCCATCATTACTCACGACGCCGTGAAACTCGGCTACAAGGGCTTCGCCACGATGGAGCCGCACCTCCTCGGCGGCGGCCCGACCGGGGGAATGACCGGCCCGGAGTTGTTCCCCAAGGCGGTCGCCGCGTTCAAGAAGATCGTGGAAGAGGCCGGCGGAACGTACTCCTGAGACTCATCCCTTGTTCAACGTCTCCCTGCGCGTGACAGATTCGGCCACCGACAAGCCGACGCCGTGCCGGCTGCACATCCGTGATGCGGCGGGCCAGCACTACCCGCCGCTCGGAAGCCTCGCCGAATTCCCGTGCCGCCGGAACGAAGACGTGGGGGCCGGGCTTCGGCAACGGCAACACTCCTTCGCAGTGATCGACGGGTCGTGCGAAGTGCCGTTGCCGGCCGGCGTGCCGCTCACGGTCGAGATCACCAAGGGACTGTTTCACAAGCCGCTCTCGCAAATCGTCACGCTGAAAGCCGGGCAACTGGCTCTGCGGTTCACCTTGGAATCTTGGGAACACGGGGCCGGCTTTGCACAAGCCGACAGTCGGTGTCACTTCCTGACGCCGCACGGCGCGAGGTTGGAAGCGGCCGCCGAGGGGCTGGACGTGGTCAACCTGTTGGCCGTCGCCCAGGACGTGCCTTCCATCGACGGCGTGCTGTACCGCTCGCTCGCCAACCTGACGGCGTTCAGCGGCCAAGCGGAGGCGTTCGGCTCGCCTCGTGGCGGGGTGTTCGTCAACACGCTGAACACGCACCCGGTGTTGGGGCGGTTGGCCCTGTTGCACTGCCACCGCGTCGTTTACCCACTGACCTTCGGCACACTGGGCGAAGCCGACGACTGGTCCCTCGGCGACTGGTGCGGCCAGTGCCACAGGAAGAAGGGCTTGGTCGTGTGGGCCGACGCCTACCGCCCGGAGGCCGGTTTGCCGGGCGGGGAGGCATTGGTTCAAGGCGTCCTCGGCCGCGTGGACGCCTTCGAGATCGACGGCTTGCCCCGGCAAACCCCGATTCTCCCCGCGTGGTATCGCCTGCTGAACGCCGGTGTGCCATTGCCGTTGGTCGGCGGCAGCGGCAAGGATTCTAACCGCCTGCCGTTGGGGTGCGTGCGGACGTTGACGCCGAAGATTGGCGGCGAGGTTCCGTCCGCCGGCGAGTGGGCGGAGCAGGTGCGGCGCGGCGAAACGCAAGTGACCAACGGCCCGGTGATCCGCTGGACGATCAACAGGGAACCCGCTCCGTCACGGCTAAATCTCCCCGCTCCCGGCCGCGTGTCCGTCCGGGCTGAGGCGAGAAGCCCGTTTCCGTTTGGTCAGTTGGAACTCATCGCTAACGGGCACGTCGTCGCGACCGCCTCCGCTTCCACAGATGACCACTCGGCCACACTGGAAGCGGAAGTGGATGCTCAAGACGGCATGTGGCTGGCCGTGCGGTGCCGGTCCGGAACTGCCTCGGCGGTCTACCCGCAGACGCCGGTCTTCGCGCACACCTCCGCGACGGCGATCACGGTCAACGGCGTTCCCCGCCCGCGCGACGCGGCGGCGGTTCAAGCGTTGGTGAAGCAGATGGGAGCGGTCCGCGAGTGGGCGGAGACGACGGCTCGCTACGCGGAGCCGAAGTTTCAAAAACAACTGTTGGCCGACATTGCGGCGGCCGAGGCGAGGCTGGCCCTGTGACGACTGTCACCCATTTGGAAATGCGCTCGCCCGACGAGTTGCTCGCCAAGGCCCCGCCGTTCCGGCTCGCGGCGGTGAGCCGGGCGCCGCGGCCGACGCCGTCGCTGAATCGGTTCTTCTACTATGCCATCGGCGTGGCGTGGGCGTGGACGGACCGCCGGCCGTGGACGCTGGCCGACTGGTTTCACTACCTGAACCGGCCGGAACTGGAGACGTGGGTGCTGTCGTGGTCCGGCGTCCCGGCCGGGTACTGCGAACTGGAACGCCAGGCGGGCGACGCCGTGGAGATCGCGTATTTCGGCCTGTTGCCCGAGTTCGCCGGCATGAAGCTCGGCGGCTGGTTCCTGAGCGAGATGACCCGCCGGGCGTGGGTCGGCGGCACGCGCCGCGTCTGGGTCCACACGTGCGATTTGGACCACCCCGCCGCGCTGGCCAACTACCGGGCGCGCGGGTTCAAGGTCTTCAACGTGACGCATGAGCCGCGGTAGGCGCACGGACTCGCCGGTCGCTTCTCAACTTCGACCGTTTCCGCTAGATTGAACCCAGACGTGTGCCCGAGACGCCGCCACGGAACTAAACGGCGGGCATCCGCGTCTTCTATGTAACCGCCTTCGATTCCATTTTTCATGGCCGACCCCAATGAGTCAGCAAGACCCCGCCGAAACCTGGACACCCATGCCCGCCCGCCGGGAGAGTTACGGGAAGCTGGCCCTGGCCGTCGGCGGGTTGCTCCTGCCCGCGTGCATCGGGGTCGGGTTCTGGATCGGCTCCAAGTCGGAAATTCCGAAGAAAGCTCCCGGCAAGGACATGTCCGTCGCCTCCGCCTCGACGGCCACCCGCCGTGATCGGTCAACGGCGTCCTCGACGGCGACGACTCCAACGCCGGCCACGCCCGAGACGGTTCCCACTCCGCCCAAGAAAGTCGAAACTCCGCCGAAGCCGGTCGCCAAAAAGAAGGCTGACCCGGACCCGGAGGAGATGCCGGAACCGAAGAAGACGGAGCCGAAGCCCCCGGAGAAGAAGCCGGACCCGCCCGAGCCGAAAAAGACGCCCGAGCCGAAGCCCCCGGAACCCAAAAAGACGCCGGAGCCGAAGAAGTCAGCGGCCCCGACGTTCGCCAGCGTCATGCCGATCTTCCAAATGAAATGCGCGTCCTGTCACAGCGGCGCGGCAAAAAAGGGCGGGCTTGACCTCGCGACGTTGGCGTCATTGATGAAGGGGGGCAGCAACGGGGCGGCGGTCAAGCCGGGCGACTTGGACAACAGTAATCTGTGGACTCAAGTCGAAGGCGACTCGATGCCGCCGGACGGCAAGCCGAAACTGACGCCCGATGAGAAGAAGAAAATCCAGGCGTGGATCGTCGCCGGCGCCAAATAAATCGGAGTACGCGACAAGTAGTCGGTTGCCCCGGGTTTTTCGGTCCAACGGACCGCTTAACACAGCCCAGCCCGAAAGGGCTGGGTCACCCGCCGGTCAATGCCCGCGGTCTGAAGGACCGATTATCTTTGGTTTTCAGTTTATGTGGCTTCGATAGGCCTCGTGCAGATAATCGGTCCTTCAGACCGATAGTTCTCGATGGTTCGACAACCCAGCCCTTTCGGGCTGGGCTATGTTAAGCGGTCCGTTGGACCGAAAATCCAACCAGTCCGCTTTGCCCTTCTGAACGCTGTTATTGTGTCCGCGAAAAATCCGCGGCACCTCAACCACCTTCTCAGTCCGCGTCCACGCTGCGGCCCGGCAGGACGCGGACTTTCTCGGTGATCCGCCGGGCGCGGGCGCCGGAGTCCGGGGCGATCCAGACGGCGTAATCCCCCGGCGGGACGATCAGCGACGTGCGGGAGTCGCCGGCCCACTGCACGGCCTTGTGCCTCTTGTCTTCCGGCCCGCGGTCCTGGTGGTCCGTAACGATCAACTTGCCGCGGGGCAAGTCGTCCCCCCGGACGCGGATCACGCCCAAGTGGTCGGCCAGTTTCAACTCGGCCTTGTCAACCGGCCGCCAGTCCGTGACTGCCCGCATCGGCATCCCGTCTTTGGGCACGATCCAAACGTCCACGTTGCCGGCGGCCGAAAATTTGATTTCGCCGGTCAGCGTTTTCATCTCGGCCAGGGCGACGTACTTCGTCACGGTGGGGCCGGACGCGCCGGCCGCCGTCACCACGACCTTCTTCACCGGCGGGAAGAAGTACATCGGCGCGGAGATCTTGACCGTGACATCGGCCGCCGGGGACAGTCCGGCGACCGATAAGAGAAGCAACGCGGCGAGGCGCATGGGTCACGCGAGGGGAGGGAGAGTGTTCGGCTACCCACTTAGACGAGTCACCGTCACGCCAAGATTGGCTTCAACACTTTTCCGGACACGTCCGTGAGCCGGAAGTCCCGGCCTTGGAAGCGGAACGTCAGCCGTTCGTGATCCACGCCGAGCAGGTGGAGCATCGTGGCGTGCATGTCGTGGACGGTGACGACGTTCTCGACGGCGTGGTAGCCGAACTCGTCCGTGGCGCCGTAGCTCATGCCCCCTTTGATGGCCCCGCCGGACATCCACATGGAAAAGCCCTTCATGTGGTGGTCGCGCCCGCTGCCCTGGGCCATCGGCGTGCGGCCGAACTCTCCGCCCCAGACGATCAGCGTGTCTTCCCACAGGCCGCGGCGCTTCAAGTCTTTGAGCAGGGCGGTCATCCCCTGATCGACTTCCTTGGCGACCACTTGCACGTCCGCCTTGATGTTGCCGTGGTGGTCCCAGTCGCGGTGGTAAAGCTGGATGAAGCGCACGCCGCGCTCGGCCAACCGGCGGGCCAAGAGGCAGTTCGCGGCGAAGGAGCCGTCGCCCCCCTTGGTGCCGTAAAGGTCGAGCGTTTCCTTGGTCTCCTTCGAGAGATCCATCATTTCCGGCACGCTCGTTTGCATGCGGAAAGCCATCTCATATTGGGCGATGCGGGTGTTGATTTCCGGATCGTTGGCCTGTTGGTCGAAAATCTTGTTCAGCGATTGGGCGGCGTCCACCACGTCCCGCTGCTGCGTCGGGGAGACGCCGGCCGGGCTGGTGACGTATAAGACCGGGTCGCCCTTGGACCGGAACTCCACCCCCTGGAACTGGCTCGGCAAGAACCCACTGTGCCACTGCCGGGCCGCAATCGGCTGCGACTGCCCGGACCGCCCGGTGCTCGCCATCACCACGAAGCCGGGCAAGGAATCCGTGGCGGCCCCGAGGCCGTACCACGCCCACGACCCCATGCTGGGCCGGCCCGAGATGAGCGTCCCCGTGTTCATGAACGTGTGGGCCGGGTCGTGGTTGATGGCGTCCGTCTTGAGCGAGCGGATGACGCACAAGTCGTCGGCCACTTCCTGCAAGTGCGGAAACACGGCCGACAGTTCCAAGCCCGACTTGCCGCACTTCTTGAACTCGTGCTGCGGGCCGAAACAGTTCAGCTTCGCCCCCTGCAACTGGGCGATCGGCTGCCCCTTGGTGACGGACTCCGGCATCGGCTGCCCGTGCCGCTTGGCCAGTTCCGGCTTCGGGTCCAGCGTCTCCAGATGGCTCGGCCCGCCGGCCATGTACAGGTAGATCACCCGCTTGACCTTTGCCGGGTGGTGCGGCTTGATGGCCCCCGGCCACTTCTCGACCTTGGCGTCCGCGAAGAGGCCGGGGGCCATCATGTCCGCGAGGGCGAACGACCCGACGCCGGCGGCGGTGCGGCCGAGGAAGGCGCGGCGGTTGACGTGGGTGAGCATGGGAGAATACCGTTAAACGGGTGAGATAGATTTTATACCGCATAGTCATACCGAGCGCCGACTGGCCGCACTGTTCCGTTTACGGGTATTTGCCGGCCTCGATCCAAGTGAGCCGTGCCAGAACGGGACGTGCGTCATTCATGTGCAACGCCGCGACGGTTAGCGTCCCCGTTGGTGTCAGTCCGACGATTTCTCCCGCCTCCAGGTTGTTTCCGAAATGGTCCGACCAGTTCATGAGGCGAGGATTGAAAATGCCGTCTCCGACGTTCGCCGAGGTCGTCACCGGCCGCCGGGCGGACTTGTGGACGTTACATTTGCGGCAGGCCAGTGCGAGGTTACTCTCGTCATCCGTCCCGCCTTGGCTGACGGGGACGACGTGTTCGACTTCAAAATCTGAGTTGAAGAACCGCTCCGGAGCTTGGCAGTATTCACACCGGTCGCCCGCGCGAACCGCAAGCCGATCATGCAGCGGGTTCATGACCGGGCGGCCTGCATGATGGCTTTGGTGCGGTTGACTGTCCCCAAGAGTTCTTTGTCGATCAACTCGTGCAGTTCAGTGCGTAGCGGCTCATTCAACTCCATTCCTGCCGCGACGGCCGCGTGGTGGGCGTCCATCAACGTACGGAGCCGGGCTTGGTCGGACGCGGAGAAGAACTCGTCCGGCAAAAAACGCTGCACCACGACGACGGTCGTGCCCGTCGGCGGGCCAAGTTGTTCCTCCAAACTGTCGAGCGCCTGCCCCGCCGTCGCCCCCATTCCGTGGCGGTTATTCAAGGTCGCGTGATAGATCCCTTCGGATTCATACGAGCCGATTAGGGTGATTTTCTCCATGCGTTGCCTCCGAACAGGATTCGGTATGGGTGATCAGTATTAAGGAACATACACGAATTCGTTCGAGTTCAACAGGGCCAAGCAGAAGTCCGCGAGGGCGGCGGCCGTCGCGGGGGAAGGGCCGGGCGGCAAGTCGTGCGGGACGGCCACCGGCATTCGGGCGGCCAAGCGGTCTTCGAGCAACGCGGTCTGCTCCTTCAAAAAGTCGGTAGCTAATTTGGTCTCTGCTATCGTAGGCGTTCGGCCCAAGGCCCGGCGGTAAGCCAACGTCACCGGGTCGGTCGGGTTGGCTTTTAGCAAACTCGCGGCCATCTTTATGCTCTGGTCGCGGGTGAACGGGCCGTTCACGAGGATCAGCGCCTGCGGGGCGAACGTGGAGCGGGGCCGGGCGGCACACGGGGTCAGGCGGTCGGGTTGGTCGAAGGCTTCCAAGATCGGCAGGCGGACGTTGCGTTTGGCGAACAAGTACAGCGACCGCCGGGAATGTTGCCGTTCGTCGGGGGTCACGGGCCACAGGCCGTCCGGCTCGCCTTCGGTGAAGATCAGGTCGTACACCTCGGGTTCCAACGGGATGCGGACGCTCGGGCCACCGACTTGACGGTTGAGTTCTCCGGCGGCGGCCAGCGTCGCGTCGCGGATGCCCTCGCCTTCCAAGCGGCGGCGGTTCATCTTCCAGAGCAGTTTGTTCTCGGGATCGGCGGCTTGCGGCGTCACGAAGCTGGCTTGTTGATAGGCATTCGACAGGACCATCAGCCGGTGAATCGGCTTGAGCTTCCAGCCGTTGGCGACCAGTTCCGAGGCCAGCCAATCGAGGAGTTCCGGGTGGGTGGGCGGTTCGCCGTGCAGGCCGAAGTCGTTGGGGGTGTTCACCAAGCCCCGGCCGAAATGCCCTTGCCAGAGGCGGTTGACGATCACGCGGGCGGTAAGGGGATTCTTCGGGGACGTGACCCACTTGGCCAAGTCGAGCCGTTTCAGGCGCTGGGCGTCGGCCTTGGCCGGGGTCTCGTCGATCACGCGGGGGAAGGCAGGTTGCACCACGCCGGCCTTCTTCTTCACTTCCCCTCGCTTGAGAATGTGCGTGTCGGGGATTTTCTCGGCATCGGCCATCGACCACGCGATTCCGGGCGGGGCGGGCATCCGTGCTTCCAAAGTGTGCAATTCGGCCCGCCATGTCTCGCGTTTGGCTTTATCCTCCGGCGATAGCACGGCGTAAATCTCGTCCCACGTCACTTTCAGCAGGGTATCCGCGTCCTTGGCGAGCTGTTTTTGCCCCGGCGTGCGGTCCTTGTCCGGCGTTTCCAGCGCCGTGCGGATCGCCGGTTCCAAGCCGGCCCGCTTGGCCTCGCGGATTTTCTTCCGGTACGGCTCGTCCAGCGACCCGATTTTCGCCCTGAGAGGGGCCAACTGGAGCGTGATTTCCACGACGGCCTTTTGATACGCGGCCTTCTCCTCCATATTACTGGTGTCAACGTCTCGAAAATTGGCCCCGGCGAAGAAGGCTTCAAGGCGGTAGTAGTCGGCCTGGGACACCGGGTCGAATTTGTGGTCGTGGCAGCGGGCGCAACTTACGGTCAGGCCGAGCATCGCGGCGCCGACGCCTTGGACGATCTCGGTGAGGACTTCCTGCCGGGCGACTTCCGGGTCGATGTTCCCGCTCACCAAGTGGACCGGCCCGGCCCGGTGGAAGCCGGCCGCCACCAACAGGTCGAGCGATTGGCGGGGGTCTTTGCCGGCCGCCAGTTCGTCCCCGGCGAGTTGTTCCGTCAGGAAGGCGTCGTATGGCTTGTCCGCGTTGAAACTCTTCGCCACATAATCCCGGTATCGCCACGCGTGCGGCCGGTCGCCATCGGCCTCGTAGCCGTTGGACTCGGCGAAGCGCACCACGTCCAGCCAGTGCTGGGCCTGCCGTTCGCCGAAGTGGGGCGACGCCAAGAGGCGGTCCACGACAGTTTCGTAACAGGATGGGGAAGAATCGGCGAGAAAGGCGTCTTGGTCGTCCACCGTAGGGGGGAGGCCCGTCAAATCGAACGTGACCCGGCGAAGGAGCGACAACTTGTCGGCGGGCGCGGCCGGGACAATGCGGGCGGCCTCCAGTTTGCTCAACAGAAACGCATCAATCGGCGTCCGCACCCATGCAACATTCTTCACCGCCGGGGCGGGCGGCCGCGAGACCGGCCGGAAGGACCAGTGTCGGCGGTCTTGCGGGGAAACGGGCTTCTCGGCCGGCGGCTGGGCGGGCATTTTCAAGACGATGGCCAGTAGAAGCGACAAAATCAGAGCGTGCCATCGCATCGGGAAGACCCTTCCGATCAGACGGGGGTGGTTGTCCGGGGGTGTAGAATGATGGTAAATCAGTGCCCCCACCCCGTGCAAGCGCCGATATTGCGTGGTCCGTAAGTATTGTGTGGTCCGTTGCCCGGAACGGGGGGCGAACCGTTTGCCGCGTTGGGGCGTCTAATCAACTGTCGCACCAAGAATTATCCGAAATTGTTGCCCCGGCCTGAAAAAGGTTGCCGGCTGCAACGAAAAAACGGTTCTATGTTTCCTCATGGCCGTCACCGGACGACTTTGGTTCAGATTGCCGACCCGACTGGGCCATGATCCTAGGGTGCCGTCCAGAAAGTCCACGGAAGCGGACTTTGCGCCCGCCGCAGGATGGAATTAATGAAGCACACTCCCGTGAACAACGCCTTCGCCAAACACCGGAACCTGTCCTCCGAGGCCCGCGCCGCCGGCGGGGAC
Source organism: Zavarzinella sp. (assembly GCA_043744795.1). GTDB lineage: Bacteria > Planctomycetota > Planctomycetia > Gemmatales > Gemmataceae > Zavarzinella. The sequence goes on along the minus strand of JAYTTY010000598.1, from coordinate 1,550 downwards.
TACGACAGCGCGGACGCGGCCCCGGCGGACGCGGACGAAGTCGAGTCGCCCTCCCGCGGAGCCGACGACGCGCTCGGCCTGTACCTGCGCCAGATGGGCGCGATCCCGCTCCTCAAGCGGCCCGCCGAGATCGAAGTGGCCCAGCGGCTGGAACGCGCCCGCGACCGCTTCCGACTGGCCGTGTTCCGCTCATTCTACCTGTTGAACCGGGCGTACACCACGTTCGCCACCGTGCAGGCCGGGCAACTGGCGTTCGACCCGCAAGTGGACGTCGTCACGACGGCCAACCTGCGGCGAGACCAGATCCTCAAGCGCCTGCCGATCCACCTGCCGACCATCGAACGCATCTTGGGCGAAGAGCGCAAGGCCTTCTCGGCCGGCTTGGGCATTTCCAACGTCAAGGACCACCGCCTCTGGCGCAAAGCCCGCTGGCGCCGCCTCCGCAAGGCCGGCAAGCTCATCGCCGAACTGTCCCCCCGCACCGACAACTTGGAGCGGTGGGTGGACGACTTGACGTTGAAGGCCCGGGATGTCAACCGCCTGATCGTCGCCTTGCATTTGAAGCCGACCCGCGACCTGCGGCAACGGGCCGAGCGCAACGAGGCCTTCCGCACGGCCATCGAAGCCGCCGGGGCCGAGCCGGAAGAACTGAACGCCCTGCTGACGGTCATCCGCCGCCGCCGGGACGCCTACCAGAAGATGCGCAGCGAGTTGGCCGTCGCCAACCTGCGGCTCGTGGTGTCCATCGCCAAGAAGTACCGCAACCGCGGCCTGCCGTTCGCGGACCTCATCCAAGAGGGGAACCGCGGGCTATTGCGGGCGGTGGACAAGTACGAATACAAGATGCTCTTTAAGTTCGGCACCTACGCGACGTGGTGGATTCGCCAGAGCATCCAGCGGGCCTTGGCCGACCTCGCCCGCACGGTGCGCGTGCCGTGCCACCAGATCGCCGTGTTGGGTATGACCGAACGCGCCCGCCTGGAACTATCCGGCGAGCTGGGCCGCGAGCCGACAATGGACGAGTTGGCCAAGAAAGTGAACCTGCCGGTCGAGGAAGTTCGCTCCCTGCGGGCCGTCGGCAAGCACCCGGTCAGCCTGCACGAGCCGGTCGGCGGGGACGGCGAGCGGGCCTTGGAAGACTTCCTCCGCGACCGCACGACGGTCACGCCCGGCGAAACCGTGGACGCCCACTTGTTGCGCGAGCGGATCGGCGAAGTGCTGCGGTCGCTCGCCCAGCGGGAGCGGGAAGTGATCGAGCTCCGGTACGGCCTCAAGGACGGCCACCCGAAGACGCTCGACGAAGTGGCCCGCCTCTTCGGCATCACGCGGGAACGGATCCGCCAGATCGAAGCCCGCGGCATCCTGAAATTACGCCAGCCGATGCGCAGCCAACGGCTGGAACAGTTCACCGAAGGCGAATGATTTCGGAGAGGAATTTTTAGCCGCGGATTGAACACGGAAGAGAAGAACTTAACCACAGAGGACACAGAGAGCACAGAGGAAAGACGAGAAGAGAGAAGGCATTTTCATCATGCCTTTCCTCGGCTTTG
>JAYTTY010000597.1:0-3482 GCA_043744795.1 Zavarzinella sp. | reverse complement strand
ACGCCGCGACGCTCGCCGTTGACAAAGGGGCGGCGGTTGATTGTTGGGAGTCCGCGCTCCTCTCCGCAAAGCCTCCGCGTCGCGGCTCACAAGACTTGCCGATGACACACTCCTACCACGAACAGGGAGTCATTTCCTCCCTCCAGAAACTCCAGCCTTCGCCCTTTGGTAAGAATGACACGGCGATGTAAAAACTGCTCTGTAATTGTAAAGAATCTTCTGGTACTCTCTCCTCCGACGACATGGGGATTCATTCACCACGGACGGTGAATCGGCCCACAATCTTGGCTCAACCCCGGACAGGGAGGTTCGCGGTGGCACGTCGCTGGCGACTCCGCAGCAAGCTGTTGCTCGGCCTCGGTCTGGTGGTCGGGTGCGTGGCCGCCCTGATCGCGGGCGCGGCCTTCGGCCTGTCCTCCTACATGGGGACGATGAAGACCACGGACAGCAAGCTCACCGAACTCCTGCAATTGGACGAACTCAAGCCGGTCGCGGCCGCCATCGTGGCCCAGCCGGCGGGCGCGTCCGCCACGCAAACGACCGGGGACGCCGGCACCGGGGAAATTCGCCGGGCCAGGCAGCAACTGGAACGCTCCCGCCAACTCTTCGGCCAGTACAAGACCGTTTTTGAAGACACCGTCCGCCGCGGCCGTGACCCGGACCCGTATCAGGACACGCAACTGGTCGGCCTGATTGACCACACCTTCGCGGACTTGGAAGCGGCCATCGACCAGTTCGCCGGCCCGCAAACGGTCGCCGTCAGCAAGCCGCTGGCCGCCGACGACCTCGTGGCGAAACGGCACTCCGCCCTGCTGAAAGCCATCGACGACCTGCGGAACGAAGTCGCCAAGGACATGCACGACCGCATCGCCCAAGCGCGCCGCGACTACGGCCGGTCCGTGACCATCGTGAGCATCGCCGCCGCGGTCGCGGGCCTGCTGATCGTCTCGCTGGTCAGCCTGATTTCCGGGTGGGTCTTCCGGCCCATCCGCGACTTGCAGGCCGGCGTGAAGCGCGTGACCGAGGGGAACTTCAGCGAGCCGATCGTCGTGGACTCCGGGGACGAACTGGAAGACCTCGCCGACGCCTTCAACGGGATGATGACCCGCCTGCACGGCGTGTACCGCGACCTGGAATCGCAGGTGGACGAGCGCAGCAAGCAACTGGTCCTGTCCGAGCGGATGGTGAGCGTCGGCTTTCTGGCCGCCGGGGTGGCCCATGAGATCAACAACCCGCTGGCCAGCATCGCGTTTTGCAGCGAAGCCTTGGAAAGTCGCCTGCGGGACTACCTCGCCCGCAACCCGCAGGAAACGGAAGTCATCTCCAAGTATTTGAAAATGATCCAGACGGAGGCCTTCCGGTGCAAGGGCATCACCGGCCGCCTGCTGGAGTTCAGCCGGGTCGGCGAGCGCCGCCGCGAGCCGACGGACTTGTCGGAGTTGGTTCAGAGTGTCCTCGCCATCGCCCAGCACTTACAAAGTTGCCGCGGGAAGCGCATTGTCTTCCAGCCGTACAGCGCCATCGTCGCCGGGGTGTGCGGGGAGGACATTAAGTCCGTCGTCCTCAACCTGGTGGTGAACGCGCTGGAGAGCATGGAAGACGGCGGCGTCCTCACGATCACGCTCAAAGGGGTCGGGGGGGACGCGGAACTGATGTTCACGGACACCGGGTGCGGGATGTCTTCGGAGACGCTGAACAACATCTTCGAGCCGTTCTACACGCGCAGCCGGACCGGCAAAGGCACGGGGCTGGGGCTGTTCATCAGCCACCACATCGTCGCCCAGCACGACGGGGAAATCAACGCCGCGAGCGCGGGGCCGGGCCAGGGGACGACCTTCACGGTCCGCTTCCCCATCAACCCGGCCGGCGCGCAAGCGCCGCAGTCGCCGAACGTCCTGCCGTTCGGCAAGCCGCGCACGCACGGGCACATCACGGAGGAAGGTCTTGGCCACGCCGCCTAATTCGCTTCGCGTCCTGTTCGTGGACGACGAGGTCTCGCTGCAAGAACTCATGCGGGCCGAACTGCCGCGGCTCGGGCACGAGGTCACCGTGTGCCCCGACGGCCGCTCGGCCCTCAAGGCCATGGAGAAGGGCACGTTCGACGCCGCCATCCTCGACCTGAAGATGCCCGACATGACGGGCATTCAGGTGCTGGAGCGGCTCAAGCAGCTCTCCCCCGACACCGAAGCCGTGATGATGACCGGGTACTCCAGCAAGGAGACCGCCGTCGAGGCCATGCGCCTCGGGGCCTTCGACTACATCGAAAAGCCGTGCAAGCTGGTCGAGATCGAAGGCATCCTGATTAAGGTGGCCGAGAAGCGCAAGCTCAAGAACAAGAACATCGCGCTGCAAACCCGCGTGCAGGCCGCCGAGGGGCCGAACCGTCTCATGGGCGACAGCACGGCGATGAAGGGCGTTCACGGCCTGATCGCCATGACGGCCCCGACCGACGCCACCGTGCTGATCCAAGGGGAGACGGGCACGGGCAAGGACGTGGTCGCCCGCACGATCTACCAGATGAGCAAGCGGGCCGACATGCCGTTCGTCCCGGTGAACTGCGGGGCCTTGTCCCCAACGCTCGCCGAGAGCCAACTGTTCGGCCACCGCCGCGGCTCGTTCACCGGCGCCGACCGCGACCACAAGGGCTTCTTCGAAGTCGCCAACGGCGGCACCCTGTTCCTCGACGAACTGGGCGAGCTGGACAAGAACATCCAAGTGAAGCTGCTGCGCTTCCTGGAGTCCGGCGAACTCTACCGCGTCGGCGACACCGAGCCGATCCGCACCGAGGTCCGCGTGATCTGCGCGACCAACCGCGAACTGCGGAAGATGATCGCCGAGGACGAATTCCGGGAAGACCTGCTCTACCGGCTCAACACGTTCGAGATCCAACTGCCGCCGCTGCGCGAGCGCCTGCAAGACTTGCCGACGCTCGCCCTGCACTTGCTCGCCCGCTCCGCGAAGCGCGGCATCGAACAAGTGGACGGCCTGATTACGCCTGAAGCCTTCCAGGCGATGTTCGAGTACCACTGGCCCGGCAACGTCCGCGAACTGGCGAACGCGATGGAGTACGCCTACATCGTCGCCGCCGGCGGGACTATTACGCCGGCCCACCTGCCGCAAATCGTGCGGACCAAGGTGGCCCTGCGCCCGGGGGCGTCCCCCGCTCAGGCCACCTTGCAACCGGCCCAATACGCTGTCCACAGCGGCTCCCCGACCATTCTTCCGATGACGGCTCCGGGGGGGAACCGCACCCTGCACGACATCGAAATGGAACACATCCTGCGGACGTTGGAGCGCAACGCCGGCAACAAGCCGACGACCGCCAAGGAGCTCGGCATCAGTCTGAAGACGCTGTACAATAAGCTCAACAAGTGGGAAGATGACCGCCGGGCGGCGGGGTGAGCGGCGATCGGCAGGGGAGCGCGGGTTACCCGTCACAGCGACTCGACCACGTTGTCAACGGCGAGCGTCGAGGCGTCAGC
>JAYTTY010000596.1:0-3491 GCA_043744795.1 Zavarzinella sp. | reverse complement strand
AAAATCCGCTTCGACGAAGAACTCCCCGCCTGGAACTATCGTGCCATCCCGCACGATTCCGACCAAATGGGACAGTTAATAAATTCGTGATCCTTAGCGCCGTTCTTGCCCGCCCGTGGTCTCCGGGGCCGGCCGCACGACGAGGGTGCCGCGGACCATGTTCATCCCGCAGTGAAAAGAGAACTCGCCGGCCTTGTCCGGGGTGAATTCGACGGGCACTCGCTCGCCCTCGGGGAGCGTGCGTGAGATGCCGAAGTCGCCGAGGACGACCTGTGCCGTGCAGGGGGTCGATTCCTTGCGAAGGAACGTCAGCCGGACCGGGCGGCCCTGCCGGACTTCGATGCGGTCGGGGGTGTAGCCGCCGCGGACCACGACTTCGACTTCTTGCGGCCCCGCGCCCGTGTCCCGGGCGGCCGTCGCGCGGCGCGGGCCGAAGAAGAACCACAGGATGAAGCCGACGGCCGCCGCCCCGCCGGCCGTGACCGCGATTTGTGCCGCGTCCATGTCAGGCTCCCCGCTGGAGGTCAAATTTGCCGAGCCGGAGGGCGTTCGTCACCACACTCACAGACGAGAGCGCCATCGCGGCCGACGCCAGCATCGGGCTGAGCAGCCACCCGGTGATTGGGTAAAGGACGCCGGCGGCAATTGGAATACCGAGGACGTTGTAGGCGAAGGCGAAGAACAGATTCTGGCGGATCACGCGCATCGTCGCCCGCGACAGGGCGACGGCGGCCGCGACCCCCGACAGGTCGCCTTTCACGAGGGTGATGTCGGCCGCTTCGATGGCCACGTCCGTGCCCGTGCCCATCGCGATCCCCACGTCGGCCGCCGCGAGGGCCGGCGCGTCGTTGATGCCGTCGCCCACCATCGCCACGACTTTACCGGCCGCTTGAAGTTTCCGCACCTCGGCCACTTTGCCCTCGGGCAGCACGTCGGCCACCACGCGGTCGATGCCAACCTCGCGGGCGACCGCCTCGGCCGTGCCCCGGTTGTCGCCGGTGAGGAGAACGACTTCCAACCCCATCGCGCGGAGCCGGGCGACGGCCGCTTTCGAAGTCGGCTTCACCGGGTCGGCCACGGCGATCAACCCCGCGTACACGCCGTCCACGGCGACCAGCAGCGTCGTCCGCCCGGCCGCCGCCGCTTGCTCCGCCGCGGATGCGTCGAAGGGGACATTGCGAGAGGTGAGGAGTCGGGCATTCCCGACCAACACCGCCCGGCCCTCGACCGTCGCCGCCAGCCCGTGGCCGGGGACCGCCTCGAATTTTTCGGGCTTGGGCACGGTGAGGCCGCGGGCGGTTGCCGCCTCAATGACCGCGCGGGCCAGCGGGTGTTCGGACGGCTGCTCGGCCGCGGCCGCGAGGCGCAACAGGTCGTGTTCGCTCAGGCCGACCGGCGAGACGGCGGTGACGGCGGGCTTGCCCATCGTCACCGTCCCCGTCTTGTCGAGGACGACCGTCGTGAGCCGGCCGGCCGCTTCGAGCGGCCCGCCGCCCTTGATCAGAATCCCGGCCTGCGCCCCGCGGCCGGTGCCGACCATGACGGCCGTCGGCGTGGCGAGGCCGAGCGCGCATGGGCAGGCGATGATGAGGACCGACACGAACGTGAGCAGGGCGAACGTGAGCCGTGATTCGGGCGGGGCCACGTCGAACCAGACGACGAAGGTCAGGACCGCGAGGCAAAGCACGGCCGGCACGAAGTACCCGGCCACCGTGTCCGCGAGTTTCTGGATCGGGGCCTTCGACCCTTGGGCTTCCTGTACTAGCCGGACGATTTGCTGAAGGACCGTGTCGGCCCCCACCTTGGTGGCCGTCAGGCGGAACGACCCGGTGGCGTTCACCGTGGCCCCGATCACCGCGTCGCCCGGCCGCTTGGTGACGGGAAGGGGCTCGCCGGTCAACATGCTTTCGTCCACCGATGACGAACCGTCCAAGACGGTGCCGTCCACCGGCACTTTTTCGCCGGGCCGGACGCGGACCACGTCGCCGACAACGACTTCGCCAATGGGCACATCCTTCTCGGCGCCGTCCCGCTCGACGCGGGCCGTCTTCGGGGCGAGGCCGATCAGCGCCCGGATGGCGCCGCCGGTGCGGGTGCGCGCCCGCGATTCAAGGAGCCGGCCAAGCAAGATGAGGGTGACGATGACCGCGGCGACCTCGTAGTACACGCCGACGGGGTTGGCGCCGTGGTCCGCGTGGCCGGCCGTGAACCACGCCGGGAAGACGGTCGCCACGACGCTGTAGGCGTAAGCGGAGAACGTCCCGATGGCGACGAGGGTGTTCATGTCGGCCGCCCGGTGGCGGGCGGCGGCCCACGCCCCGGTGAAGAACTCCCGCCCGGCCCAGAACAGGACCGGCGTGGCCAGCGCGAGTTCGGCCCACGCCCGGCCGGGGAAGTCGAGTGCCGGGATGAGGTGCCCGCCCATCGCGACCACCGCGCCTGGCAGCGTCAGGCCGGCCGCCACGACGAATTTGAGCCGAGTCGCGCGAAATTCGGCATCCCGCGCGGCTTGTTCCCCGTCCATGTGGTGGCCGTCCGGCGCGGGCAGGACGGCGTCGTAGCCCGCCTCCCGGACGGCGTCGCGGAGTTGATCCGGGCCGGTGGCGGCCGGGTCGTACTCGACCGTCGCCCGGCCGGTGGCGAAGTTCACCGCCGCCCGCGCCACGCCGGGCGTATCGCCGAGCGCCCCTTCGATGCGGGCGGCGCAGGCGGCGCAGTGCATTCCGATCACCGGCATGTCGGCCCGCGTCGTCGGCTTGGCGAGTGTCTCGCTCATGGGGTCTCCTCACGCCGGCAGGAAGCCGGCCTTCTTCAAGGCGCCTTCGATGGCGGCCCGCGTCACCTTCTCGTCGTGGGCGACGGTGACTCGCTGGTCGGCAATCTCCACGACCACGTCCGCCACGCCGGGGACGGCGAGCAGGGCCTTCTTGACCGAGTTCGCGCACCCGCCGCAGACAATCCCCCCGGCCGTCACCGTTGTCGTTTGCATGCTCTTCTCCTTGGCTCGACTGTTACTTCAGGAACCGCGACAGCACGGCCCGCAGTTCGGTTAAGAGTTCGTCCTTGGTCAGGGGCTTGGCGCATGCGTGTTCGCTATCGGTGCCGTGGCCGACGACGCACGACTCCAAGTGGGCGGCGATGAGTTCCACGCCCAAGGCGTCCAGCGCCGACCGGACGGCGGCGATCTGCGTCAGCACCTCCACGCAATAGCGGTCCGCGTCGAGCATCCGCTGCACGCCGGCAATCTGCCCGGCGATCCGCTTCGCCCGCGTCGCCACCCGCTTCTTCGTGTTTGCGTCCATTTCGCCCCCGACTCGGCAAGCCGTCTGACTCCCATCATATACCCCCATAGGGTATAAAGTAAAATGTCCGACGGCGCCCGACCCAGGCGCGCTAGATGTGCCCGACCGAAACGGGGTTCCCCTGACGGTCTGAATTGTGTATTTCTCCTCCAGTCCGCCCAGACAGCCAGGAGAATGCGATGGGACGCC